>JAJDNR010000018.1 GCA_022340565.1 Desulfofustis sp.
CAGAGCACCTTAACCATCAAGCCATCAGCTGTCCGGATCGTCATACGTCCAGCCACCGTCGCGGTGATAGATCATCAATGTTGTCATCCCCCCGTCGACAATCAGGTCCTGTCCCGTGATGAAACCGCTTCTCTGATCGCACAGAAACATAACCGCGTGGACGATATCGGCCGGCTCGCCCACCCTGCCGGCCGGATGCTGATTTGCATCTGAGCCTTCAAATGATGCCGCGGTGGTGTTGATCCAGCCCGGTGAGATGGAATTGACCCGCGCCTTTCCGGCAAGGGTGACCGACATCGCGTGGGTCAGGGCGGTTATCCCTCCCTTGGCTGCCGAATAGCTTTCAGTATCGGCCTGGCTCATCAGATGACGGGTGGAGGAAATATTCACGATACTCGCCGATGTGCTGAAATGGTCCATGAACAGTTGAGCCAGCAGAAACGGAGCTGCAACCCCGACCCGCAGTACGTAATTGAAATCTTCGTAAGAACAGCCGTGCAGACCTCCCCGCGAAAGACAGGCGTTATTGACGAGGAAGTCGATCGAGCCGTATTCGGCAATGACTTTGGCGGCAAACCGCCTCAGCACCGTTTCATCGGCGATGTCGCCGACATAATAGTGGTTATCAAGCAAATCAATGGTGCAGACGGTAACTCCCCGGGCAATGAACTCGTCGCAGACGGCCTTGCCGATCCCCCTCGCCCCACCGGTAACAACAGCGACTTTGCGCCGCCCCATGATCGTGCCCTCGCTCTTCTCCATCGGTCTTAACTCCTCCCGCTGCTGGCGTCACATGAACGCTCGACGGCTTGTATTCATAGCACCCGGCCATTGATATCCGGTTGCGATACCATGAGAAAAATACAGAAGGAAATGCTTTTCCACAAGAACGGAAGACCGAGCGGCAAAAATCGATGATCGAGCCCTGGTTGCCGACAAGCGACGATCATCGGAAGATGGGCAGGTATCGGACATTGTTGTCGCCCAACGGTCGGAAAAGACTATACAGAAGCCGGTGACACGCCGGCCGAGGCCATGATTTCAGGAACCAGCTCCTCCTTGCCGATGGCCATGATATGAACCCCGTCACAGATTTTTTCGGAGTGAATCCGGCTGATCATGGGCCCGGCAATTTCAATACCCTTTGCCAGCGCCCCTCCCTTGGGGGCCTGGGATATCTCGTCAATCAGCGGTTGGGGGACGTTGACCCCGGCAATGTTTTTATTCATGAACCTGGCCATCGGCGCGGAGGTCAGCAGGATTATGCCGGCCAGAATCTTGACCTTGAACTGGCGCGCGTAGCTCATGAAATCTTTCAGCTTATCGAGATCGTACACCGCCTGGGTTTGAATAAATTCGGCGCCCGCCTCGATTTTCTTCTCGAATTTGATCAGCTGAGGCTCGACAGGATTGGCCTCCGGGGTGACGATGGCGCCGGCACAGAAGGTCGGCGCTCCCTCCAGGTCGTTGCCGCCGAGATCCTTGCCTTTTTCAAGGGTTCTGACGGCTGCCAGGAGCTGGCTGGAATCGAGATCGAATACACCTTTAGCGGTCTTGTGATCGCCCAGCATAACCGAATCACCGGTGAGACAGAGAACGTTGTTGATCCTCCGGCTGGCGGCAAAAAGCAGTTCCGCCTGCAGGGCAAGACGGTTGCGGTCCCTGCAGGTCATCTGCAGTATCGGCTCACCGCCCATCTCTTTCACCAGCAACGCCCCTCCAATCGAAGGGAAGCGCATTACAGAGCTCTGATGATCGGTGATATTCATCCCGTCCACCTTATCTTTGAGCAGATCAATGTGGCGGGATACCTTCTCAAGGTTTATGCCTTTCGGAGGAGCAACTTCGCAGGTCACCACAAACTTTCCTGAGTCGAGCGCTTTCTTGAATGAGGATATCATGGCTGTATGGTCCTAGTAGGGATCAGTGGTTAGCTTGATTTCGATAATCGAATCGAAGGCGTTATGAAACCGTCAATATCAGGTGTTTTGCAATATCTGTTTACACACTGTAAAAGATCCTGACACGTCCTGAAGATTTTCTCCCGGGTGGTCTGGGATGTCTCGGACAGCCATATTGTATCCATCGAAACTACTCCTGCACCCTATTCATGCCGGCGGCTCAGATTACCGGCATACACCATTGAACGATCATGCGCTTCTCCTTTCTAAAAGAGAGAAAGCAGAAATTACCTGCAGACCAATGCAGATAATCAGCCAATAGGGCTTTCCTGCCCCGAAGATCGTCCCCCCACCTACCGTCCGCTCCCACGATTGACTGGCATTATTAATGCTAGGAAACGATTACCGGAAGCAAACAGAACCGTAGAAGAGCTGGAAGATGTGGGCTCAACTGGTCAATATACCTGACTATCGGAGGATAACATGATGAATTCTAACATTGTAGTGATCGGCGGAGGACCTGCCGGGATTATCACCGCTCTGACGGCAAAAAGCGTTTATCCCGACAAATCGGTATGCGTCATCAAAGATATAGGCGATGGGGTCATACCCTGCGCTATTCCCTACATGATGAATACCATCACGGACCCCAAGCAGAACATTATGGGAAACAAGCCGCTCGAGGACGCCGGCATTGAAATCAAGGTTGGAAAAGTCGAATCCCTCGATGTGAACAGCCATCTGACCGTTTTAAGAAATGGCGATTCTCTGACTTATGAAAAATTAGTCCTGGCAACCGGCACCGATGTGGTCGTTCCCCCGATCCAGGGTGTCAGCTTGACCGGGGTATACACCATCAGAAAGAGCCTGTCATACCTGGCTGCATTGAGAGAACAGGTGATGGCAGCAAGAAATGTGGTGATAATCGGCGGCGGCTTCATCGGAGCGGAATTCGCCGATGAGTTGACACGGTTGACAAGTGTCAATGTCCAGCTGGTTGAAGTCATGCCGAAACTCCTGTACAGCGCCTTTGACGACGAATTTTGTGATGACGTATCACGAATTCTCAGCCTGCATGGGGCTCACATACATACCAGTTCCAGGGTTGTCTCAATCGATGGCGATACTGACGTAAGCGGTGTCACCCTTGAAAACGGTGAATCACTGCCGGCGGATCTGGTGTTGGTCAGCATCGGTGCCAAACCTTCAGTCGAACTCGCGGAAAAGGCCGGTCTCAGAATTGCCGAAAATGGTTCAATCTGGGTTGATGAATATATGCGCACCAGCGTTGATGATGTGTTTGCCGTCGGTGACTGCGCTTTAAAGCGAGATTTCTTTACCCGTAAAGCAGCTCCCGTCTGGCTCGCCTCGACTGCCACCGCAGAGGCAAGAAATGCGGGAACAAACATGTACGGCATCCGGGTACTCCATCAGATCCAGGGTACGGTCGCAGCCTTTTCAACCAAGATCGATACGGTATCTTTCGCAAGCGCCGGTATGACATGCCGTTCCTGCGAGAAAGAAGGATTCCGGCACGTTTTCGCTACCGCTCAAGCCCCGGACCGGCACCCCGGTATATTGCCGGGCGCAAGTGCCATGAAGGTCAAGCTGGTTTTTGCCGATCGTTCCGGCATCATTCTCGGCGGTCAGGCATCAGGCGGACCTTCGGTGGGAGAATTGATTAACGTGATCGCCCTGGCCATCCAGAAAAAAGTAACGGTGCGGGAACTCGACATGATGCAGGTTGCCACACATCCGCTGCTGACATCCGCCCCGACGATGCATCCCCTGGTGAATGCCGCGCATCTGGCGCTGGCAAAATTGCGATTGAAAGACAGGGGGTAAGGGACGGCGAGGTGTCTGCCAACCTGATCCGGGAGCTAGCTTATGCACGTGATGGGGTGATGTATGGGGATTGAAAACCTGGACAAGCTGTTTCATCCGAGTTCCATCGCCCTGGTGGGGGCCAGCGAGAAACAGGGGCGGATCGGCACGGCACTGCTGCGCAACCTGATTCAGGGAGGGTTCCAGGGCAGGATCTACCCGGTCAACCCCAAATATCGCCGGGTCATGAATCTGCAAAGCTTCGCGTCGGTGAACGATGTCGACGAGGTTGTCGATCTTGCCATTATCGCGATTCCCATCGAGGGGGTTCCCGGCGTGATCGGTGCATGTTCGGCGGCGGGAGTCAAAACAGCGATTATCGTCTCCGGAGGAGGCAGGGAGGCGGGAACAGGCGGCCTGGCCGTGGAGAAGGAAATCGCCGAAGCAGCGGCATCAGGCAGCATGCGCATTGTCGGCCCGAACTGCCTCGGTCTGATGTCCCCAGGCTCCAATCTCAATGCCAGTTTCTCTTCCGCAGTTCCGCTGCAAGGCAACCTGGGCTTTATCTCTCAGAGCGGGGGAATCTGTACCTCACTGCTCGATCTATCAGGTAAAGAGGGAATAGGGTTCAGCTGTTTCGTCAGCATCGGCTCCATGCTCGATGTTGATTTCGGTGATCTTATCGATTTTTTGGGGAAGGATTCGCTCACCAGGAGCATCCTTCTCTATATCGAACAGATAACCGACGTTCGCAAATTTATCAGCGCGTCGCGTGCCGTTTCCCGCATCAAGCCTATCATTGCTTTGAAGTCAGGCAGCAGCCCTGCGGCGGCACGGGCCGCCGCCTCCCATACCGGAGCTCTGGTCAGTGACGATGCGGCCTACGATGCCGTTTTCAAGCGGGCCGGAGTGATACGGGTCAGCACTATCGAGGACTTGTTCGATTGCGCCGAAGCGATGGCCAAACAGTCCCGTCCGAGAGGCTCTTCCATGACGGTAATCACCAACGGGGGCGGCCCTGGGGTGATGGCTGTCGATGCCATGGCACGGTACGGCATTGAACCGGCCGTTTTGCCCGATCATGTGATTGTCGCCCTTGACCGCGTTCTTCCCAGTTACTGGAGCAAGGGGAACCCGGTCGACATGACGGGAGGTGCGTCCGCGGAACGCTATGCTCAGGTTACCAGATTGGTACTCGAAGGCACGGACAGCAGCAGCCTGCTCATTATCTTCGCACCGCAGGCGGTGTCAGGGCCCGAGGAGGTCGTCGAACACCTGCTTCCCCTCTTGTCGTCCGCCCGTATCCCTGTATTCTGCGTGTGGATGGGAGGAAGAGAGGTGTCTTCCTCGGTGGAGGCTTTGAACCATGCAGGCATCGTCACCTATGAGACTCCCGAGCGCGCGGTCAAAGTCCTCGGGTACATGGTTAAGCACAACAGAAACGTCGCCTTGAGCACGGAGATTCCCCCCAGACTCGAGCAACACCTGAGTTTCGATAGAATTGGTGTCAGCAGGATCATCTCCCCGGTAGCCAGTTCCAAAGCATACCTACTGCCAGAACTGCAGGCTCGGTCGATACTTTGCAGGTACGGTTTCAACCTGAACCCTGCGACGGCAGCCGGTTCAGTCGAGGAGGCCGTGTCGGTTGCCGAGCAGCTCGGCTGGCCGGTTACCATGAAAGTGCTTTCCCCGGACATCACCCATAAATCGGAGGTGAAAGGAGTTCATCTGGATCTCCGGAACCCTGCAGACATCCGTGCAGGGTATGATCGGATTCTGCGAGAGGCTCACAGCCACAAACCTTCCGCCGTTGTGGAAGGGGTAACGCTGCAGCCCCATATCTGCGACCCGGATTGTGAACTGGTGATGGGCGTTAAACGCGATGACATGTTAGGCCCGATCATCCTGTTCGGCATGGGCGGCATTTTTACCGAAATCATTTCCGATAGCGCGCTCGGATTGCCGCCTCTTAATCGGTTGCTTGCCAGAGATATCATGAAAGAAACCAGGATATACAAGGTCTTGCTGGGATTCCGGAATCGACCGAAGGCGGACCTCGCCTCCCTTGAAACGATGCTGCTGCAGCTTTCACAGCTGGCTGTCGATTTTCCGGAGATCGCGGAACTGGACTTGAACCCGGTACTCGTAAAAAACGGGTCCCCCGTGGTGGTCGATGCGCGAATCATCCTGCGCACCTGCAGCAAGCGCTCTCCCCTGCACCTGGTTATCAGCCCCTACCCTGCCCACTACGAGTTATGCACCATCACGAGTTCGGGCAAGCGCATCCTGATCCGCCCGATTCGGCCGGAAGATGCTGATCTTTTTGCCGAGCTTTTTTGCAGCCTGTCCCCGTCATCCGTCTATTTCCGGTTCTTTCAACATATCAGAGAACTCAGTCCGGAAATGCTTTCCATGCTGACCCAGGTCGATTATGACCGGCACATGGCGCTGGTCGCGATAGATTTGTCTGGGGACAGGGAGAAGATGCTGGGTGTTGCCCGCATCATCGCAGATCCGGACATCACTCACTGTGAATTTTCGATTCTCATCGGCGATCAATGGCAGGGTCAGGGAATCGGCGAACAATTGCTCCTTTATCTGCTCAAGGTCGCCAAAAAGCAGGGAGTCAGAACGATCTGGGGGACGGTGTTGCCGGAAAACACCAATATGTTGAGATTGGCAAAAAAACTCAATTTTGAGACAAAATTCGACCGGGATGAACATGCGTACCAACTCTGCATCAATGTGACCAGAACGAACCTGGAGGCATGAGCAGCACCGGTCTGTTACATCGTCATAAAACCAGCAGATATCGTCTACGAAAGAGGTTCAATCGGCAGGGGACAGAGCACCGGAAGCGCTGCATTGTTTCACTTGAACTGATCTCAGACTGTGAATCGAGCGAGGAGTCTCCCTATGTACAAAAAGTATCTGGTCACCATCAACAAGGCCGAAAACCTGACGGCGGTCGAGTTTCTCTGCTCATTTCTCAACGAGCAAGAGAATCCTCACGTGACGCTGCTTCATATCTGCCGCCGCGATTCCAATGATATGGGTTATGAATTGATGAGCATGTGGGAAAACCCCGATGACCGGATCAGGGGCCGGCTGACGGAAAAGGCGCGCAAAGCCATAGACCGCTCGCTCAGACTCCTCGAATCAAAACGGATATCTATCGATCGGATCGTCACCAAGATCGTCGCCGAACAATTCGGTATCGTCCATGATATCTTACAGGAAGGTACAGGCGGTGTCTATGACGCGATTGTGCTGGGCAAGCGCGCGGCCTATGCCCTCCAGTGGCTGGTGGAACGCCCGGCGGACGAAATCGCCCAGTCGATCATAAAGGACCGTAAACTGAAGACTCCGCTGTGGATTTGCCCAAAGACCGAAAGAGACCGGCGCAACGTCCTGATAGGGGTGGACGGCTCGGATAATGCTCTGCGGGCGGTCGATCATGTCGGTTATATCCTGTCACATCAGGAACAGCACGCCATCACCCTGATTCACGTAAGGACCGGGACCACAGCATCATGCGAGGATATTTTCCGCCAGGCCGTCGATGTTCTGCTTGACCACGGCATCAACAGACACAGGATCGATACGGTTTCTCCCTGGGGAGTGAGCGTTGCCGGGACTATCGAAAACTTTCTGAAACATCACCGGCAAGCCGTCATCGCAGTCGGTCTGCACGGAACCAGCGGGGGCTTGCTGAAGAGTTTCAATCTTGCCGGCAGAACGACATCCACTTTGATCGGCAGGCTCGAGGGGGTGTCAATCTGGTGCTGCCCGTAACCGGCAGGATCGATGCGCGACTGCACCCCAGCGGGCGAGCAGGGTCATGAAAATCCAACCCTGGCTCCAAGTTTCTGAAGATCCGCCAGATATTCCTCCGACCGATCGAGGTAGAAAGACAACGCCTTGGAAAAATTCTTGCCGACCAGTCCGTTCACAAACACCTGGCTGATCTCTCTATATCGCTTGAGCACCAGCTGGGATCTATAGAAGATGAGCCATTGCTCCCGGTCCATTCCTTCGACAATACGCTGCAGGGCCTTCCTCGCCCTCGGTTGGTACATCCAGAAATACATCAGATCAAGGGCATTTACAATGAGCAGGGTCTCCTGTTCCGAGGCATCGCCGTCAAGCGTTTCCAGAACCATTTTCGGGGACTGAAGGACATCGAGCACGTCATCTTCGGGAAATAACAGGTCGAGCCGCGAAAACACCGCAAATATCTGAGCGATCTTGGAACGATACGCTCTCAGCCGTACTTCGATGTTGGTCTGCCGGTCTGCGAGTCCCTCGATGACCGCCGCCACGCAGTCGGAAGAGAACTTGGAAATGATCGCCGCCCATTTCTGCAGTTCTCCGCTTACATCGGTTACGCCGGCTACCTGCAATAAACCGCCGATAAGGCCATTGATAAAAATCGCCAGCGGAATCGCCAGAGTCGAACGGAACAGGTTGCCAGCCGCAGCACTGCGCGGTAGCCCGCGGAACAAGTTATGACTGCATATGTAGAGCCCATTGGCAACCCCCATGACTGCATAGAGTGTGATTGGGTCGGTCGAGGTGGTAATACCGAAACCGTGATCAAGCACCAGGGTTTTGACAAGATAATCGAGCAGTGGCACTGAAAAACCGGTATAGAGAAGCGAGTCCGATATACGACTCCAACTCACCAGTGAATTCCACGGCAGCAGCGGCGAACGCCTCAATCCGCCACCCCCCAGCACCGACTGGATTATATTGCGGGAAGCGGTTATGCCGAACCAGATGACAGCTCCGAAGTAGGCCAGCAGCCACCAGTCCTTGGTGAGAAAGAACGTTAAAAAGGCCGGTATGAAGCCGATCAATACTTTCAGGGTGTTTTTCAGGTTCGTGTTGAGATACGCCCAGGCATGCCGTAACCCGCCGCCGGGATGCTGATTACTGGTGTGGGAGTTGTTGTCAGTGCCGGCGCCAAGCCCGCCCAGGGTGAAGACATTGCCGGGGCGTCCGGGGTCAACGATAAAGCGGTCGAGACTCCAGTCTTTTCGCACCTCTCCCCTGCGGATCCAGGAGCAGTATAACCGGTGCCACCATCCTCCAGTCCGGAGATCGTCATGGTATCCAACACGGCGATGGATGTTTCTGGTCAGCAGCCCGATCACCGGAACCTGCACACGCCTTTTTCTATCTACTTCGTCACTCACAACCCGCCGAACCCGAATCGGCAGCGTGTCCAGCACAACCAGCCCCATACCGTGCTGGATCTCCGCCCGCCCGGTAGAACTCGTACCTATCCGGGAGCCCAGCGTTCGTTTCTTATAGAAGTTATGAAAAGTTTCCAGATTGAAGAGAATATCCAGCAGACGCTTTTTTCGATCGAGCAGGTGCTGATACTGGTTATCGACGGCCTCTCTATTCGGCTGATCTTCAGTCAGCTGATCAAGCTTGCGCTTGAGCTGAAGCCGCTCTTCCTCGAAATCCCAGATTACATCCCTAATCACCCGTTTGAGAGCAATCACATTGTCATCGTTCAGAGCCGCCTGGAGTTCGCCGACCACCGTGTAGAAGCGGCTGGGACTCCTGAGGGCGACCGCTTCACCGGCAAAGGGCACGGCGGTCGAGAGCCCCTGGGTCAACCCATGGCTGGCGTCCTTGAGATTGTAAGACTCCAGATAATTGATCATACCCTCGCAGTCATATATCAGTTCCAGAATATCCTGGAGGGAAAGGTTGCTGAGGTTCAGCGTGAATTCAGAGCTGGAATGGAGGGTGAGCAGTCTCCGCATCAAATCCCGTGGGCTGCTGCGCAGCAGTTCCGGGATGTTTCCGGATTGCTGGGGGCGCGCCGGGTCATGGATATCCGGATTGCTGGAGGGCATGAGAAAACGGGTAATTATCGTTTCTATGTCATAGCTGCTGAATCTTTTCGCAGAACGCTGATCCTTGCCGATTGCGTCGATTGAATTCTGATCCCCACCCGAAAGCTCGTCTGAACTCTCAGTCCCCGCCTGTTTCATAATGGCGCTGTGGATAAATCGGGCCAGGTGCAGCAATGACGGCTGGCCGGCTCCCACAAAAGCGAGAAAATCCTGCAGGCTCAGAGCCTCGAGGTTCAGACCGAGATCCTTGCTGACGGCCTGGCGATGGACGGTGTTGAAGGCCCCGAGCACGTCGAAAACGTATTTCTGCTGGTACCGTGAGACGGCTCTGCCAAGATCCATCAGATCGACAACGTCCTGCTTATCAAGAAACTTCAGATAGGATTCGATGTCTCTGAGTCTGTGCAGTTCCCAGATAAAACGTACATATTTGTCGCGGAACGGCGCTGACAGCTCGATTCCGACCTGAACGTGAATGTCAAGTATCGAGCCAGCCTCGATCAATTCCTCTGTGATCTCGGGATCCACGAAATTGTAGTAGACCACGGTCAAGTGGCGGATCCCCTTGATCCAGGCGTCCATGATGAGATGGGTCGGTGACTTCCGCCCTTTGGTGCTGGCATCGTGGACGTGGTTGTCGAAGGCGTACTGACTCCAGTCCTCCGGCATTTCCAGCAAATAATATTTTGCCAGCTGCTTCCTGACCAATTGGGGGGTGCCGGTGGAAACCAGCCGGAAATCATGTGCCAGTTCGAGCTGCTGCATCCTGTCCCCACGGCTGCGCAGCAGTTCTTTCATGATCTGGGTCAACACCCGAGCGGTGTTTCTCTGGTAAAAGATTTTATCCGTGAGAAGCACTTCATCGCGCAGAGAGCGCAGGGCCTTGAGCCGCACCCCGGCTGTCCCGGTGACGAAAGTATCGAGCAGACCAGCAATCGCATAGGCGATCCGCAGCGCCCGCGTCGCCGCCATTTCCTTTATGCCCTGGGGGTGCATATGCTCGCCCAGCAGAGAGCGCAGGGTCTGAGCGCTGCTGTCCCGCTCGAGGACGCCGTTGACGATGTCCAGCAACTGGTAGTCTTTCTGATCGAAATATATGCCTGACAACGATCTCATAAAAACCTGTCACGATGCATGGTTGCGCCCGCCCCAAACAACACTCGAGGAACGATGATTACTACAAATAATATACTATGAATTCGATGAATTATGAAACTCAGAAACCCACGTGTATTGCACCGAAACGAACCAGCAACGCAATCCGCTGAATACCTGCTCTCTCCACAAGAGCTGGCTCATGTGCCTGCACGTCAAAGAGATCAACACAAACACAGCGCTCACGATACCCTGAGAACACGGTGTTTTGACAAGGTGTCCTTTATTATTCCATACATTTGTACACAGAAAAAGCCCTGCTGCCGTTATGTGCTGGCCCCTCTGCTGATATCGTGTCGCCCCCCATCTCAACAGCCTCGTTTTGAGCGATGGTGACGAGTTCGGCATTGACCTTCTCCTCGGATCGAACGTAGAAACCCACTTTATGTTTCACCATGGTTGTCACCGATCCAAGTTTCTTGCAGGTTTCCAGGATCCTGTCATGCTGATCGAGAAGTTTGACCTGACGTCCCTCAAGGGTGGGCTCGACCCAGGTACAGGCAAATGGCAGACACAAGATCCCAATGGTTATAATAATGTTTTTTTTCATTTTATAACGGGTAGTTGGATGAAATAGTTTTGGTCGGATCAAGGTGCGCAACAGCACAGATCCAGAGGTTCGTCCGCGATCGACACATGCTCGGGTTTCGCTAGATAATGTATCCGCACCACACCGACTGTTTCCTTTTTGTTTGTTGAAGCCTTCTGTCATAAACAGGCGGACTTGATTCCATGCCATGCCGGGCCTATCATCTGCTTAAATCCTGCCGTTCAGACTTCATTTCACGCTACGCGTAATACTTGATTTCACGACAAAATATTACCCCATACAGGCTGCATCCGCAATGCTCCCATCCATACTACTGCTTGTGGTCGGTCTAGTTCTTCTGGTCTGGAGCGCTGATCGATTCATCGAGGGATCCATTGAAGTGGCTCGATCTTTGGGCATGAGCCCTCTTCTTATCGGGATGATCATCGTTGGATTCGGAACGTCGGTACCGGAACTCCTGGTCTCAGCTATTGCCGCATTTGGTCACAATCCGAGCCTGGCTCTTGGAAACGCCTACGGATCCAATATCGCCAATATTGCCCTGATTCTCGGATTGACTGCGGTAATCAGACCGATATCGGTTCAATCGCGGATATTAAAAAGGGAACTGCCCATAGTCACAATCATTTCAATTGCCGCTTTTTTTCAACTCCGGGACCAATACCTCTCGACCTTTGATGCTCTCTGCATGCTGGTGGCATTCGGCTGTTTTGTGCCGTGGAGTATCCGGCAGGGAATGCGAAGTCCAGCCGACACCTTCGGAGTAGAGGTTGAGCAGACCATGCAGACACCCGAAAATCAGATTGGACGTTCGATCATTCGGCTTGTTACCGGTCTGATAATTTTGCTATTCAGTTCCAGGATGCTTGTTCAAGGTGCCGTGGCAATCGCCCAAGCGCTGGGGGTCAGCGACCTCACGATAGGTTTGACCATTGTCGCCATCGGCACCTCTCTTCCTGAACTTGCATCATCAATCGCAGCCGCCCGCAAAGGCGCGCACGATATGGCTCTCGGCAATATTATCGGGTCCAATATTTTCAACGGATTGGCTGTCGTAGGACTTTCGGGCATCATCTCCCCTTTTCAGGTTCCACCTGGCGTGGTGTCACGGGATATTCCAGTCATGATTTCAGCGACGATGGCTTTATTTGTTTTCGGGGCAGATTTTGGTCGGCCAGGCAGAATCAACCGAATCGAGGGTGCTCTGTTGCTGCTCTTTTACGCCGGCTATCTTTTCTGGCTGCTGTCGTAAGCGCCCTTGAGTCCACCGAGACTCCGTGCCTGAGGCTTTGCGCTGAGGCGAGCAGCGAAATATGGCTTGGCCGGCAGTCGCCCGCGAGAAATTCCGAAACTTGTTGCGGGATGTACATGAAAGGATAATATCTTTGCAGGTTGGCGAACGGAAATGGTCATGCTCCTTTCCCACCAGCGGTTTCGGAATTTAGATCATTTAGACAATCACCACGCTGTAAAAGGATACCAGCAGGAATGAGTCAGAAACCCGATGAAAGACCCTGGGATGATCTGATCGAACTTATCGATGCCAAACAACCAGAAGGCATCATCGCGGCGATCGACGCCATTCCTGAGCGCGAAATAGCGCTCATCCTGTCCCGCCTCGACGACGAAGACCGCAACTGGCTTCTTACCCTGCTGGACCCATCGGATGCGGCCGGATTGCTGGAAGACATTTCTGATGAACAGGCGGCTCATATACTGAGCGAACTTTCCCCCGACGATGCCGGAAGAATCCTCGACGAACTGCCCCAGGATCAGGCGGTCGATGTCCTGAGTGAACTCGACGAGGCCGACGCCGAGGACATCCTGCAGTCCATGCCCCCCGAGTCCGCCGACAGCGCCAGGGAACTGCTCAACTACCCGAAGGATACCGCCGGGCACCTGATGATAACGGAGGTCCTGTATTACCGGGATTCTTTGAGCATCGGAGATGTCAACCAAGACCTGCAGAAAAAACAGGATCTGTATCGAAGCTATCACATCCAGTACATCTACGTAATCGACGCGAACCATTGCCTTGTTGGCGTGATGCGCATTCATGACCTGCTTTTTTCGTCCAAATCTTCACTGCTCCGGGACGTGATGATAGGCAATCCAATCAGTGTAAATGGCAACGCAACACTTGACGAGATCAGCGATGCCTTCGCTCAGCACAGCCTCCTCGCCCTGCCGGTGGTCGATGACGCCGGCATACTGCTGGGCATCGTGCTTCCTGTCGCTGTCGAAGAGGCGAAAAGAAAACGGACGGTCAAACACTTTCTGTGGCTGTCCGGTATCGTCGGAGGCGAAGAGTTTCGATCCATGCCGCTCTATAAACGATCAGGGCGGAGGCTGAGCTGGCTGACCCTCAACATAGCGCTCAACATCATCGCCGCTAGTGTAATCGCCCTCTATCAGGAAACCCTGGCCGCCGCCATCGCCCTGGCCGTTTTTCTTCCGATGGTGAGCGACATGAGCGGCTGCTCCGGAAACCAGGCGGTGGCCGTCAGCCTGCGGGAACTCGCGTTGGGACTGCTCCGCCCCGGCGAAATACTCAGGGTCGCGTACAAGGAATCAACCCTTGGCTTGATCAACGGCGTTCTGCTCGGAATACTGCTCGGCATCGTTGCCTATCTGTGGAAAGGCAATATCTTTCTGTCGCTGGTTATCGGCGTGGCACTGGCCGGTAATACGCTGGTCGCGGTAACCGTCGGGGGAATGCTGCCGCTGTTGCTAAAGAGGCTGAAAATAGATCCGGCCCTCGTTTCGAGCCCGCTATTGACGACCGTCACCGACATGTGCGGTTTTTTTCTCGTACTCAGTCTGGCCAGCACAGTTTTGCCGCGAATCAGCGTCTGATTGATAGCCAGGCGATTCACCGAAAACTCTCGACAACATGCAGCTTGCCATGAATCTTACAAATCCTGCCCAGTTTCTGAAGTTTGACCGAAAAGGCGGGGCAAAACCCGTCGACGTTCAGGAGTTTGAAAGAGCCAGGAAGGCCGGTGAAGATCTTTACTGGATCCACCTCGACTACAGTGTGAAAGCTACCCGATCCTGGCTGAAGCGTGTCGACTGGCTGGAACCGGTCATCAAGACGAACCTGCTCGACGATGACACCCGGCCTCGCAGTTTCACCTTTCAGGATGGTGTGTTTCTGTCGCTGCGCGGCGTCAATCTCAATCCCGGAGCAGAGCCGGAAGACATGATAGCGGTAAGACTGTGGGCCGATGAACACTGCGTCATCACCTCAAACCGAAGAAAGCTGTTGTCGATCGAGGATGTGCAAAAAGCCCTCGACAATGGCAGCGGCCCACATTCGGCAGCGGCATTCATAAGCTTTTTGATCGAACAGCTGGCAACGCGGGCGGAAACCGTGGTTGATAAGATCGAAGACGATTTCGATGAGACGGAAGATCAGTTAATCGCAAGCGACGATACCCAATTCCGGACTCCGTTAGCCAGCTTGAGGCGCCAGGCCATCCGATTGAGACGATTCTTTGCCCCCCAGCGGGAGGCACTCGAACACCTGATCAACGATTCCCCGAAATGGCTCTCCAAACAAGACAAGCTGCACCTCCGCGAGAGCAGCAATAAATTCAACCGCTATCTCGAAGAACTCGACTCTATACGCGATCGGGCCATCATCGCCCAGGAGGAGCTGCTCAGCAGGTTCTCGGAAACCCTTAATCGACGCATGTACACCCTTTCCCTGGTTGCCACCCTATTCCTGCCGCTGGGCTTTCTGACCGGTCTTCTCGGCATCAATGTCGGCGGCATCCCCGGGGCGGACAGTCCCTACGGATTTCTTATCAGCTGCACGGGAATTCTCATAGTAGTCGGCTGCATGCTCGCGCTGCTCAAAGCAAAAAAGTGGTTCTGAGACGGCCCGATCCCGGACGTCTCCCAGGAAAAGCTCATCACAGCCATAGTGCCCTGTACAGAGCATGCAACCGATCAGGCCGCCGTTCCGCTCTTCAGCCCAAACCGATTTGGGTTGCATGTTGCAGGTCAAAGAGGTAAAGACCCTCTGCCCTTGTCCGATGAGAGATAACCATGTTCTGTGCTTCCATTGCCGGAACTCCGCCCTTATAACCGTTATGCAGCAAAATTCGTCAGGTCGATGAAATGGATATTGTCGAATTAATTCAAACTACTGATTGGCACTACGCGATCCTTGTGTTTTTTGCCCGCCTTACCGATGTTTCCCTCGGCACCCTGCGCACCATCGCCATCGTGCACGGCCGGACTATGCTGGCCTTCTGGCTCGGATTCTTTGAATCCGCGATTTGGCTGGCGGTGGTTTCAACCATTGTCCAGGCGGTCTATCGGCAGCCGCTGCTTGGCGTGGTCTACGCGCTGGGATTCGCAAGCGGCAATCTGGTGGGTATCACGATCGAGAAATGGATCGCGATGGGACACCTCATCCTCAGGGTGATCAGCAGAAATAATCCGCATAAGATCGCATCGGTGATGAGAACCAAGGGGCACCGGGTCACCACGTTTTACGGACAGGGCAAGCAGGGACCGGTGCAGGAGCTCTACATCGTGTGCCGGAGAAAAGATTTGAAAACCCTGCTGCAGACGATTCTCAAGCTCGACCCGGAAGCCTTTTATGTCACCGAGCAGGCCGGTTCGGTGAGCAACGCGGTTCGTCCGATCATGCAGCCGGTGACTGGTTGGAGAGCGATTTTCAAAAAGAAATAACGCCTCTTAAAAACCGGAATATGGTATGGTGCAGCGCTGACACCACCCTTGCCTTTCCAAACCACCTGAACTCGAGCCGTGGAGAGCGACATGTCAGATCTTTTAATCCAGAGAACTCAATCCGCATATTCCTATCCCCTGCTCATTAAAAACCTCTTCATGGCGCCGGTGGTTCAGAATCCGGATCAGGAAATCGTCTACCGCGACATCATGCGCTTCACCTACCGTGATTTCTACAGCCGCGTTCACCGGCTTGCCAACGCGCTGACCAGCCTCGGTGTCAAAGCCGGTGATACCGTCGCCGTGATGGACTGGGACAGTCACCGGTACCTCGAGTGTTTCTATGCGGTGCCGATGCTCGGGGCCGTCCTTCATACCGTCAACATCAGACTGTCCCCTGAGCAGATCATCTTTACCATCGATCACGCCGAGGACGACTACATCCTGATCAACAGCGAATTTTTCCCCATCGTCGAGCAGATCAAGGGACGCATCAACACGGTAAAAAAATTCGTGCTGCTCAGCGACGAGCCTCAAACTCCGCAAACCACGCTGCCACTGACCGGTGAATACGAGCAGCTGCTCGCTGCAGCCTCCGACACGTTCAATTTTCAAGACTTCGACGAGAACACCAGGGCCACGACTTTTTACACCACCGGCACTACCGGTCTGCCCAAAGGCGTCTATTTCAGTCACCGGCAGCTGGTACTGCACACCCTCGGAACGCTGGCCTCGCTGTCCACATCCCATGAACAGGGACGGTTTCATCAGAAGGACGTCTATATGCCGATAACGCCCATGTTTCACGTGCATGCCTGGGGATTTCCCTATATCGCGACTGCGGTCGGCGTCAAACAGGTCTATCCGGGCAAGTACATCCCTGCCATGCTGCTCAAGCTCATCAAGGAGGAACAGGTCACCTTCTCTCACTGCGTCCCCACGATTCTGCACATGCTGATGGCAAGTCCGGAATTCGATAAGCTTGATCTCAGCGGCTGGAAGGTGGTGATCGGCGGGGCGGCCCTGCCTAGACAGATGTGCAGAAAGGCCCGGGAACACGGCATCGACATTTTTTCCGGGTACGGTATGTCGGAGACCTGCCCGGTGCTCACCATCTCTCATGTCGGCAACGATGAACTGAACCCTGACGAGGAGATCGATATCCGCTGCAAAACCGGCCGTCCACTCCCGCTCGTTCAACTCCGGGTCGTCGACGAGGCCATGAACGACGTCCCCCGGGACGGGGCAAGCGTCGGCGAAATCGTGGCACGGGCGCCGTGGCTGACCCAGGGCTACTGGAAAGACAGCAGGAATTCCGAGAATCTTTGGAAAGACGGATATCTCCACACCGGAGATGTGGCCAACATAAACAGCCGCAATTATGTTGCCATCACCGACCGTATCAAAGACGTCATCAAGATCGGCGGAGAGTGGCTGTCCTCGCTCGAGCTCGAGGATATCATCAACCTGCATCCGGCGGTGTCAGAGGTTGCGATCATCGGCATAGGGGATGCCAAGTGGGGGGAGAGACCGCTTGCGCTCATCGTTTTAAAAGGCGGGAGCGAGCCCCCTGAAGCGAGGGAAATAGGAGCCCATGTGAAGGCTTTCATCGACAAAGGAATGATGAGTAAGCTGGCGCTGCTGCTCGACGTCACGTTCGTCGATCAGATTGACAAAACCAGTGTCGGCAAGATCAACAAGAAGGCTCTGAGGGAAAGGTTCTCAGCGCAGGCACGATGACAGCGACGGTGTTCAGCCAGATTTGAATCAACCTGTTTATCGACGGATCATGTACAGCGACGATCAGAGAGTAGTAATCACCGGGGTCGGGCTCGCAGCCCCGAATGCATCCAGCCTCTCCGAATTCAGGGAGAAGCTGATCAACGGCATCAGCGAAATCGAGGAAGTCGATCTCAGATATTTCGGCAAGGCGCCAGCCGGTACCTGTCGATTCGAGGAAACACGCTACCGCAAGAAAAAAGAAAACAAAAAAGGCACGCGGGCCGGCTGCATCGGCGTGTACTGCAGCCATGAAGCACTCAGGGATGCCGGCCTGGAGCCCGGGTCCTATGCCCGGGACCGGATCGGGGTGTACGTCGGTCTCACCGAACACGGCACGGTTGAGACCGAAAATGAGATTTACAACATAAAAGGCTACGGCTACGACGTTTCCTACTGGACCCATCACCACAACCCGCGCACCGTTCTCAACAACCCTGCCGGCGAAATAACCATGAGCCTCGGCATCACCGGCCCGCACTACTCCATCGGAGCCGCCTGCGCCGCAGGCAACGCATCGCTGATCCAGGGAGTGCAGATGCTCCGCCTCGGCGAGGTCGACATGGCTATAGCCGGCGGCCTGTCAGAATCGACCGGCTCCTTCGGCATCTTCGCAAGCTTCAAATCCCAGGGGGCGCTGGCCGACGCAGACGATCCGAGACAGGCTTGCAAACCCTTCGATGTGAACCGAAACGGCATCGTCGTGTCGGAGGGCGGCTGCATCTATATCCTTGAAACCCTTACCAGGGCCAGAACGCGTAATGCCCGTATCTATGGAGAAATCGTCGGCTATGCGATGAATTCCGATGCCAAAGACCCGGTGTTGCCGTTCTGGGAACGCCAGGTACAATGTATGCAGCTGGCACTCGACCGCGCCGCCATGACCACGACCGACATTGACCTGATCTCAACCCACGCAACCGGCACCAGGCAGGGAGATAATGAAGAATGCCGGGCAATACGCTCGCTTTTTGCTGACTCGCCGCAAACTTACGTAAACAATACCAAAAGCATCATCGGGCATGCGATGGGCGCCGCCGGGGTGCTCGAACTTGCCGGAAATCTTGGATCCTTCGAGGACGGGCTGGTACACCCAACTATCAATGTCACCGAACTCGACCCCGCTTGCGCGCTCGACAACTTGGTAATCAACGAAGCAGTTCAAAGCCGGGGAATCGGCACGATTCTCAACAATTCATTCGGCATGATGGGTATCAACTCCGTCTTGATAGTCCGGAAAAACATTCTCTAAATTGAGACGATAGCCAAAAAGTCATAGATTGTTCGGTCAAGTATGGTAATATATTGTGTTTGCGAAATTCCATGCTGGCAAAACCAACAGCCAGCGTAGAACATAGTTTGGTAAACGTTTCGGAGAACTCGATGACACGTGATGATATCAAAGATCTGATACTTGAAATAATTGAAGATATTGACGATGAGGCGGATTTCGATGATCTGGATCCCGACAAACCGCTGCGCGATCAGCTGGATTTGGATTCCATGGATTTTCTCGATATCGTCATGGAATTGAGGAAACGGCATCAGCTGCAGATACCCGAGGAAGACTACCCTCATCTCGCAACCCTCAACAGCTGTACCGCCTATCTAGAACCACTGCTCAAAGAAGCCTAGGATCCGTGCACGCGCACTACGTCGTTATCGGCGGCGGCCTCTCCGGTCTCGCCGCGGCCATCAGACTGGCGAGATACAACGACAATGTTCTGCTGCTTGAAAAGCACTCCCGGGTCGGCGGGCTGAACTCCTATTATTACCGCAACAACCGCCTCTTCGAGACCGGGCTGCACGCGATAACCAATTATGCCGATAAGGCAGCGAAACAAGCTCCGCTCAACAAACTGCTCCGCCAACTGAAGATAAGCCGGGATGAAATCGGTTTCCATCAGCAGATCCTCAGTGAGATAAACTTCCCCGATCGATCACTGATTTTTTCAAATGATTTTAATATTTTGTTAGAAGAAATCAGCGAAAAATTCTCCCCCGAATCCGATAATTTCCGCCGTCTTGTTCACGACCTCGATCGAACGGATCCATTCGAGAGTCACCCGTATCGCTCAGCCCGAGCGATCCTCGAGGATTATCTTGACGATCCGGACCTGATCGACATGCTGCTCTGCCCGATCCTCTACTACGGATCGAGCTGGGAGAACGACATCGATTTCAAACAGTTCGTGATCATGTTCCGTTCGCTTTACCAGGAGGGTCTCTTCAGACCTGCCGGAACGATCAAGAATCTGCTCGATCTCCTGGTGGACAAGCTCAACCATTTCGGCGGCACGATCAAGCTTGGCACAGGGGTCAGAAACATCATTGCTACGGGTGAGAAAATCATCGGTGTGACGCTTGAAAACGGCGAAAAAATTCTCTGCAAACACCTGATCAGTACCATCGGGCTCGACGAGACCAGATCCCTGCTCGGAACAAGAAAAGAGGTTCCGGATGATCGGCGACTGTCCTTCGTGGAATCGATATTCCAGATCGACAAACGGATTCGTGACAGACTGCCCCAGGATCGAACCTGCATATTCTACAGCAAGACCCGGCCGTTCACCTTCGAACAGCCGTCGACCATCGTCGGCTACGACAGCGGCGTGATCAGTCTCCCCTTCAATTTCCGGGACTTGAACCCGGATGACGATTTCATCGAGATACGCACCACCCAGCTTGCCAATTATCGGAAATGGTTGAGCATATCCAGAGACACCGGGCAATACGATGCGATGAAATGCGACCACACCGGGGAGTCATGTCGCCAGATCGAGCCGATCATCGGTTCCTTTGCCGACGGCATTACCTATTCCGACTGTTTCACTCCGCTGACGGTTGAGCGCTTCACCGGCAAACACGCCGGGGCCATCTACGGGAGTCCTCACAAGATCAGCGACGGCATCATCGGCTACGACAACCTCGTCATTGCCGGCACCGACCAGGGGTTCCTCGGCATCATCGGCTCCATGCTGAGCGGCGTTGCGATGGTGAACAAGCACATACTGTCCAAACTCTAGGCCTTCTTTGTACTATCTCCCATGGCAGTCACTCTGAAACAGGTCGGAGACCATTACGATGTGATCGTAATCGGTTCCGGGCTCGGCGGCCTCACCACCGCCAACCGGCTGGCCAGGTGCGGCCACGCTGTGCTGCTGCTCGAACATCACCATCGGCTCGGCGGACTTGCCACCTGGTTCAAACGCAAAAACCACATCTTCGATATCTCGCTTCACGGTTTCCCTTACGGCATGATCAAGACCTGCAAGAAATACTGGAACCGTGAAATCATGAACTCGATCGTGCAATTGAACAACATCGTCTTTGACAATCCCCAGTTTACCCTAAAGACGACCTTCGACAAGGACGATTTCATCTCCATCCTCGATAGCCGATTCGGCATTGACCGTGCTCAGATCGATAGATTTTTCGAACGTATCGGCCGAATGAACTTCTACGACGACCGGACAATGACCACCCGGGAACTGTTCGAACAATTTTTCCCTGGCCGCAGCGACGTGCACCGTCTGCTCATGGAGCCGATCACCTATGCCAACGGCTCGACCCTGGAGGATCCAGCGATCACTTACGGCATCGTCTTCTCGAACTTCATGAACCGCGGAGTCTACACCTTTCGTGGCGGAACCGATCACTTGATCGGCCTGATGACGGCAGAACTCGAGAAAAACGGCGTCACCATCTGCACCCGCGCCAGGGTTGACAGGATCGTCACCAAAGACCGCAGGACTGCAGGAGTCGAGCTCGGTTCGGGATTCATCAGGGCGCCGGTGGTGATATCCAACAGCGGGATCACCAACACCATTTACGACCTCACCGATACTGCCCAGTATTCTGAAGAATTTCTGGAAAAGGCAGCGAAAATCCGCATCAACAATTCGAGCTGTCAGGTCTATCTCGGTATCGCCGAAGATAAATCGATCGAGGACATCGGTGACCTGCTTTTCACCTCTCTGTCCCCCGAGTTCGATTCAGCGGAACTGCTCGATATCAATACCCGCTCGAAGACCTTTTCAATCTATTATCCGAAAACCAGGCCGGGTCACGACCGCTATACGATCGTCGCGTCGATGAACAGCAATTACGACGACTGGGCGCTCATGGATGACCAGAGTTACGACCAGGCCAAGCAGGATATGATCGAACGTACCATCATCGACCTGGAGCGCTACATACCCGATGTCAGGAACAAGACCGACTGGCTTGAGGCCGCCACACCGCGTACCTTCAGCCGCTATACGCTGCACAATAAAGGTACCTCCTTCGGCACCAAATTCGAGGGGCTCGACGTGTCCCGTTCTCTCTGCAAGGAAATCGGCGGTCTGTTCCATGTGGGATCGGTCGGCATCATCATGTCGGGATGGCTCGGCGCGATCAATTACGGTGTTATTGTCGCCAACGATGCCGACAGCTATTTACGATCCATCTAACGACCGGAAACGCCATGGGTGAATTCGAACGGAAAAAGGCGGTGGTCACCGGAGCGACACGCGGGATCGGCAGAGCCATCTGCAACGCGCTGCTCGCCGACGGCTGCCGGGTGATCGGACTCTATCGAGGCAACCATGAGGCTGCGGAGGCGTTCCAGGCGCACTGGGGTGATGCCCAGCTCACCCTCCTCTGCTGCGACGTCGCTGACCACGACCAGGTACGTCGGAGCTTTGCGGAAATCGAAGCGCGTTTCGACACCCTTGATATCCTCATCAACAACGCCGGTATCAGAAAAGATGCGATCATCGCGCTGATGAGTTCCGAGCAGTGGCAGACGGTTCTCGATGTCAATCTCACCGGTACCTTCAACACCACCAAATTCGCCGTGCCGCTGATGATGAAGCAGAAATACGGCCGCATCGTCACGATCACTTCCCCGTCTTCACACATGGGCATCCAGGGACAGGCAAATTACGCGGCGTCGAAGGCCGGCCAGATCGGATTGACGATAACCCTGGCGAAAGAGGTCGCCCGCAAGAAGATAACCGCTAATTGCGTATCTCCGGGCTTCATAACCACCGACCTCATCGATGACCTGTCCGACGATCAGCGGTCGGCTTACAAAAAACTCGTCCCCATGCGCCGGTTCGGCAGTGTGGACGAAGTGGTCGCGGCGGTTCTGTTTCTCGCTTCGGAGAAGGCATCCTATATTACCGGGGCAACGCTCGAGGTGACCGGGGGGCTCTAACACATGACCGACGCCAGGATTACCGCACTGATTCCGCACCGCCCCCCGTTTCTCTGGGTCGACCGGATAGTCTCTCTGTCGCCGGATCGCATCGAAACGGAGAAGACTTTCCCCGAGGACCTCGAGGTATTCGCCGGACATTATCCCGGCAACCCGCTGATGCCGGGGGTACTGCTCTGCGAGGCGATTTTTCAATCGGGCGCGCTGCTGCTCGCAGCGTCCCTTGGCAAAACCGATCACAGCTCCGATTCCCTGATTCCGGTGTTGACCAGGATCAGGGATACCAGGTTCAAAAGACGTGTTCTGCCCGGCGAAACGATCACCATCACGGTTGATCTGATCGAAACGGTCGCCTCGCTCTGCCTGCTCAAGGGTACCGCCAAGGTGGCAGGGAAAACCGCCGCGAAAACCGAATTCTCCTGCGCGCTGATATCCCCTTGAGAACCGCTGGACAGCGCCCAATAAGTGCTTACGATAACGATTGTTTTCCACTTACTGAGCGGTTGACCTTTCGTCTAAAAAAGGTAATATAGGCTTGCCTCAAAGGTTTGACCCGAGGCAAACTGGTGAGTTCAATTCCATTTCGTTCTGCAAGGAAACCACAACGTGCAACTATCCATAACTCAGATGATTCTGCATGCCGGGCCGGTCGGCCAGATGGTCATGCTGCTGCTGCTTTTTTTTTCCATCGTGTCGTGGTCAATCATCTTCATGAAATTCAGATTGTTCAGAAAGGTGCGCCTCGACTCGGAAGATTTTCTTGAAACCTTCTGGGCATCCGGAAATCTGAATGAGGCCGGCGAGGTGGCCGGCGACTATCCCTACAGTCCGGAAGCGGCAGTCTTTACCGCCGGCTTCACTGAATTAAAGAAAATCAACAAGATCAGAAGCAGAAGCGAAGAAAACCGGGGTGAAACCCTGGACATGCAGCTGGCCGCGATGGACAACCTGAAACGGGCACTCCGCAAGGCCGAAGACATAGAGCTGAACAGACTCGGCAGCCTGCTGCCGTTTCTTGCAACCACCGGCAGTGCAACGCCGTTCATCGGCCTGTTCGGAACCGTGTGGGGAATCATGGTGTCGTTCCATGACATCGGCCAGCGCGGGTCAGCATCCCTGGCAGTGGTCGCCCCCGGCATATCAGAAGCGCTGGTGGCAACCGCCGCCGGCCTTGCGGCGGCAATACCGGCGGTTATTTTCTACAACTATTTCTCAAATAAACTGACGAATATTCAGTACAACTCGCAGAGCTTCTCCACCGACTTCCTCAATCTCGTGGAACGAGATCTGCTCAGCAGGGTTTAATCAGGTATGGGACCGCTCAACGGCAACGGCAGAAAACAACTTGTTTCAGACATCAACGTGACGCCTCTCGTTGATGTTATGCTTGTCCTGCTTATTATTTTTATGGTTACGGCGCCGATGATGACCCAGGGCCTTGACGTCGATCTGCCGGAGACAACCACCAAATCGCTGAGGCAGGACGAAAATCCCATCGTGGTGACCATCGACAAGGACGGCAAAATCAGCCTCGGCCAGAGTGAGGTGTCCAGGAAAATGCTGTTCCAGGACTTGTCCAGCCTTGGAGAAGGGCAGAAGGAAAAACCCATTTACCTGAAGGCCGACAAAGCTGTCGCCTATGGTGTGGTCGTGGCGATCATGGCAGATATCAAAAAGGCCGGATTCGACAAGCTGGGAATGATAACCAGGCCGGAAGAAGACGAGTAAGGTGCCCGATCAATTTCGCATCACATACGGAGAATACAACAACTGGGTTCTTCCCCTCAATCTCGCGGTCGGTTTTCACCTGCTGCTGGCGCTCAGCATTCTCATTCTGCCAGACCTTCTCAAGCCAAGACCCAAATTCGAAGACATCTACACGGTCGACCTGGTCAGTATGGCGGAACCGGCTGTCCAGCAGAGTGTTCCTGAGCCGGTGGTTGAACCGGCACCCCAGCCGGAGCCGGAACCCGAGATAATGCCGAAAGCGGTGTCCATTCCAGACTCCATCCAGCAGCCGCCCCCCGTTCCTCAGGAGGTCAAACCTGTGTCTTTGAAACCGGCCCAGAGAAAGGTTAAGAAAAAGGTCGAAGACCCCCGTCTGGATCGTCAGAAAGAGCTGGATAAAGTCAAGCGTGAGCGACTGGCGGAGGCGGTCAGGGCAGAGCAGCTTGCCGCCGAACAGGCCCGGATAGCCGCAGAAGAGGCGGAGCGGCAGCGAAGACTGATGGAACAGCGGCTCAGTCAAATCAAAAGTCAGGTTCGCACCACTCCCTCACAGCCACGCTCGGGAGGCCAAACCGGATCAAGCACCTTGAGCGCTTTGGAGAAGCAGTATTTAATCGCGATCAGAGGCCGTATCATGCAGTTCTGGGCATTGCCGGAATACAAGCAATTTGATGCTTCTACCCAGGCTATCTGCGTGATTAAAATCGCCAGAGATGGTACAATCGTCGATCAGTTTTTCGAGCGGTACTCCAATGATCCAACGTTTGACCAGTTCGTGAAAAAGGCCATTAGAGATGCAAGCCCGCTTCCGCCGATTCCGTCTGCCATCAGAAACAGCACGTTTGAAATCGGACTGCGATTCAGCCCAGGGAACATACAATAAACCGACTGTGACCATGACACTTCTACTCGCGCGCTTTGTCCCCGTTTTGTTGGCCGTCTTACTCGTTTCATCACCGGCGTGTGCGAAACGGGTCTATCTTGATATTACCTCCGCGGAAGCGCGCAAGATCGTTTTTGCGGTGCCGTGGTTTCAGAGTTCCTCCAATTCCTCAGGTGGTTCACAGCAGGACCGGAAGCTCGCGAAAACGCTCTCAGATGCGCTGGTGTTCCACGGAATCATCGATGTGCTGCCCCCGGAGCGTGTAATCGGAAGCACCACCTCTGAGTGGAGTTCGATGGGAGCTGATTACGGCATTATCGGCCGCTATTCTGCGTCCGGCGACTCGGTTTCGATGGAAATCCGGCTGTTCGATGCCGCCGAAGACAAGATGCTGATGGGTAAATCCTACGAGGGACCAAGCTCGGAGACGAATCAGATGCTGTTCAAGTTTACCGATGCCGTCATCGAAGAACTCACCGGCAAGCCGGGGTTGGCGACAACCCAGATCGCCTTTGTATCGGAAGCGCCTGACAAGCAGGGACGGGAGATTTTCATTACCGATATTCTCGGCAGCAACATCAGACAGGTCACCAGGCATCGAAACCTGGTCGTCTCTCCCCGCTTTTCGCCTGACGGGAATCTACTTGCTTACACATCCTACCACAGCGGCAATCAGAATCTTTATGTCACCGACCTGCGGCAGGACAAAACCACTCGGGCCCTGTCCCGCAGGAAAGGCATGAATTTGGCGCCCACCTGGTCGCCGAGCGGCAACTCCCTGATCGTGACCCTCTCCCATAATGGCAATCCGGACCTGTATCAGATAAACCGCCGCGGTGAAATAATCAAACAGTTGACCTCACGTTCCGGCATCAACGTTTCACCTTCCTTTTCACCCGACGGCCGGCACATCGTCTTCGTGTCCGACAGAAGCGGAAAGCCGCAGCTCTACCTGATGGAGCTGGAATCGGGAAACACCCAGCGGATCACCTTCGAAGGCGTGGAAAACGCCGAGCCCTCATGGTCTCCCGTGGAAAACCTGGTAGTCTATACGAGCCTCAGGGATGGCATTTACCAGTTGTGCACCATCGATCCATTTTCACTTGGCTCCACCACCCAACTCACCAGTGATCAGGCGCACCACGAAACTCCGTCCTGGTCTCCGGATGGAAATCAGATAATTTTTACAAAAAGAGATGGCAGCAGCCACAAAATCTATGGAATAATGAAGAACGGTTTATTTCAGCGGATACTGTTCTCAATGCCCGGAAGCCAGACCTACCCCCGATGGTCAGTTAAAAACTATTAACCACTCCAAGAGTTAACCTTGTCATGAAAAAAGCACCCCTTTCAATGTTTTTGATTCTGATCACTGCACCCCTGCTCATGCAATGTGCATCACAGGACGATCTCAATCTCATCCATGTGCAATTGCGTAAGATCGATAAAAAAATTACCGATCTGGAAACCGTTACGGTCGAAGAAATGCGCAAACGCCAGGCCGCCAACGCCGCCCAGATCGACCAGCTCAACCAGGAATTGATGGCTCTGCAGGGAGGGCTTGAGGAGACAGGCCATCTGAATCGCCGTTTAAAGGAGCAGAGCAAGGAACTGGAAACAGCGTTCAAGCAGTATACCCTTCAGGAGGAAGAAAAGCGTTCCAGCGAACTCAAGCGGCTCGAGGAGGAGATCGCCAACAAGGACAAGCAGCTCGAAGAGTTTTCCTCCCAATTGAAACTACAGCAGGATAATCTCCAGGCAATCCAGCAGGCACGTGTTGAAGAAGCCAGACGAAAGGCCGAAGAGGCTGCTCGGGCCGCCGAGCAAGCCCGGGCAAAAGCAAACGCGGCGAGCCAGGCTGCATCAAGTGGGTCATCCGTTACCACGATCCGCGCCGATAAACGGAAAAAGCTCATCTACGGCAGCCCGGGTTCGGCTCCCGCAGAGCAACAGGCGAGCACCGAATCATCGTCAGCCGCTGCCGCACCAGCTCAGACGACCGTTCAAACGGACTCCGGAGGAGGCATGGGCAGAGCCCAGAGCCTCTATGACCAAGGCAAATTCAGAGAAGCGTATCAGCAATTCGAAACGCTTTCGACGGCGGTCGGCGACGGTACCGACACGGTAACCGCCAAATACATGATGGGTGAGTGTCTGTTCGCAATGAAGGAATACGATCAGGCGATCCTCGACTATCAGACCATAATCACCAACCATCCTTCGAGCACCCGGGCACCAGCAGCCATGTTCAAACAGGCGATGGCCTTCGAGAAACTCAACGACAAGGACACTGCGAAGATTCTCTACAAGAAGCTCATTGCAACCTACAAAGATTCACCTGAAGCCCAGCAGGCGCAAGAGAAAGTGGGTTCCAACTGAAATAACCGGGTCCGGCATTTCCAGCTCAGTCCGACCGTGACCAGGCTCGACCAGCTGCTTGTGGAATGCGGAGAAGCGGCGAGCCTGAAAGAGGCATCCGCCCTGGTAATGACCGGCACGGTGCTTGTCGATGACAGAGTCGTCGACAAACCAGGCACACTCGTATCCACCAGCAGCATTATCCGAATTAAAAGGCGCCTCGCCTATGTTTCACGAGGCGGCCTCAAGCTCGAAGCAGCTCTGAGCCGTTTCAATATTTCCCCCTCCGACTGGGTATGCGCGGACATCGGCGCCGCAGCGGGAGGCTTTACCGACTGCCTGCTCCAGGCCGGCGCCCGACGCGTCTATGCCATCGATGTCGCCTACGGGATGCTCGACTGGAAACTCAGAACCGATCCTCGCGTCGTGGTGATCGAGCGCTGCAATGTCCGTCAATTGAGCGATGAGCATATCGACCGCCCTCTCGACCTGGCCGTATTCGACACCTCGTTCATTTCCCTCACCAAGGTGATTCCGCCGGTTATACCCTTTTTCAGAGACCGGTCCATTCGCATCGTGGCACTGGTCAAACCTCAGTTCGAATGCGCGAAGGAGTATGTTGCCCGGGGCGGCGTGGTGGAAAATGAGCACCACCGGCTCGAAGCGGTTGAACAGGTATGCAGTTTCTGCGCAGGGCTGGGCCTCGTAGATCGGGGTTTTATGGAGTCACCCATTACCGGCGCCAAGGGCAATAGGGAGTATCTGATCTATCTGGTCGGAAGGCCATAAGCGCTGCTGCCACAGCATCACTTTTTCTGCAGCCGTTCGATCAGGGCAAGCATGTCCTCACTGTCCTGCTGCAGTTTACTTCCCGCTTGCGATTGCGCTGCGACCTCCTTGAAGTTCCCTTCCGCCAGCTTCAACTTTCCTTCATAGAGGTTGTATTTGCCGAGATGGTAACGCGCTTCCAGCCGCTTTCCCTGTGTCGACAAAATTTTGCCTATCTCGAAATATACCTCTGAAAGCTCCGGAATCTGCGCCGCAACATTTCTGAACAAGGCGAGCGCCTGATCCTTGTTGCCGAGTTTGTCCAAAATCTTTCCCAGGCTGAATTCGACATAGGCATCGCCGACGTGACTGCGGTACACCGGCTCAAGCGTCATTCTTGCCTGTTCCAGCGCTCCATGCTCAGCGAGAACATTGGCCTTGTCAACCTGCAGGATCCATTGTTCCGGAAACACGTTGATCACGGTCTCCAGACGGGTCAGGCTCCGCTCATAATTATTTTCCTGCCTGTCCAGCTGAGCCAGTCCGTAGAGGGCCATGGTCTCTTCGAATTCAGAGGAGCGGCCGTCGCTCATCTTGCTCGCCAGATACGCCTTGGCCGCAGTTGGATTGGAATCAAGGGACATGATCCGGTATTTGAACCGCAGAAAGGCGAAATTGGCACGTTCTTCCTCGGCGACATGATAGCTGCTGTCAGCCTCGATCAGCGATTCGACATAATCGAGGCGGGCCTCGGGGTCCGGATGCGTCAGCAGATACTGCGGCACCTGGTCCGAGCGATATCTGGTGATTCGTTTCATCGTCTGGAGCATCCGCTTCTGGCCCCGGGTATCCCGATGGAGATCCTGCATCCACTTGTAAGCGAGGAGGTCTGCCTCAGCTTCGTCCTGTCTCGAGAAGTAGAGTTGGGCACTCTGGCCTGCCGCCATTGATGAGACGAACAGCCCCGAGCTTACCGCCCCTCCCCCCAGCGCCAGCGCCGCCAGTGCCGCGCCCAGCGAGGCGATGCTGATGACGGTTCCTTTTTTCATCCGCGATGCGAGATGGCGCTTGACCACATGTCCGATCTCGTGGGCGATTACGGAGATCAGTTCGTCTTCACTGTTCATCGACTCAACCAGATTGGTATAGAAGAAGATGAGTCCGGACGGCGCTGCAAAGGCATTGAACTGATCGCTTTTGACGATGTAGAAATGGTAATCGAAATAGGGGATGCCGGCTACTTCCAGGACTTCTCCGCCGATGTCGTTCAGATACTGGTAGAGATCGGGATCATCGATGATCGGAAACGCCGAACGGACGGTGTACAGCAATTTCTCACCAAGCTCCTTTTCCTCGCCGATGGTGAAACCTCTCAGTTGCGGCGGACAGGTCGATGTTATCAGCACACAGGCGAGGGTTGCAGCGATGATTTTGTGTACGGTGTGTATCATGTTCATGGAATCAGCGATTCAAGCAGCTGTTGTTTACCTTCCTCAAGGCTTACGATCGGACGGTATCCCAGTTCGTTTTTGGCCTTTTCATGGGAAAAACTATGCGACCTGGCGAGCTGAAGTGCAAGAAATCTCGTCATCGGCGGCTCATTTTCCTGTGTTCCGACTTTGCATAACACCTCCAGCAATCCTCCCATCAGATAGGCCAGACCAAACGGCACGCGTCTGACCACCGGTGGTATGCCCAGATCACGATACAGCCCGTTTATCCATTCCCACAGGCGAACCGGTTTTTCCTGTCCGATAAAATAGGCCTGTCCACCGGCATGGTCCGAGGTTTCCAGGTTTTCAGCAGCGAGCAGGTGGCAGTGCGCGACATTGTCGACAAAGGTGACATCCACCAGGTTCGTGCCGTTGCCGATAATACGCAGACTACCCTGCTTCCCCCGTTCGATCAATCGGGGAACCAGATGGGGATCATTCGGGCCCCAGATGAGGTGCGGCCGTATCGCACAGGTGCGCAGCTGATCGCTGTTGTTTGCCAGCACATGCCGTTCGGCAATGATTTTGGAACGAGCATAGTGGCACAGCGGCTTGGTCGCGTAGGGCAGTGATTCATCGCCATCAACGATGTCCCTGCGATCGAATACAACCGACGGCGTCGACGTGTAGACAAGGCGGGGGATCTGGTGTTTTCTGCAAGCATTGACGATATTGACGGTACCGCCGACATTGGTATGGCGGTACTCATTCCAAGGACCCCAGATCCCAGCCTTGGCGGCGGTATGAAACACCGTATCTACTCCCGCGCACGCCCGATCTGCGAATTCGGGATCACCGATATCGCCGACCAGGCAGGTGGCTCCAAGCTCCTCGACCTGCGGGTATCTGTTTCTGCCGGCGACTCTGACCTCATAACCGGACTCAGTCAATCGGCTGACTAGCGCCGATCCGACGAAGCCGCCCCCTCCCGTCACCAGCACCGTTTCCATCTCGTCCCGGCGAGCTGGCGCTCAGCCCAGACCGCCAGCTTTTCCCTGAATATTTTTGCATTGTGTCGGATGTCGACCGGAAACGAATGGTGAACGAGAATGGTTTCTATGCGCGCGGTCAGCTCATGTTCCCGGCACAATTGCGTCAATTCGGAACAAATGATTTCCCTGTCTGTCACCGCATCCGGATTCAGTTCGACGACCATCACCGGCCGCTGGTACCCGTCGCCACCTGGCACACCCACCAGCGCGGATCTGAATACGCCGGGATGATTATTGGTTATCGCTTCGCAGCAAACAGTATACATGACACCGTCTCGCAGGACGACGCGATGGGCCTTCCGGCCGCAGAACCACAGTCGGCCGGCGCCGTCGAAATACCCGACATCGCCCATCCGGTGCCAGAAATCTGAGGTGTCCCGGATCTTGCTGAGCCTGTCGTGTTCGTCGCTGCTATCGTAACCATGGGTGACCACATCGCCTTTGACGATGATCTCGCCAATCTCGAACTCGGGCAGTTCGACAACCTCAGTCATGACGGTAATGGCACCATCGACGGACTCGATCACCTTGACCGAAATTCCCGGCAAAGGTCTTCCAACGCAGGTTCCCCTGCCCTGAATGGTCAGCGGCCAGGTGGAGCCCGTAATTTCGCGTCCCTCGATGGAGACGATCGGCAGACTTTCAGTGGCGCCGTAGGGCGTGTGGATTTCACCGTCTTCGGCGATCATTTCATACACGTCTTCGATCAGCCGCCCGCTCACCGGCGCCCCGGCCATCAAGACCTTCTTCAGTCGCGGGCACTGGATGTCTTTCTCCAGACAATATCTGCTGACGGCATTCCATATGGCAGGGGAACCGAATGAGTAGGTGACGCCATACTCGATGAGCGACTTGACGAATTTCTCCGGGTTCACCCTCGCCGGTTTGGTGGGGTCCATGTCGGGAATCACCGCACAGGCTCCGAGAGCCGTTGAAAATAAAGCAAAGAGGGGGAAACCAGGCTGATCGATATCTCCCGGCCCAATCATGTAGTACGATTTGATTTTTTCAAGCTGCGCGGCGAAGATCGAATGTTCAAACCTGACGCCTTTGGGCGGTCCCGTGGAACCGGTGGTGAAAATAATCGCCGCAAGCGATCGGGCATCGGGCTCGAACGGGGCGAATTCGCCCGGCTCCGGTCGGATACGCTTCCTGATGTCGGCAAAGGGGATTCCGAAAAAACTGCCACAACAGAAGCGTTTCTTGACATGGTTGAATTTTCTGCGAAACAGGTAACTGAGAACTACCACTGCAGGAATGCCGATCACATAGACGGGACGTACCTTTTCGATGCAGCTGAGCAGGTTCTTGTACCCCATTCCCGGATCAATCAGGATGATTGTCGCACCGATCCTGAACAGCGCGAAGGTAAGGGCGATGAAGTCGATGGACGGCTTGACCATCAGCACCACGCGGTCTCCCGGGACGACTCCCTGGCGCTGCAGGTAGGACCGGTAGCTCCGCACATATCCGGTGAGTTCCCCGAAGGTGCACGAGCGGCCCGATGCCGCCTCGATGATTGCAGTCCGGTCTTTGTGCCCTGCAGCCGTGTCTTCCAGTGCCTGGGCTATATTTGTGACGGGCCGTCCAGTCATGTGGAGGATCCGCTCAGGAAGTTTTCAATCAGCGGTTCCACCCGCCCGGCTCCATCCTCGAGAATATAGTGACCGCAATCGTCGAAATAATGACTGTGCGCAGCCGGGAATCTGCGCCTCCATTCATGATAGAAGTGATCGTTGAAGCAGAAATCCCTGCCGCCCCAGATTATCGCCATCTCTGGGGGATTGCCGGCCAGTCTGTCGACATAGCGTTCGACATCCACCAGGGTCTGGTATGATCGGTGGCGGGGATGAAGCGGTATATCCTTGACGAATTCGTGGACTCCGATCCTCGTTTTCCACGATGTATAGGGCTTCACATACGCTGCAGCAAGATCACGCTTCATCGGCTGTGCAACCGCCATGAAGGTGGCTCCCCTGGCAAATGCATTGCAGCCTTTTACGAGCAGGGCGCCGATCAGCGGCCACCTGCAGACACGGATGCGCAGTGGAATGCGGTTCGATCGAAATGCCGCGGTATTCAAAATGACGAGCTTTTCCAGCCCAACCTCGCGCTGGGCCGCAGCCCCCAGTCCGATGGCTCCGCCCCAGTCGTGCAGAACCAAAGACGTTGTCGACAGATGGAGCCGATCGAACAGGGCTGCCAAGTTGTCTATATGGTTTTTCAGGGTGTACTCGAACGACCGTGGTTTGTCTGACATCCCGCTGCCGATATGATCCGGTACGATAACCCTGAATCGCTTTCTTAATACGGTAATGAGGTTTCTGAAATAATACCACCAGGTCGGGTTGCCGTGCACCAGAACGACGGCGTCGCCCTGCCCTTCATCGATATAATGCATGCGCAGACCGTTGACGGTCGCGTAGTGCGAGGCGAACTGGTCGCCGGGGAACATGGGTTGGTGCATGCTTTCAGAGATCATTATGGTCGGGGTACTGGGGCTGCCATCCTAATCGAATTCAGATCATATTCAAGCGTTCTTGTCATCCCTTACAAGAAGTCGCAAAATATGAGAAATAAAAATTAGTTATACTTTTCTAAACAAAAATATTGCCTTTCTCACCTTGATATGCTATTTCGGTCGATGTCAGTTAATTAGTGGAATAATAAAGATATTTTTGTAATGTTAATGAGAATTCTTCTCATCTTTAACCATTCCACTAAGGGTAAATCCTTCAACCTGCCGGCCGGGTCGAAGGTTTTCTTCAAGTCCTGTTGCGGGGACTTAACTAAAAAGGAGTAGAAGCATGGCAGAAGGTACGGTTAAGTGGTTCAACGATGCTAAAGGTTTTGGATTCATTCAAAGAGATGGAGAATCCGATGTTTTCGTTCATTATTCAGCTATCATGGGAGATGGATTCAAATCTCTTGATGAAGGAGCCCGGGTCAAATTCGAAATAGTCGAGGGCCCGAAAGGACCTGCTGCCGACAAGGTGGAACGTCTGTAAATCGCCGACGCGATTCGCATGCAGTAGACATAGGGGTTTTCGTCATGAAAACCCCTTTTCCATTTCCAATCCAGTTCAGCTCTTGTTCTTCCCTCCAAGCTTCAGCTGCTTCCAGCTGTCGATAAGCGACAGGAGCAGGCGCACCCCGAATCCGGAAGGGCCTTTGGGGATATAGCTTTTCTTCGTGTAATCCCAGGCGGTACCGGCGATATCGAGGTGAGCCCACGGAGTTTGGCCGACAAACTTCAACAGGTAGGCGGCAGCGGTTATCGATCCTCCCGACTTGCCACCGACATTTTTTATATCGGCCACCTCGGAATCGATCTGATCGACATACTCTTTATCAAGCGGCAGTCGCCACACCTTTTCACCGCAGATATCTCCGACCCTGCTGATCAACTCAGCCAGGCCGTCATGGTTGCTCATCAGGCCGGCTCGGTGATTTCCGAGGCCGACGATCACCGCCCCGGTAAGCGTCGCCAGATCGACAACCCAATCGGGCTGGTAGCGATCGATTCCGTAAGCGAGTGCATCGGCCAGGATAAGACGCCCCTCGGCGTCGGTATTGATGACTTCAGAGGTCACTCCGTTGAAGTGGGTGATGATATCTCCCGGTTTCACCGCCGCTCCCCCGGCCATATTGTCGGTGGCCGGGACGATCGCGACGACACGCAGGCCCGGTTTTTCTTCAGCGACCACCTGCATGGTCGATAAGACTGCCGCTCCGCCGCACATGTCGTATTTCATGTCCTGCATGCCGGCCGCCGGTTTGAGGCTGACGCCGCCGGAGTCAAAGGTAACGCCTTTTCCCACCAGCACCATGGTCTTTGAAAATGATGGCGGATTATGCTCGAGAACGACCAGCTTGGGTTGGGTCGACGATCCCTGATTGACGGCGATGATTCCCCCCATGCCCAGTTTTTCGATCTGATCCTTGTCAAGCACTGAACAGTGCAAATCAGAGCGCTTCGCGAGATCGACGGCGAACTGTGCGAAGTCATCGGGCGTCCACCGGTTACCCGGTTCGTTGGCCATATTTCTGGCTGTGGCGACCGACCGGCAGCGCCTGGAAACCTTAGCGACTTCATGACGAAACGCTCGACTGTCAACGTGGATCTCGATTGTATCTATGCCTTCGAATTTCTCATCACCTTCGTCAGCTTTCTTGTATTTATCGAAGCGGTAGTTGCCAAGCAGCATCCCTTCTACCAGGCATCCGGCAAGATATCGCCGATGCTCCTTGACCCAGGAGGGGAAGACCACGAGCACCTCCCGGCTCTTAACCCTGGCGGCCTGCTGACTGATCGTGCCGCCCGCAGTCCTGAATCGTTCCGCCATCCCTTCGAGTCCGGCGGTCTTATCATACTCCCCGAATCCCGCCAGCAGGATTCTCCGAGCCTTGGTTTTGACCGGCAGGTTCGACTGGTTCGGGTACAGCATCGTCATCTCATCCGCCTTTCCCTTGACATCCCCCAACCTGTGCAGGTGATCCACCCCCTTTCTGACGGGCTCATCGCACCGGGGAGTGTTCTTCTTTCTCTCGGCGACCAGGAACACCAGCAGCGGACCGGCATATTTCTCCAGTGATCTTCCGGTTATCGATACATCGCAGGTTTTCATGAAATATCCTGTATGTTGAGCTCTGAATACTGAATAACCCGTCAACCAGCCTGAATTTTCTAGAAAAAACAACCCTTGGTTACTATTATACATCCACTGCCGAATTACAACGAAATGGAGATAACCATGCTGCAAACGCTCATTATTTCGGTATCGCTGGCCCTCGTCTTATCTGCACTCTGCTCCGTCTGCGAAGCCGTGCTCTATTCCCTCACCGCTTCCCAGGTTGAAATGCTGCGTAAATCAGGCACCAGGGCCGGCCGGTTACTGCACGATCTGAAAAGCGATATCGAAGAGCCGATCACCGCGATCCTGACCCTCAATACGATCGCCAACACCATTGGGGCCGCAATCGCCGGAGCGGCTGCAGGCCGTTTGTACGGCGACAGCAATGTGTTCTTCTTTTCCGTCGCGTTTACGATGGCCATCCTGATTTTTTCAGAAATCATCCCGAAAACCGTCGGAGTCTCCTATCCGTATCGGCTTGCACCCTACATTGCTTTGCCGATCAGGCTGATGATATTTATTCTCAAGCCGATCATCATCCTCTGCCAGTTTGTCACCCGGCTCATTCCTCAAGGTCAGAGCGAGGAACCGATCAGCGCCGAGGAGTTGCAGACGATAGCGGCGCTGTCCCTTGAATCGGGGCAGCTCGAGGCGGTGCAGGAAAAGGTCATCACCAACATCATCGATCTCAAACAGAAGACGGTCAGACAGGTGATGACGCCGCGTACCGTCACCTTTTCGCTGGATGAAAATCTGACGATCGAGCAGGCCATGATCGAGATAAACCGGCTCACCAGTCACAGCCGGATTCCCGTTTACAATAAGGATCCGGATGAAGTAACCGGTATCGTGATGCGTAAGGACGTGCTGCTGGCGGCCGCCGAGCAGAAAATCGACAGTACCCTTGCCAAATTGAAGACCCCGGCACATTTCGTGCCGGAATCAATGCCCCTTAACCTGGTATTGATCGACTTTTTCGAAAAACGGCAGCATCTGTTCGTCGTCGTCGACGAGTACGGCTCGGTCACCGGAGTCATTTCGATGGAAGATGTGTTCGAGGAAATCATCGGCCAGGAGATCATCGATGAATCTGACCGAACAGGGGATATGAGAGAGCTGGCCCGGCGTTCGACGACCAGGCCGCGAACTGCATAGCGGTGCTCGGTCGATGGTGATCAGGAGGACGGGTCGACCCCGCCGGAGGATTGCATCCCCAGGGGAGGTGGAGTCAGTTGACCGGTTCGAGCTTCAGGGTGAGCGACACCGGATTCCCGTCTCGAAGCAGATTCAATTCGATGTCATCACCGATCTTGTAGCGTTCCAGAATGTCCCTGATATCCGCTGAAGATCTCACAGGGGTGCCGGCAATTCCGGTGATCACATCCCCCAGCACGATCTCTCCGCGGTACTGCTGTGTCGGTCTGAGTCCGGCCCGCTCCGCCGGCCCGTCATGCTCCACGTCCAGGATCAACACCCCGTCGATTCCCAGTCGTGCGGCAATCCGTTCATCGACCAGCTTTACCCCGATGCCGGGACGGATCAAGCGGCCATGCTTTATCAATTCTGGAACCACCCGGTTCACTTCTTCCACCGGCACCGCAAAACCGATTCCCGCATAAGTACCCGATGGACTGAAAATGGCGGTGTTTACACCGATCAGCCTGCCGGCACTGTCCAGCAGCGGTCCCCCTGAATTACCGGGATTGATGGCTGCGTCGGTCTGGATCACCCCGCGGATGGTTCTGCCGGTGATAGCCTCGATCTCCCTGCCGAGTGCCGAGATGATGCCGGCGGTGATGGTATGATCCAGGCCGAACGGGTTGCCGATCGCGAACACCTTCTGTCCGACCAGCAGGTTTTCGGCCTCTCCCACCAGAATCGGTTTGAGCTGGCCAGGGGGTGCATTCACCTGCAGAACTGCCAGGTCCTTGTCCGGCTCGGCGCCCACCAGAACCGCCTTGTAGGTTGACTGATCGGCCATTGTCACGCGGATTTGATTGGCATCAGAGATTACATGGTAGTTGGTCACGATCCTGCCTTCGCTGTCCCACACAAACCCTGATCCGGTCCCCTGGGGAATTTCAACCGCATTGAGCGAATAAAGACTTCTGCGCACCGCAACGCTGGTGATGTTTACAACCGACGGGGAACTTTCCCTGAAAATCGCAATGATGTTCTTTTCATCGTCGGCCAGGTCGCCACGCGCGGTGACAGCCCGCGGTTCGGCATGCCGGTTGACCGGACGCCAGCTGCTGTCTCCGAACAGGTACCAGAGCGAAACGACGACGATCAGAAGCAGGACGTACCTAGCGAACCCTCTGTTTTTTGTCGATTGCATACCAGTATCATTTAGGTGGATCCGATCAGATCCGGCACATTTTTTTCGCAGCTTTTCGAATGAGCAGGTACCCTGTCGTGTTTGAAACGGCCGGGCGCCGACGGGCCTGTGCTGCTCGCTAGAGACCCAATATCAGTTTGGCTGTATAGAAATACATCATAACGCCGAGAATATCGATGGACGTCGTCACGAACGGGCCGGTAGCGATCGCGGCATCGAAGCCGAACCTCTTGATGATCAAGGGAATAACCGTTCCCAAGGTTGCCGCCATTGCCATGATCACGAAGATGGCAAGGCCCACGACAAGTCCGAGCAGCGGCGAATCGTGATGCATGAAGTAAGCCAGCACCCCCAGGAAAATGCCATAGAAGAAGCCAAGCAGCAATCCCACCCGAAATTCTTTGAAGACCACCATGAACAATTCATTCATGTTGACTCTGCCGGTCGCGATACCTCGCACGATGATAGTCGACGACTGGGTGGCGATGTTGCCCCCCATGCCCATCACGATCGGGATGAAGGCCGCAAGCGCGAGCACTTTGGCAAGTTCTTCTTCAAACGTGCCGATGATGATCATCGCCGTGATGCCGCCGATCCAGGAGGCAAAGAGCCAGGGTGCCCTGAGCATAGCATTATCAAAGGTCGACTTCAGCAGGATCTCGCGGTCTTTACCGGCGCCGGCCATCTGCAGGAAATCCTCGGTGGCCTCTTCGCGAATTACATCGATGATATCGTCCACGGTTACGATCCCGACCAGGTTGAACGACGAATCGACCACCGGCACCGCCAGGATATTGTACTGCGACACCACGTGCGCGACCTCTCCCTGCGTGGTATCGGTGTTCACGGAAATGACCTTGGGGTTCATCACGTCCTTGAGCTTACGGCCTGGAGCATTCATCAGCAGCTCACGCAGCGAGATGACCCCGGCCAGCTTTCCATCCTCATGTTTGATGTAGAGGTAGAAAACCATTTCCATCTCTTCGCTTTTCTGCTGAATGATCCCGATAGCGTCGCCGATCGATACATCCCCCTCCAGGCACATGAAATCCGGAGACATGAGCCCTCCGGCGGTCTCGGGATGATACTGGAGCAGTCCCTCGACTTCTTCCCGGTCCTCCCGTTCCATGTGTTTCCTGATCTCATCGGCAAACTCATCTGGTATGGTTTCGAGAATGTCGGCCGCGTCGTCTGAAGGTATCTCGGTGATAACCGAGGCGAGATATTGAGGGGTCAGTTGCTGGATGAGGTCGACAAGGATCGCATCGTCGAGTTCGCTCAAAAACTCGCCGATCACCTTGGTTTTTGCAACCAGATTGAAAATTCCCGACCGTTCTTCCTGGTTCAGGTGCCTGAACACCCACGCCATATCGGCAGGATGGGTTTTCTTTATGAGCCTCAGAAGATGTCCGGAAGCGCTGCGCCGGTTGAGCCGCCTGATCATATCGAGCAGCACCATCCCTTCGCTGCCGATCATCTCACGTTTTGCGCCGTCAGTTCCAGCCATGCCAGATACCCTGGAAAAAAGTCAGTTTACTTGTCACTGCACACACATGCCTGTATAGTATCGCAGTTCATATAGATTGAAAATGTTTTTAATGCACGTCATTTCTATAGGTTTTTATTTGCCACCGAACCCTCATGAGCAGATCAGAATCTCCCCGCCTCAGTACCTTCGAGGCGCTGTTGCACACCGTTTTTGCCCTTCATGAGGAAGGCGCCTTCGACGAGGCTGAGCCACTCTACCGCGAACTGATCGACCGCGGTCCGTCGATATGGCAGCTACATTTCAATTACGGGCTGCTGCTCTATGAACGCGGCCGCTACGAAGAGGCGCTCACTGCATATCGGCGCGGCCTGGCCCTCGATGACGCCAATCCGGATCTGCTCTACAACCTGGCATTATGCCAGAAAAAGATCGGTTCCCGGCAAGAAGCGGTAAATTCCTATCAAAAAGTACTGCTTATCGAACCGGACGATGCCGCTACCATGTACAATCTGGCCGGCTGCTACCGGGAGATGGACAATGACGAGCAAGCCATGGTGTGGTACGAAAAGGTCCTGCTCGTCGACCCCGCACATCGTTCCGCCCTCACCAATCTCGCTTTTCTGCATCATAAAAAGGGAAATTTGGAACAGGCCGCAACCCGGTATCGGAAGATCCTCGACCTCTCCCCCGACAACGAGCTAGCCGATCATCTGCTCGCTTCAATCGAAGGCATGCAGAGAAATACGGTCCCCGACGGCTATATCAGAGACGTTTTCAACCAGTTTTCAGATCACTACGAGCAGAGCCTCACCGACACGCTGGAATACCGACTGCCTGCGGCGCTCCTGCAGTTCATGAGACAGTGGTCTGCGAACTCATCGTTCGGTCGGCTGCTCGATCTCGGCTGTGGGACCGGCTTGGCCGGAGAGGCGCTGAGACCCCATTGCGATACCCTGATCGGGGTCGATATCTCTGAGGATATGGTTGAACTCGCCCGACGCAAGTCGATTTACGACAGCCTGCACGTGCAGGGAATCTCGGAGTTTCTGGAGCACTGCGAAACCGCCCGCTACGACTGCGTGGTTGCCGCAGACGTTGTTCCCTACGTGGGAGAACTGGCAAATCTGTTCGCCCGACTTCCCCGCAGCCTTGCCGACGACGGCCGTTTTTTTTTCTCAGCGGAACGCCTTGAGGACCAAAACCCGGTATTTCGGCTGCAGCCCAGCGGGCGTTTTGCCCATACATGTTCTTATATCGAAGGACTGTCAAGGACTTTCGGCTGGCAGGTCATGGCTTCCGAGACGCTTAACCTGCGGAAGGAGAAAGACGACTGGATCGTCGGCACCATGTTCGCCCTGAAACGGGCAGATCACGGCGCAAAACACGTTGACCGTCCTACAGGAACAGGTCGGTTTTCTGGACGATCCAGCAGATAACCAGTCCGGTGCAGAGTGATGCCAGACCGACGACGCGCAGTGTTGACGGTTTTACCTCGCTGAGCCTGGCGAGCCACTCACGCATTTTTTCAGGAGCAGCCGCATAGGGCAGCCCTTCAACCACCAGCACCATCGCAAAAACGAGAATAAGTAATTTCATAACGATAACGAATCGATCCATGCTTGGCTGTTGACGTTCGGGAAGCTACTATTATATTTACAAAGTCCGGGGAATGAGGTAATTGATTATTGACTTCATGGGCTTAACACATCGTTGCACCCGGAGCAGGCAAGGTCTTTATGCTTTGAAAATATCTTGGCTTCATTCTTTTCGCAATCCTCAATAACCGTTATCTCTGATGACAGATCTAAACAGCAGCAGATATCGCGATGCGGGTGTTGATATCGACAAAGGCAACACCTTCGTTAAGAACATCAAAGAGGTCATCGCGTCTACCCACCAGCGCGGCGTACTCAGTCAGATCGGCGGCTTCTCGAGTCTGGTCTCCATCGACAAGGAGAAATACGAGAACCCGGTCCTGGTTTCCTCCACCGACGGTGTCGGCACCAAACTGGCCGTCGCCAAAATGTGCGGCATCCACAATACAGTCGGCATCGACCTCGTTGCCATGTGCGCCAACGACATCATTGTCAGCGGTGCCAAGCCACTTTTCTTTCTCGATTATTTCGCGATCGGCCGGCTTGACCTCGAGGTTGCCGGCGATGTGGTGCACGGAATAGCCGAAGGTTGCAAACAGGCCAAGTGCTCACTGGTAGGTGGGGAAACCGCAGAAATGCCCGGCATGTATCATGACGGCGACTACGACGTGGCCGGATTCGTGATTGGAATCGTCGACCGGGACAACATCATCGACGGCTCCGACATCAGGGTCGGCAACAAGATCATTGGCCTCGCCTCAAACGGTCTCCATTCCAACGGCTTTTCCCTGGTGCGCAAAATCTGCTTCACCGATCTCGGCCTGAGCGTCGATGAAGATGTCGAGCCGATCGGACGCAAGCTCGGCGAGGAACTGCTTAGACCGACCAGGATCTACGTGCAGCCGATTCTCAACGTGCTCAAGAATTACAAAATCAATGGCATGGTGCACATTACCGGAGGCGGATTTTACGACAATATCCCTCGTGTCCTGCCAAAAGGCTGCCGCGCCCGCATAAGCAGGAAGTCGTTCCCGGTACCGCCGATATTCTCCTTCCTCTCTGAAAAAGGGAGCGTGTCGGAACAGGAGATGTACCGGACCTTCAACATGGGTATCGGATTCATGGCAATTGTCGAAGACAAGGACGTGAATGATATCCTGCAGCAGTTTACCGCTTTGGGCGAATCCCCCTATGTGATCGGTGAAATACTCGCTGAATCGGGAGGGAGAAATGCGGTGGATATCGTCTGAGGGGAGGATGCCCGCTCTACCCCAAAAGGGGCTTGGTTCTCGCCGAGCACCTTTTTTGGTTACTGAACTTCAGCGGCTCAGTTCTGCCCGCAATCCGCTGTGCTGCCTTTGATCTTTTCGATCGCATGCTCCAGCGCAGCCATTACCACTGTGATGTTTTCCAGGGCTGCCTTTCTGCTTCCGGGCAGGTTTATGATCAGACAAGACCGGTAAATACCTGCCCGGCTTCTTGAAATAACCGACCTGGGAGTAATCTTGAGGCTCTCGGCCCGCATCGCTTCGGCGATACCCGGCACTTCTTTGTCGAAGACCTGGTTCATGGCTTCCGGTGTTACGTCGGTCGGGGCTACGCCGGTGCCGCCGGTTGTCAGGACAAGGTCCGCATGATCCCGGTCGACCGCATCCTTCACCGTCTGAACTATGGTGTCGATATGATCCGGTATGATTCGGTAGCAGCATAATCGATAACCGGAAGTTTCAAACAGATCCTTGAGCGCGGCACCGCTGGTATCCTCACGTTCTCCGCGGGAGCCGCTGTCACTCATCGTAATGACGGCAAATCTAAGATTGCTCATAGCTCCATAACGGCTGGAATCAGGCCTGTTCTTTCGCTCTTGCGGCAACGATTTTTTCGGTGATCTGGGCCGGGACTTCCTCGTAATGATCGAACTTTACGGTGAACATACCGAGTCCGCCGGTCATCGAAGTAAGATCGTTCGCGTAGGTCTGGATTTCCGCCATCGGTACGTGTGCCGTAACCACCTCCCCCTTGGGACCGGAATCCATGCCGAGTACACGGCCCCGGCGCGAGTTCAGGTCGCCCATGATATCACCGACGCTGTCTTTGTTGACCGTTATCACCATCTCCATGATCGGCTCGAGCAGCACCAGCCCGGCTTCTGGAGCGGCCTTCTTGAACGCCAGCGAACCGGCAATCTTGAACGCCATCTCGGAACTGTCCACCGTATGGTAGGACCCGTCATACAGGGTGACCTGAACGTCGGTGACCGGATATCCGGCCAGAACTCCCCGCTCCATCGCCTCGAGTATGCCTTTCTCTACGGCGGGGCGGTACTGTTGCGGGATGACTCCGCCGACGATCTTGTCGACGAATTCAAATTTTTGACCGGGAATCGGGGCAAGCTCGATCCAGCAGTCGCCGAACTGTCCCCGGCCGCCGCTCTGCTTTTTGTGGCGTCCCTGTGCTTTTGCAGAACCGCGAATGGTCTCCATGTAGGGAATTTTCGGGAGGCTGAGTTCCATTTCAACGCCGAATTTGCGCTTGATCACGTTGCCGACCACCTCGAGGTGTACCTGGCTCATGCCGGAAACGAGGGTTTCGCCGGTCTGCTGCTGGCGTGACATTTTCAGACTCAGATCTTCGTCAAGCATCCGGCTGATCGACGAAAACAGCTTTTCCTCATCACCTTTTTTGGCTGACACCGCATAGGTGATCACCGGCGATAACGGTTCCGGAGCATCGAGCACGAGCGGGGCGGCCTGGGTACACAGGGTGTCGCCGGTAACCGTCTCCTTCAGTTTGGAAACGGCGACGATCATGCCCGGGCCGGCGCTGTCTACCTGACGCTGATCCCTGCCCTCGATGAGAAACAGACTGCCGAACCGTTCGCTGGTCTTCTTATTGGCGTTGTAGAACGATTCACCGGTCAGCGTTCCGGAGAATACGCGAAAAATGGTCAGTCGCCCGGCATAGGGATCGGCCATCGTCTTGAAGACGAAGCCGGTAAACGGGGCGTCTGCCTTTGGCACGCAGTCCACTTCGCCTCCGTTGGCCGGATTCACCCCCTTGCGCGGCGGCAGGTCGGAAGGCGCCGGTAGATAGGTGTTCAGCGCATCGAGAATGGCGGCGGTTCCCATGTTCGCGGTGGCACAGCTGACGCCTACCGGAGCTACCTCCCCGCTGAGTACCGCTTTCTTCAGGCCGGCTTTCAACTCCTCTTCACTCAGTTCACCTTCCTCAAGAAACTTGTCGATAAGCTCCTCATCGGTCTCCGCCACACTCTCCATCAGCGCTTCACGATAAACTGCCGCGTCGTCTGCCAGGTCTGCGGGCATATCGATCTCTTTCAGACCGCCCTTGTTGCCGTCGAAGCTGAACGCCTTGTTGGAGACGAGATCGACAATGCCGCTGAAATTTGCTTCCTGGCCGATGGGCAGGTGAATGATGACGGGATTGATCGGCAGGGTTGCCTTGATCTGATCAAAGGTCCTGAAGAAATCGGCACGCTCGCGATCCATCTTGGAGACGACGATCATCGCCGGAGTCTTTCTGGAGGCGACAAGATCAGCGAACTTATGGGTCTGCCCCTTTACCCCGAGCACTGCACCAATGACGAATACAGCGGCATCGCAGACATTGGCCGCGAAAATCGTTTCGTTGAAAAAGGAATCATCGCCCGGCGTGTCGATCAGATAAACATTATGCTTTTTCCAGCTATAGTTATTAAATGACGAATTAATGGATATTTTCCTTTTTATCTCCTCTTCGTCATAATCCATTGAAGCATTGCCGTCATCTACCTTTCCGAGCCGATTTATTTTTCCCGCCGTATAGAGCATGGCCTCGACGAGAGAGGTCTTACCGCTGTTGCCGTGTCCGATGACTGCGATGTTTCTGACCAGAGCTGTGTCCTGCATCTGTTTCTCCTCGAATTCAAAAGTAAATCTGCGATTCAATCCCGGTGTTACTCAATTGAACAGGCCTTCGACAATTTGACCACACCATATATTCAATTCATCACTCAGAAAGTCAAGAAACATCGACCTTCAACCTGTTTTTAAGGCGGCGGATCGTCAATACCCATTTCATTTGATGATAGGAATCAGGTAAGATGGTAGAGTCGCGCCTGTGGTGCGAATTCCTGCTTTGACGAACAACTCGTTCCCGGAACACATGACCCCCAACAGACGTGGACGCAAAACCAGATAAATCTACTGCCGGTCTTGCCAGATCTGCCGCCACCGTATCGATTGCAGTCATGTTCAGCAGGCTGCTCGGGCTGATACGCGAGCAGGTCTTTGCCGCGTTGTTCGGCGCCGGCTATGCATACGACGCATTCGTGGTCGCCTTTCGCATCCCCAACCTGCTTCGCGATCTGTTCGGGGAGGGAGCTCTATCGGCGGCCTTCGTGTCGGTCTTCTCCGACTATAACGCCAATCGAACCAGCGAGGAGACCTGGCGGCTGGCATCAAATGTCCTCTGCTTCATGACCGTGGTGGTATCGCTGATCGCCCTGTTCGGTATCCTCTGTGCCGACTGGATCGTTGCTCTCCTGGCTCCGGATTTCAATCTGGTAAAAGGCAAGGCCGAGTTGACCGCCACCATGACCATGATCATGATGCCGTTTCTGCTGTTCATTTCCCTTGCGGCCGTGGTGATGGGTATCCTCAACACCAAGAATCGCTTTTTCATCCCGTCGCTTGCATCAAGCTTTTTCAACCTTGGATCGATCATCGGCGGCACGTCGCTTGCCTTTTTTCTGCCCCGTTACGGGTACCCAGCCATCGTCGGAATGGCGTTCGGCACCCTCATCGGCGGTTTCCTGCAGCTGGCGGTGCAGCTTCCCTCGCTAAAGGCGATAGGCTTCCGCTTCGTACCGATCCTCAACCTCAACGATCCCGGCCTGGTCCGCGTGCTGAAGCTGATGGTTCCGGCTACCATAGGGCTGTCGGCAACCCAGATCAACATCTTCATCAATACCAACTTCGCCGCTTCATGCAGTGAAGGATCGGTTTCCTGGCTCAATTATGCGTTCAGGCTCGTACAGCTGCCGATCGGCCTGTTCGGGGTCGCGATATCCATCGCCGCCCTGCCCCTTCTGGCCCGTCAGGCATCGCAAAAAAAGTTTGAGGACATGCGCCGTACCTTTGTCTCTTCCCTGACCATGGTCTTCGGCCTCACCATCCCGGCAACGCTCGGATTGGTCCTGCTCGCCGAACCGATTATCAAGGTCATTTTCGAGCACGGCGCCTTCCTCGCCTCTGATACCCATGCCACTGCGGTCGCGCTGTCTCTTTATGGTATCGGCCTGTTTGCCTACGCCGCCAACAAGGTCATCGTGCCGGTCTACTACGCGATCGATGCTCCGCGGTTTCCGGTTATCGCGAGCTTCATGGCAATCGGCTTCAACGTGCTGATCATCATGCAGACTATCGACCGGTTCCAGCACCGCGCCATCGCCCTCTCCACCTCCCTGGTGATGATCATCAACTTTACGTTCCTGGTGACGGTGCTCTATAACAAAATCGGCGGTTTTTCGGTGAGCCGGCTCAGTGCCGGAATCGTCAAAGTGGGTTCGGCCGCCGCCCTCATGAGTGCCGTTCTTCTGGGTTTGAAAGCGGCATTTAGCGGCTGGTTCGATCAATCTCTGCAGTATCAGTGCGCGGCCCTGTTGGTTATTATCTCTGCGTCGGCCGGAGTCTACACCGTCGCTCTCCATCTCTTGGGGCTGAAGGAACTTACCGATGTGACCACGAGAATACGGGACCGCTTCACCCGCCGATGAGCTGAGATTTGCCAGAAACCATGCCACTGGCTTCGACGGCGGCCCGGTCCGCCATATAAAAAAAGGCACCGGTCCCTGATGCAGGACTGGTGCCTTTTCTTGCAAATGTCCGGATCTAATTTACTTGTTGACCGGCTCACCGAAGGGGTTCAACGAACTACTCGCGGCTACGTCGACGGTTATATACAACTCTAGATAGGTCTTGCCGAGTTTCCCCCCGAATCCCTCTTCAAGCACTACCATGCAGGTCTTGTTGGGCTTGGTGAACGCGAGCAGAACGTTGTCGTAGGAGGCCTCTCCGACATGCCGCCACTGGTTGTTCTTCATCGTGGTGATGATATAGTCGCGCAGCGAGGTTATCTCGATCGAACCGGAAAAACTGAGCATGCCTCCACGAAACGACTCGGTGGTGATCGACATGGATTTTTTCGTATCCATCTTCATTTCCGGCGGGATCTCGATGTCGTCGTAATTGGCAACCGAAGTTGGCAGCGGGCCGGCACCGATACCCGCATCGACCGGTGAATTCTTTGAAGAACAACCTGCTGCCATCAACAGGCAGGCTACCGCACATACATAGACAGAAAATCTTCTCACCATCGGATTGGCCATGTCATTCCTCCTCAAAGATCTTAGGACTCCAACGCAATTGATATAACTATTTTAAATTCCCGAACAAAATATAACGGATAAATAATGTACTATATTATTGTCGATCAGACAAGAAACACTGTATGTATTATCCAAACAGTTCGGAGATTCAACCCGCTTCCATAATCAAGCCGTACGCTCCATGGATGAAACAAAAATCAAGATACGCGACTATCCGATCAAACTCGGCCAGTTTCTGAAGCTTGCCGAAGTAGTCCAGGACGGAATCGAAGCTAAATTCATGATCATCAACGAAGAGGTCACGGTCAACGGCGTCATCGAGAACCGGCGGGGCCGAAAACTCCATCTGAATGACAGGGTTGAAGCCGGCGGAATTACCTTCGTCCTCGCGTAATCCTGGCCATCTAGCCGGAAGGCATTCGAAGATCCACCATATGCACCGGTATCGCTTTCTGGAAGCCTTTCAAGGTGAGGTGCCGGGACAGTTGGATGCGCACTGCTTTTTCGACGCTGCGCTTCACCTCGTCGGTTAGCAGCAGCGTATTGCCGGTCGCATGAGATGCCAGGCGATGGGCGACGTTCACGGCGGTGCCGACGACCGTGTAGTCGAACCGCTCCTGAGACCCGACATTACCGATGAACAGCTCTCCGCTGCTGACCCCGATGCCGAGCGCCACCTCATGGAAACAGTCATGTTCCCTGCAGTAGTCCCTCACCATCTCCTGAAAGCGGCGGATAATTCGTATCGACGTTTCCACCGCGGCAGCCGCGGGCCGATGGTGATCGACCGGAGCACCGAAGATGACCAGAACCCCGTCACCCATGAACTTGTTGAGGGTACCCCCGCTCTGATACACCTCCTCGGTGAACAGAGAGAAAAACTCGTTCAAGAACAGTCGCAGGTTTTTGAGATCGAGCTGTTGCACGAGCAGGGTGAAATTCCGCAGATCGGCAAACATAACCGTCAGGTCTCTGATAGCGCCGATTTGCCGGAGATCATGCTGCTGATCAACAAGGACTCTGGCAACATCGGGGGAAACATACTGCTCGAGCAGGGTCCTCATGCGCACGGCATCAAACCGCTGCCGGTTGAGACGGGCATTCTCGATCGCCATCACCGTCAATTGCGAGAGGATCGACACCAGTTCGATATCCGCTTCGCTGTACGTAACCTCCTCGTCGGTCTGGCTGATGTTGATGACGCCGATCACCCCGTCCCGGCTTACCATTGGAAAGCAGATGGAAGAAGCGATTTCCTGGCGCGTGAGCAGCGGCGCGAACTCGGATCGGCTCTGGGTGGTGCGATTGAGAACGATCGGCCGATTATTGGCGAAGACCCACCCGGCTATCCGCTCGCCCGGTCTGAGTCGGGACGCCTCCAGCTGTTCGCTGGTCAGCCCTCTCGACGCGACGATTTCAAGAAACCCTGAAGTTTTCTCCAGCATCATGATGGAGATCGTATATGGACGAAACTCCCGCTCGATTACATCGAGCAGCCGTTCATACAGCTCGATTTCACTATCTGCGTTGAGAAATCTGCTGCCGAGCTGATAGATCGGCAGCAGCGCTTCCAGCCTGGCGTTTTCGAAATCTTCACGAGCCGATGAACCGAGCCGCTTCTGTAAAATATCTTTCACTTTCATATCATCAGGTTATATTCTGTTAAGGATTTAAGCAACGACTATCAGCAGGGGCGGCTCTTATACACTATCGGGTCGTTATGCATGACGTCCCTAACGAACTGCCTCGAAAACCTTGAAACAAGGCGATATGGCCCGTCTCCCTGAAACCAGAGCCACGCCCCTGGCGGAGCGGATGCGCCCGCAGCGGATCGAGGACTTTTTCGGCCAGCAGAAACTGCTCGGCGAAGGCAGGCTCCTGCAGCGGCTCATCTCAGCACAGACCATCCCTTCGCTGATTCTCTGGGGACCCCCTGGAACCGGCAAGACAAGTCTTGCCAGAATCATCTCCGCGACCACCGACTCTGATTTTATCTTCTTTTCCGCCGTGCTTTCAGGAGTCAAGGAGGTGCGCAAGATCGTCGATGCGGCCGGGCAGCGGCTGCGGGAAGATCAGGTACGGACGATCTTATTCGTCGATGAAATTCACCGCTTCAACAAAAGCCAGCAGGACGGCTTTCTTCCCCATGTCGAAAGCGGACTGTTGACCCTCATCGGAGCCACCACCGAGAATCCTTCGTTTCAGGTCATCGCGCCGCTGCTTTCCAGATGCCGGGTACTGGTGCTCGAACCACTGTCCCAATCGGATCTATCCCGGATCCTGCTCCGGGCCCTGCGCGACCGGGAGCACGGCCTCGGGCAGGATGGCCTCGACATCGACGGGCAGGCCCTTGAACTCATCGTCGCAGCCGCGGACGGAGACGCCCGCCGGGGGCTGAACATTCTCGAGACCGCCGCCGCGCTCGCCGTCGACCGGCATACCGATCGAGACCAGCCGGCCGCTATTTCCCTCGCCGATGTCACCGAGGCCTCCCAGCACAAGACGCTTCGCTACGACAAGAGCGGCGAGGAGCATTACAACCTCATCTCGGCGCTGCACAAGAGCCTCCGGGATTCCGATCCGGACGGGGGACTCTATTGGTTGTATCGGATGATCGAGGCCGGGGAAGATCCCCTTTACATCGCCAGACGGCTTATCAGGTTCGCATCCGAGGATGTCGGGATCGCCGATCCCCAGGCGCTGGTGCAGGCCATTGCCGGACGCCAGACCTACCAGATGCTGGGCAGCCCTGAAGGCGAGCTGGCACTCGCCCAGGTGGTCGTCTATCTGGCGACGGCACCTAAAAGCAACAGCATCTACAGCGCCTCGAAAACCGCTCGCGGCCTGATCGCCAGAACCGGGTCGCTGCCGGTTCCCATGCATATCCGCAACGCCCCGACCGGTCTGATGAAAAACCTCGGCTACTCCAAAGGATATCAATATGCCCATGATTCCAAGGATGGACTGGTTGACCAGGATCACCTGCCGGAAGAACTCAAGGGCACCACCTTTTACCAGCCCACTAATCGCGGCTACGAAGCCGTTGTAAAAGAGAGGCTGGAAAAATGGCGGCAGATTCTCAAGAAGAAAAGCTCATGATCTCACTCAAGACACCGATTATCATAGCTGTTTTGCTGATACTTGCACCCCGCGGGTTGCTCGGGCAAGATCCGGTCGATGCGCACGAATTGGTCGTGATTTTCTCCAACAACATCCATGGTGAACTGGCTCCCTGCGGTTGAGGTTCAAACCGTCTGGGCGGTCTGTCCAGAAAGAGTGCCAAGGCGGCCGACATCGCCCGCAACAGTGCGCACCGTCCCCTACTGGTTGACAGCGGCAACCTGCTTTTCAAAAGGGCTTCCGGCATAGAGACCGAATCCGCCGACACGATAACTGCGGAAGCTCTCGCGTCAGCCTACACGGCTATGCGCTTCGATGGGGTCGGTATTGGTTCTTTCGATCTGGCCGCAGGAATCAACCTGCTCATGGCAACCAGGGATCGCGGCCTGCCGTGGATATCAGCCAACATCTACGACCGCACGGGCGTCCGGATCTTCCCGCCGTATCGGATAGTTGAGTATGGAGATCTCGAGGCGGCAATCGTTGCCGTCACCGATCCTCTCATTTCGTCGGAAGCGGTTGAAATCAGGGATGCGGAACGTGAATTGTCTCAGCTTCTCCCGTCGCTTGGCCATGTCGATATCATTATCCTGCTCTCGAGCCTGCCCTTTCAGCAGACCGTAGAACTGGCTGAACGCCACGGCCAGATAGATCTCGCGATAACCGCGGATCGCCATAAAAAGAACCTTCAACCGGTGCACGCCGGCAGCGCGCTCGTCTTCCAGACGGCTGCACGGGGGCAATATATGGGAATGTTCGAAGCAAAATGGCGCAATCGTCCCTGGATGGAAGACAAATCTACTGAAATCGAGACACTCAAAGGGCAGCTTGCATCGCTATCGAGGCAGATTGCCCGATTAGCCGCGCTGCCGCCTGACACTGGAGCCGAGAAGGCGGGCTCTCTGCAAGCGCGGAAGCGGCAGCTGCTCAACCGTATCGACGAGTTGGAAAACAGCGTTGTTTCGCATTCTGACGAATATCTCAGCACCTATCGATGCACCTTCATCCCGCTATCCGCATCGGTGAGGAAGGATCCAGCCATCGAACAGGTGATACGCAAGGCTGACAAGCGGATCAGGGAACTCCGGCAACCCAGATAAAAAAGGCCCGGTTCTCGAGGAACCGGGCCTTTGGCGACACATTGAACGGATCCAGACCGCGATCAGCAGCCGAATACCTTCTGAAGATTTGGTATGGTCTGCTTTTTGCGGCTCATCATGCCGTCGATCCACATCGATGAGTTTGCCAGCTTGCCGCCGAAAGCCTTCTCGATCAGTGCCGGATCATCGGAAAGCACAACCAGATCGGTTCCTTCCTTTACGACATCGGTGAGCATCAACAGGACACTGTGGCGCCCTTCGGCCTTGACCGCTTCCATCGCCTTCTTCAATTCTTCGCGCACGTCGGCGACCTGATCGATGGTGGCAAGCTCGAGCTGGCCGACACCGACCTTTTTGCCTTTCATATCGAAATCCTTGTAGTCCCTGAACAGCAGATCCTTGGCAGGAACTCCGGCGACAGCCGATTTTGCTTTCAGCATGTCCATGAACAGTGCGTCGGTATCCTGGACACCGGCAATAACCTTGAGCTCTGCGACGGCGGCTTTGTCATCGTCGGTGCAGGTGGGCGACTTGAAATTCACGGTATCGCTCAAGATGGCGCACAGCATGCCGCCGGCCACGTCCTTGGCAATTTCTACTCCGGCATCCTTGTACATCTTGTTCAGAACCGTCCCGGTGCAGCCGACAGGCTCGGCGCGGAACAGAATCGGGTTGTTGGTGGTGATATCGCCGATTTTATGATGATCAACGATTGCGACAACTTCTCCATCCCCAAGATTTGCAGGACCCTGGGCGATGTCGCTGAAATCGACCAGTGCCAGTTTCTTTCCAGCAGCATCGGAAATGAATTCAGGTGCGGCCAGACCAAAGCGCTCGATCACCAGCTTGGACTCGGGATTGAGTCCGTCGGCTTTACACTGCATACAGGCTTTGGCCTCGGTGCCCTGGGCATTGAGCAAAGCTGCATAGGCAATTGCGGACGTTACTGAATCGGTATCCGGGCTTGAGTGGCCAACTACACATACAGTCATCGTAATTCCTCCAGTAAAAAGTGTTAGTCTGTTATCTCCAAATTCATGCCGTATCGGCCATATCGTGCGTCAAAAACAGTCGCTAAAAATAGTGTTTTCGTCGGTTCGCGTCAAGTATAAAAGGCGCAGTTCGAGCGGATATTGCAGCCTCTGGCCGGTGTTAGAAATTTTCAGATAAGGTCCCGAAAACGTACCTGTTTTATGCACGCTTGAAGATCATATTTCCCTCGTGACTTATGTTCGGCGAAACGTTATACTGCTCTTTGATTCCAACTCCTTATAGGCGGCGTACTGCTGCGGCCCGTGATTGATATACAATGAAAAATTACCAGCCTGAACAATCCATACCGGTGAATGGACCCGGCGGATTCATTTCTTATATCATTATTGCCCTCCTGGTGGTCATTATCCTGATCCTGCTGGGGATTTTCTTCTTCGCCCCGGAGACGGCAACCAGGTTCGGCCGCTCTTTCTCTGGATCGTCGGTCGAGCTTGGTCAGAACGGCGGATCCGGTGCCGGAAATCAGGCCGATTCAGCGGATCAGTCGATCGAGCTTTCCCAGACGGACCTAGCTGGCTCGGGCGCATCCCGGGAGCACACTGGCGCCGGCGGCACCGGCGAAGGCGATTTGGAAGGAGCCGAATCGGCTTCTGGTTCCGTTAGACTTGGAAATGAAACCAGCGAGGAACTGGCCGACAATATCGACGATTTTTTTGCAACGCTGGACAGCAGGGATTATATCAAGGATTTTCAACTTGACGCCCCCAGCGATGTCTATTTTCCGAAACTGATACAAAACCTCACCGACAACCCGCCAGTCGTCAGCGGCGAAACCGATGACCTCTTTACCATTCTGCAGAACACCGCGCATTTCTTCAGAATCATAGGGAAAAAGAACATTCTTTTGCTGAAGGGCATTCTTGACCGGGAACGGGACACCTTCGAAGAGACGCTCGCCGATTTTTACCGGCTCACCGATGACCCGGAAAGTCTCAAGGAACATTTCAACCTCACCATCGGCGAGGATGAACTCTATGCCTACGCCGGCTTCTTTCTCAATACCATGGGAGGACGGCTGTATCTGTTCCGCCGCGATTCGATGTCGCGAATGGTTGTCAGCTTTTACGCAATCCAGATCATTGACAAGGCCAACAGAGAAGGCCGCAACAAATACGGCATAGCTATCAAGGATGCCATCGACAATCTGATCATTGAGATCGAATCGAGCCGCATCAAATTGAAGATGCGCGACTACTATCTCGATCAGTTGTATGACCTGAAGGTCAGGTATCAATAGCCTGCTCAGCCTGACTAGCCCGATTTCCGTGGTTGCATCACAGCGGCGACAGGAACGGCGGGCCGACTTGTTTCGGGTCATGACAGCGTGATTCGATCAAACCCTCAACCCGGTGTGCCATGGCCGACACGAATTTCTGTCATTCTCTGTTTTCATGCATCCAAGCCAGTCCAACACCGTTTCATGCAGCAGATTTCCTCAGTCGTCAGCTGCAGGAAACCGGTTTCGTTCTGCTCGAGGAAAACCGGCCCTGGCACCTCGAAGGTGGCGGCAGATACCTGGTCATCAGAAGCGGATCGGTGATCGCCTTCACCATCGGTGAGACTTTTGACAGCGACCAAGGATTCAGGATCATCGGCGCTCATACCGATAGTCCCTGCCTGCAGATCAAACCGCATCCGATGGACGGGAGGCAGCCTTACTTCCAATTTGGGGTAGAAAAATACGGCGGGGCAATCCTGTCCACCTGGCTGGACCGCGAACTCTCCCTTGCCGGTCGAGTGACCGGCCTCACCGCTAACGGTGAAATCGTGACCTGCCTGGTCGATTTTCAGAAACCGCTGCTGACCATTCCAAGCCTCGCCATCCACCTCGACAGAGAAGCAAACGACGGCCGTGCGATAAACGCGCAAACCGATCTCTGCCCGGTCCTGTCACAAACGATCGCCGATGCCGATGACTGGAATATGGAACTCGTCGAACAGATCAGAAAACAATACCATGAACACCCGATCCGCTCGATTCTCGGGCGCGACCTGTTCTGCTACGACTGCAGTCCTCCCCGTTTTTTGGGAATCCATGACGATTTCATATCCGCACCTCGGCTTGACAATCTGTTGAGCTGTTTCGTCGGAATGACCGCCATCCGTCGATGCCGGTCGATCGCAAACTGCATGTTCATATTCACCAATCATGAGGAGATCGGTTCGATGAGCAGCGCTGGAGCATTGAGCAACTTCGCCTCCGCCACCTTATCGAGAATAGTTGATGACAGCGAGCGCCGCGCGATCTGCCTGAGCCGGTCATTTTTCCTGTCGCTCGACAATGCCCACGCGACCCACCCCAATTTCCAGGCGAAAAGCGACTCGGATCATGAGATCATCCTCAACAAGGGGCCGGTAATCAAACATAACAGCTCCCGCCGTTACTGCTCCCACGGTCAGAGCAGCGCGTTGTTCCGGCTGCTGTGCTCCGAAGTCGGAGTCGAAACGCAGGATTTCGTGATGCGCAGCGACCTGGCATGCGGCTCGACGATCGGTCCCCTCACCACGGCCTCACTGGGCATCGACGGCATCGATGTGGGGGCCGCGACCTGGGCGATGCACTCGATACGGGAGGTAACCGGATCGCGTGATCCGGAATTGCTTTGCCATGTAGCTGAACATTTTTTTGATCGTGAGACATTTCCCGTTATATCAAAATGTTAATGTTATAAGTACGACAATGTGGCAATTGACTTTCGGCCGCTCTTGCGGTAGCACATATAGCTGGCAACATAACCACGGATTCTTAAGAATATTCACCGTCTATGCAAAATTTTGAAAGTTCGGCCTTACGACGCTTCGACGATTTCAAAATCAGCCATGCCGCACTCCGGCTTCTTATCGATCGTGTCGAAGTTGTTTTCCGATCTGTTTCACTCACCCATCAATTCTGACTGAAGGAGGAACCATGAAAAGGGCGTTTATCGCTGGTATCGCCGCTTTTGCCGGTGCCGCGCTGATGGCGTTCAACGCTTACAGCGAAGGCGGGCCGAAGCCGGAACCGTTACCAAAGGCAAAAACCATTGCAGAACTGGCCGAACGCTATGATTCGGAGCGGTGCGCAGAGTGTCATGAGGATATTTACGACGAATGGCAATATTCACTCCACTCCCATTCGATCCTCGGATCTCCCCGAACGGCTCCTACCATTATCACCGCCATTGAAAACGGGATAAAACTCTTCCCCTACTCCGGGGTGAAAAACGACGAGGATCTCACTGTCGAACACCTGATGATCTGCGCCAAATGCCATCTGCCTCAACTCGACGAAGCGACCGACGACGTTGCCCGCGAGATAGTCGCGACCATCAAGGGCTGGCAGCAGGCCTACCGGGATGGCGACACAGACAAGGCCGAGAAACTCGAGGAGACCATTGCGAGCCTGAACATCGGCTGTACCGTCTGTCATCAGAAAGTTGCAATCATACACAAATGGGCGGATGGATATCCGCAGTACGATACCGTTTACGGTTCCTCGGAGGGTGACCATGAGGACGAGGAGCTCGTCAAAATGGCGGAAGCCCCGGCAATCGGCGAATCGATTTTCTGCGGCCAGTGTCATGGACTCGGTCCGAACTTCGAACTCGATCATCCGTCTCAGTGCGCAACCCTTTACGGCAGCTACCTCTTTGCCTACGTCGCGCACGGCGGCAGTGAGACCTGCCAGGAATGCCACATGGAGAAATCGGGGCTCGGCCATGACATGCAGTCCTACAAGGACGAAGCGATGATCGACATGGCCCTCGATGTCAAAGTCGAAGGCAGATCCATATTCTGGCGCAAGAACAAGGCTGAAGGCGTCGTTCCGATCGGCATCATCGATGTATCCATGTACAACAAGGCGGGACATGTCATCCCGGACGGCTGACCGACTCCGAACCGGCTGGTCCTGGATGTGACCGCGACAACCAAGGATGATGAAGTAGTATTCAACGAACAACGTATCTACATGCCGTTCCCGGGAAGATTAGGCAGAGGCAAGGAGATGGGCAGAGGGCCGTATGAAAAGAGCGGTCTGCTCAGGGAAACGAGCCTTGCTCCCGGCAAGACAACCCATGAAACATTCGAAATCACCTATCCTTTCGAGGATAAGGAAAAAGATGGTAAGACCAGACGAGAGCTTATCGAGGACGAATTGACCGTCACCGTGACCCTGTGGTACGTGCCGTTTGGTGAATTCGATGGAAACGAAGTGGCCTTTTTCGAAACAGAAAAAGACATTAACCTGAAAACGGAGTGGGTCTGGAGATAGAGGTCTCCCGACCATCCCTACCCCTGGCAAAGCCCATGCGCTCGTCGAGTGCATGGGCTTTGCGCCATTCGTGCGCTACTGATGCGCTATCAAGAATCGAAATTTTCATTGTAATTTTCTGAAAAAGATTTACTTTATTTAATTGTTTAATTATTTAATTTATTGTCAAACCTAAGGCTACCTTGAAAAATTAGGGTTTTGGTTCAAAATCAAGGCACGCAAGGAAATTTTACCGGAGGCATATAGTTCATATGTCGAGGATTAAATTTCCATGCGTAACGCAGAGCTTGGGACAAGAAACAATTTTTCAAGCTAACCTTACGGTATTCCGCCTTAAACCTGCAGCACATGTTTTTCGTATCAATTCAACATCGACACAGGAGGATTCTTATGAAATTGAAAGGTATCGTTAATCTTTTGCCTTTTGCCCTGATGCTGGCACTGCTGGCCGCCGGCTGTGCACAGCAGGCCGACTCGACTGCCAAGGCCCCCGCTCAGCAGACAGCGCAGCAAGCCGATCCTAACGTTTATACAGGACCGATCGGCGGCAAATCGAACAAGGCCAAGACCATTTCCATGACCGTCGGCAAAGGCGACGACGCCAAGGACGTGATGCTTCGCTTCGATGACAACACCGAGGGACTCGAGTATGCGAAGAAAGGCGAAGCGGCTATCATCAAGTGGGAACAGCGCGGTGACGACAAATACGCCACGATAATCAAGCCCAAACTCGCCAAATTGCCCGAAGGCGTAACCGAAATCAAGGCCGATGAGCTTTATAAAATGCTATCTGATCATGTACCGATGTTTCTCGCCGATGCCCGCCCCGAGATGCGCTACGACCAGGGTCATCTGCCATCGGCCGTTTCCATCCCGGTGCCGCTGCTCAAAGAGAAGAAAGCCAAGGTCCTGCCTAAGGACAAAAACCAGCTGATCATTTTCTACTGCGGAGGGTACACCTGAGGCATGTCGACTGAAAACGCCGGTCTGGCGAGACAGCTTGGCTATACCAACGTTCGCGCATTCCTGGGTGGCGAGCCCGCCTGGAGCGAAGCCGGATATCCGGTGTACGCATCCAACGACTTTGTTGTGAAAGGCAATATCGTGCTGCTTGACCTGCGCTCAGGAGATGCTCCGGTGCAGGGAAGAATTCCGCGGTCGGTCAATATCAAGTACGAAGACCTTGAAAGCCGCATGGATGACATCCCCCGCAATGCGCCGGTGGTCCTCTATGCCGACAACCTCGATGACGTCACTGACGCTTATGAGGACATGAAGGATGCAGGCTTCAATACCGTTGCGATGGTAAAAGGCAATTTTCAGGGCTGGGTCGCCTCCGGCGGCGCGGTTGAATCGGGACCGATTTTCTCCAATGAAATAAAGTGGGTGCGAAAGCTCGGCAAGGGCGAGGTATCGGTCGATGAATTTAGAAAAGCGGTCAAGGGCGAACTTCCCGACACCTTCGTAATCGATGCCCGTACTCCCGATGAAATCAAGGAACTGGGAATATTCACGAACACCGTTAACATCCCTCTCGACGAGATTCCCAAACGAATGAACGAGATTCCCAAAGACAAGCGGGTTTTCGTTCACTGCTCGACCGGCGCACGGGCTGATCTCGCCTATCGAGAATTGATCAAGAATGGGTACGACGTTAAATTCCTGCTGCTCAACATCAGCGATCCGGAATGTGACTGCCCGATTATCATACCGGAGTAATCTCCGACAATCACGCCTGCAGAAAGGGAACGGCCGGACCCCTCCGGCTGTTCCCTTTTTTTATGTTCCCGTGTACAGTGTCGATTCGGCATGTTGTATACCAATCTCAAACAGCAATGAATCATGGGCAGCGAAGACCAGAAAATCATCTATTCGATGATCAAAGTCAGCAAGGCTTACAACAACCGTCCGGTTCTGAAAAACATCTCCCTCTCCTATTTTTACGGGGCCAAGATCGGCGTTCTCGGTCTGAACGGATCCGGAAAATCCTCCCTGTTGAGAATCCTTGCCGGCATCGACAGCCAATTCGATGGCAGGACGGTGCTCTCACCGGGTCACACCATCGACTATCTCGAACAGGAGCCGGTGCTCGATCCGGATAAGACGGTCCGGGAAGTCGTCATGGAAGGGGTGCGCAAGACTCTGGATCTGCTCGAAGAGTTCAACCGCATCAACGAGCAGTTCGCGGAACCCATGGACGACGATCAGATGCAGGCGTTGATCGACAAACAGGCGGAAGTCCAGGAAAAGCTCGATGCGATGTCGGCCTGGGACATCGACAGCCGGCTGGATATGGCCATGGACGCGCTGCGCTGCCCTCCATCGAATACCAGGTGCGGGGCGCTGTCCGGCGGCGAGAAGCGGCGGGTGGCATTATGCCGTATTCTGCTGAGGAAACCTGACATCCTGCTGCTCGACGAACCGACCAACCATCTCGACGCCGAAACCGTGGCGTGGCTTGAACGTCATCTCCAGGAGTACAGCGGAACGGTGATCGCGGTGACCCACGATCGCTATTTTCTTGACAACGTTGCCGGCTGGATCCTCGAGTTGGACCGGGGAGCCGGTATCCCGTGGAAAGGCAACTATTCATCGTGGCTGGAGCAGAAACAGAAACGGCTTGCCGCAGAGGAAAAACAGGAAAGCGAACGGCAGAAGACCCTGCAGCGCGAACTCGAGTGGATCCACATGTCGCCCAAAGGCAGGCGCTCGAAATCCAAGGCCCGCATCAATTCCTATCAGGAATTGCTCAGTTCCGGCACTGCCGAAGCGGTTAAAGACCTCCAGATCTACATACCCCCCGGCCCTCGGCTCGGGAAAAAGGTTATCGAGGCTTCGGGGCTGAAGAAATGTTTCGGCGAGCGGGTAGTGTTCGAAGGTATGGATTTCATGCTGCCGGCCGGTGGAATCGTCGGAGTGATCGGCCCGAACGGGGCAGGTAAAACGACGCTGTTTAATCTTATTACCGGAAAAATTTCAGCTGACGAGGGAACCCTGGAGCTTGGTGAAACCGTCAAACTGGCCTATGTCGATCAAAGCCGTGAGTCTCTGGATCCAAACCAGACGATTTTCGAGGCGATATCGGAAGGCCGGGACACCATCTGGCTTGGCACGAAAGAGATGAACAGCAGAGCCTATGTAGCACGCTTCAATTTCTCCGGCTCCGACCAGCAGCAGAAAATTTCGCAGATCTCAGGCGGCCAGAGAAACCGGGTGCATCTCGCCAGGATGCTCAAGGACGGCGGCAACGTGCTGCTTCTCGACGAACCCACCAACGATCTTGACGTAAACACGCTTAGAGCGCTGGAAGAGGCTCTGGAAAACTTCCTGGGATGTGCGGTTGTAATCAGTCACGACCGGTGGTTTCTTGACCGGATCGCCACCCATATTCTCGCTTTTGAAGGGGATTCGCAGGTGGTCTGGTTTGAAGGCAATTATTCGGACTACGAAAAGGACCGCAAACGCCGGCTGGGAACCGAAGCGGATCATCCGCACCGTATCAAGTATCGGCAGCTGACGCGCTAGGGACTGTGTGCGGCTGCCTTTTGTATTGCTGCAAACGGAATTACCCCTTCCCGGATGCTGACCAGTCTGCCCCGACTGCATCCGACGATCGATGAACCGGGACTGGGCTCAAGCTTTCCCCCGTCGACAACGATGTCGATACGGTTATCGAAATAGTCGACCACTTCCTCCGCCGACCGTGCGGAGTGATGACCGCTGATGTTTGCACTCGTCGCCGTTATGACGCTGCCGGCGCAACGGCAGATTTCCGTGGCAATCTCGTTCGAAGAAATCCTGATTCCCACCGTCCGGGTTCCCGCGGTAAGCTGTTCGGGCAGATTGGAGAGAGCAGGAAACAGCAGGGTCAGCGGTCCCGGCCAGAACTGCTCGATGAGCTCTGCGTAGGTATCCGGGATCTCAGCCGCCAGGCGCGGCAGCGCTGATACACTGGGGATCAGGACGAGTAGCGGCTTAGACAACGGCCTTTGCTTCAAGGTAAACAATCTTTTCAGGGCGCGCTCGTTGAATGCGTCGACCGCCAGTCCGTAAGATGTCTCCGTGGGAATTGCGGCGATGCCGCCTGCGACGATTACGGCAGCAGTCCTGCTGCCGTAATCGTACTGGTCCGGGGTGATGCGTTCAGGAAGAGATTTTCCTGGCCTTGTCATTGACTTCCTGGACCATTTTCTCTCGGAAGGCAACCAGCCGCTCCGCCAGTTCCCGGTCTTCGAGGGCCAGGATCCTGCATGCAAGCACCGCCGCATTCTTGGCACCCGCCTTGCCGATTCCCATCGTCGCCACCGGTATCCCCGGAGGCATCTGAACCGTGGCGAGCAGGGCATCCATCCCTCCGAGGGGTGACGCATCAAGCGGCACGCCGATAACCGGTAGGTCGGTGTGCGACGCAATAACGCCGGCTAGATGGGCCGCCATGCCGGCTCCGGCGATGATGATCTTGACACCGCGAGCCGATGCACTCCGCGTATATTCCATGACCCGATCTGGGGTGCGATGAGCTGACGCCACCGTCATCTCGCAGGGAATCCCCATATCCTTGAGAAAATCCGCCGCCGCACCCATCACTGGCAGGTCGGAATCGCTTCCCATCAGGATTCCCACCTTCACCCGAGCCTGCGCCTGGTCTTTGCGAGTAAGCGCTTTGGCTCCGATATCGGTACGATAGAAACTACCGGTCCAGCTGATTTCCCTGACCCCTTTGTAGGCCCGCTTGATCGCCGTCTGGAGGTCCTTGCCGACGGCAGTTATGCCGAGCACCCTTCCGCCGGCGGTCACCAGCCGATTGTTGACCATTGCGGTACCGGCATGAAATACCTCCACTCCGGGAACGGCCGCGGCTTTGGCAATTCCCCTGATCTGCTTGCCGGTTTCGTATGAGCCGGGGTACCCGCCCGACGACATCACCACGCAGACGGTCGGCCGCGGGTCGATCCTCAGGTCGATGGTGTCCAGAGTTCCGTCAATGCAGGCATTGAAAATCTCTACGATATCGCTTTTAACCCTCATCAACAGCGGCTGCGCCTCGGGATCTCCGAACCGGCAGTTGAACTCCAGAACGTTTATGTCGTTTCCGCTTATCATCAGACCCGCGTAGAGCATTCCGGAATACGGCCTTCCTTCAGCAGCCATCCCCCGAACGGTCTGAAGCATCACCTTTTCCATAACGAATTCGGCAATTTCCGGGGTCACTACCGGCGCCGGCGAATAGGCTCCCATGCCGCCGGTGTTGGGACCCTCGTCGTTGTCGAATATCGGCTTGTGATCCTGCGAAGTCGGCAGTGGAAAAACCGTCTTGCCGTCGGTGAATGCGATAAAGGATGCTTCCTCCCCTCTCAGACACTCTTCCACGACGATTTTGTCACCGGCATCGCCGAAGACCTTTTCCTGCATGATCCTGTCCACGGCCAGTTTCGCCTCGTCAACCGTCCCCGCGACAATCACCCCTTTGCCGGCGGCCAGCCCGTCGGCCTTCACGACGATCGGTGCGCCGCATTTTTCAATGTATTTCTTGGCCTTTCGGGCATCGCTGAAGACCTTGAACTTTGCCGACGGTATGCCGTATTTTTTCAGAAACTCCTTGGTGAAGACCTTGCTTCCCTCGAGTATCGCGGCCTTCTTGGTTGGCCCGAAGATGCGCAGCCCTTTCTTCTGAAAGAGGTCGACGATGCCTTCGACCAGAGACGCCTCGGGGCCGACCACCGTCAGATCGATTTCCTCCTTGACTGCAAATTCGGCAAGAGCTTTCACGTCGGTTGCGGAAATATCTACGCACTCGGCGGCTTTTTTGATGCCGGCGTTGCCGGGAGCACAATAGATCTTGTCGACGTTTTTGTTCTGACTGATCTTCCAGACCAGTGCATGCTCACGTCCCCCTGAACCAACCACCAATACGTTCATGATGTCTCCTCTCGTTTGCTAGGACAAATGTCGTGATCTCTAGAGCTGCCACCCCGGAATGAACCTCCAGGGCGGCAGAATCACAGGCTGTTCGTCCAGTCTAATAATTTTTGCTCATTTCGTCAGTCTAAAAGAGTGGGACAAGGCCAATAATTCCCGATTACTCGTTGACAAAGCGTACCACAATGAGTAGATGAATGAATAGTCATTCATATGCTCATTTTCAGGTATACTCTCAAATATGAAAACGGTTGACAAGCACAGCAAAATCATTGTTGCCGCCACCAAGGTTTTCGCCAAGAAAGGGTTCTTCAACGCCCGCATTTCAGATATCGCGAAGGAAGCGAAAGTTGCCGACGGCACCATCTATCTCTACTTCAACAATAAGTTCGATATTCTGATCTCGGTGCTCGAGGAAGAAATCGGAAAAATTATCGAGCAGATCGAAAAGGCGATCGAGCAGGAGACCGATGCCGAAAAGATGCTGATGATATTCATCGAAAAACATCTGACGGCCATGAAACAGAACAAGAACCTTGCCGAAGTGATCCATATCGAACTCAGGCAGAGCGACCGGCTTGTCAAGGAGTACCGCAACACCACCTTCAAGGCCTATATCGACCTGATTTCCGACATTATCGAGAAGGGACAGGATCAGGGCATCTATCGTAAGGATATTATGCCGGGAATTGCCAAGCGCGCGTTCTTCGGGGCCCTGGACGAAGTGTCGAGGGTGTGGACCACTCCCTATAGTTCTCAGTATACGCTCGAAGAAACCATCGAACAGATCATCGCGCTCTTCGTCGTCGGCATGTGTGTCCGCTGCTGACCATCTTACGCCTGCTTGGTTGTCGATCAGACCAGCACGCAGCGGGCTGATTTCAGCAGTTATCAGGCGATGTCTGAAGCGGAGATGTCCATTACCTCGAATTCTCTTTTCCCACCCGGCGTCTGAGCCAGAACCTCATCCCCGACCTCTTTGCCGATCAGGCTCCTGCCAAGCGGCGACAACACCGAGATCGAGCCTTTTTTTACGTCGGCCTCCTCGGGACCAAGCAGTTGATATCTGATTTTTTCGTCGGTATCGAGGTCGAGAAGACTTACAACGGTACCGAATACAACCCGGTTATCGGCCACTTGGGTGCAGTCGATGACTTCGGCCCTGCTCAGTTTGTCCTTGAGTTCGAGAATACGCCCCTCGAGATGGCCCTGCCGCTCCTTGGCCGCATGGTACTCCGCGTTTTCTTTCAGATCACCGTGTCCGCGGGCGGTCTCAATGGCCTTCATGACATCTATCCTGTCCTTCCGTTCCAGCCGGGCCAGTTCATCCCGCAGCCTCTGATAGCCTGTTTTGGACATTGGAATACGTGTTACCATTTAATTACTCCCGAAAAAAAAAGCCTGCAGCAGCTTCGCAACTGTCATGCAGGTGAATTGTTCTTGAATTGTTGCTACCAACGGTAAACGAAGGACACCATCCCTGTAAACAAGTCGTAGTTGTCAGACAAAACCGTTGAGACTGAACCTTTTACTAGAAATGAAGGTGATAATTCAAGCAAAATATCCATATCAACCTCATGTATCAGCGAATCGCCCTTTTCGTAGCCAAGGCCGTATCTCGCACTGAAGGATCCAGTCCCGCTCTGCAGCCGGCCAGTGGGCCACAATTCCATTTTGTAGGTGGCAGAGATCAGATGCTGCCAATAGTCCCCGGGGCTCCAGTACGGCAGCCGGAGGTTCTCAGCAGTGTCATCAACCGTCTCATTGGTCAGGTCGTTCTGCAGATTAAGGTAACTGTAGGTTATGTCTACGGCGCTGCGGTCCCCGAACCAGCGGTATGAACTCCACAGATAATATTGGGTGCCCTCGTTGTCGTCACTGTATCGATAAAAATCGATGTCGAACCCGAAAAACATGCCGAACAGATAATCGAGCGAAAAGCCGATTCTTGCATCCCGCAGGCTGATGCTTTCAAGCAGCGATTCGATGGTGTCGTCGACCGGTTCCTGTTTTACACCGGCAAAAAACTCCACGCGCCGCTCGAGTGTTCCTTTTAAGGCCAGATCGTAAAGCAGAAAGGTATCGCCGTCCTCGGCAAAATCCTCCATTCCCAGTTTTGCGTATGCCTCAAAGTTGTCGCTGAACTGAACCGAGTAGTTGGACAGAATTGTCATGCTGCTGGCGAGATCCGATCCTCCGCTGTTACCATATTCACTGAGGCCGACAACAACCCCCACATCCTGGTACAACGTTGGCTTAATCTGTAGCCCCAAGCCACTGTAAAATTCGGTAATATCTATGGCCCCGTCCCAGCCCTTCTCTTCAAGATACGATGACTCCAGGAACATGAACGGCTGTCTTCTCCTGATATTTTTTTCCGTTATCCGGGACAAATCGGGACTGGTGATATTCGTTTCTTTGATTTTTTCAACCAGTACGGTTTCTTCCTGGTACCTGCCGAGTCTGTCATAAACGGTGGCAAGATCCTGGTAACTGTGTTCGGTTACCGCCGCCTCTTCCTGAAACAGTTTACGGTAGTCGATCTCCGCCTGGTAGAACTCTCTGGCCTTGAGAGACGACTTGGCGGTCATTTCCTTGTTTATTATTTTGCCCCAGCGGTACGAATCGTAGTATCTGCTCCCGATTCGGACGATCTCCTCGCCGAGGTGGCCGGCAACGAACTCGTCGGACATGATGAAATCAATCACCTCCGCTTGTTCGAACGTCGCTCTGTTTCCCAGAACCTGCTGGACGGATGCTCGCTGCTCCCCGGGTATCTTATCGAGCTGCTGTCTCATCGAATCAAGATCCCGCTTCATCTCCGTATCCAGCAGCCCGTAGACATCAAGAGATTCCTCCCATCGGTCCTGCGACCATAAGGATCGTGCCCACATCAGCTTGATTTCCGGATAATCGAGCAGTTCTTGGGTGGGCAGAACTGCACTTTTCCTCCCGGATTCGTCGACCACGACGTCGAATTCATCAAAGATAGACCGAGGAGCATCGAGGAGATTTTCAACCAGGAACTGCTGCTCCCTGAAAAAGGTCTCGGCAGGGAACTGTTGCCTCAGATCTGTGTAGACTGCAGCTGCCTGGTTGTAGTCGAGCCGCATCAGGTATAGATCGGCGAGCAGATATCTGGTCAGAACAGATTCAGGCAGTTCCGCGGCAACATCGGTGAGTACCGCTTCCGCGTCGGCAGATCTTCCCATCCGCAGCAACTGCTCTCCGACTGCAATACGGATGGATAATGGGATGTCCTCGAGCGGCATGTCCGACCACGGCATTTTCTTAGCTGATCGTTCCTTGCGGGCAATGGTCAGCATTGCCGCTACCCTGTTCACTCCTTTGAATTTCTGCCGGTAGCGGTTAATCAACCGTATGCATTCATCGAAACGCTTGGTCTGAAGATAATGCTCCGCCGCGAACAACAGCACTTCGACATCTTCAGCAATGATTCGATTGATCTTCATCCGGGCGTCGAGGAATACGAGAGCCCGCTGATATACATCCACCTTCGTCAATGCCCGGTCGATCATCAGTTCCTGATAAAACTGTAGGGATTTTTGGGCAGCGCTCAGCTCCAGGCCCAGCCGTTCAATCATGCCGTGCCAGAATCGTGCCGAGGAGACGTCTTGTTTATGCAGAAAGAAATCTGCCAGCAACAATATCCCGTCCGCGCTTTCAGGGTGAGAGGAAGCGAAGATCCTGCAGTCCTGCTCCGCCTTGTAGGGACGGTTCTGATCGAGATCGAGCAGTGCCAGGTCTCTCGTCAGAATCATCTGTTTATCAGGCTCGATGTTCCCCGGGCCAAACCCATCCATGAAGGTTTCTGCTGATCGGGACAGGCCGTTTTTTGATAATTGGACCGCATACTCAAAGTCCGGATCGGTCATGTTCTGCGGTGCTGATGCACGGCTTGCTTGATAGAGTTCCTCGAGCTCTTCGACGAGTCCCAACGCTCCCGCCAGCTGCAGTGCCAGCAGCCGTATATTTTTGTCGGCAGGCCTGAGTTGCAGATATGCTGTATAACTCTTCAGCCGTCCCAGATCATCTCCTGCAGATGATTGGCATTGCGCCTGCAGCAGCTGAATTTCGGCCGGGTGGCCAGCGGTTCCCTGCACCCGATCCAGGAAATCACCGCATTCATCGATGCGTCCCGTCTTCCTGAACAGATAGACCAGCTGTTTCACGACATCGATATCTGCCGGTTCGTGCGCATTGATAATTTTGAGAATTTCTATCAGTTGCCTTTCCTTTTCCGGCCCCATCTGCCTCAGCATGTCGGCCATTGCCCGGTAGATGCCGATTCGCCCGGGCGTCACCTCGGCAAGGTCGCGCCACAACATCCATACTCCGTTATTCTCGACGATGGAGAGCAGGTCGTTGGCCATAATCATCTGCAGCCCGGCAATCTCCTCGGAAACATCGACACCCTCAGGATACTCTTGCTGATATTGTTCGAAATAATAAAGGGCTCGGTCCGAGCGGCCGAGTTCGTACAGATAGGTACGGGCTACCGCCAGCAGATATCGCTGGCGGTCGATATCGTGCTCCATCAAATACAGCAGATGAAGCAAAGCATCTTCATAACGTTTTTCCGCCCGGTAATAATCTGCCAGTTTGATGCGAAATTCCCGGTAGTCCGGATGATTTTTAAGATAGGCCTCCCACTGTTCGGCGGCCGCCTCGAGGTCTTTGGAATTTTCAAATGAGAATGCGGCCTCTGCAAGTACATCGTCTTGCACCTGAAACCGTTTGATCAGTTCCCGAAAATAATAGGATGCCTTGTCAAAGTTTTTCTGCTCTGCATAAAAGCGGGCCAGGTCCAGCAACATGTCAGAGCTGACGACACCGCGCTGGTATAACTGCTCCATCAACGGGACAGCGATGGAATGCTTCCCCTGCGCCTTCAACGATCCGACCATACCGATCAGCGCCAGTTCAGAGCTGGGGCCGGAGGGATCGAGAGCCAGGGCCTGGCCGAAATAGGTGGCGGCGAGGCCCGCTTTGCGATTCTGGAGCGCCGCCTCTCCCGCACTCACCAGATAGTCGAGTTTATCAGGCGATGCCTCGAGCAGACTTTCAAGGATGACCAGCGCCTTGTCGAACTGTTTCTGCTTCAGATAGAGCCTGCTCAGCTCCCACTTGACCTCTTCGATATGCGGTTTGAGCGCCAGCACCTTGAGATACCACGTTATCGCAGCGTCGGTTTCCTGTCTAGCGGCAAGAATTCGCGCCTCGTCCCAGAGCGTTTTCCATTCGGGGATCTGCTGTTCCTTGGTTACCACCGTGATGTTTTTTTCAGGCGTCAAAGGCCCTGCATTGACTAACAGCGCACCGGCGGCGCACAGAACGGCAAGAATGATTGATGGGACGGTGCGGCGGGATTTGAGATACCGGATCACCGAACCGACCGGCAGGAACCGCCGTCCTCAACTGCATAGAGATTGATCAGATCCATCTTTTCCAGAGGAGGCAAGCCCTCCCGTGCCAAATCCTGGGACGGGACTGCAGAAACGTTCCCGGTTCCAGACAGCTTCAGTTCAATGCCAACCTAACCTGTCTATCTATAAAAGTCCGCGACCGATTTTACAACATATTCCTGCATTTGCGGTGTCAACCCCGGGTAGATGGGCAGTGCCAGGGATTCGGAGGCGGCCTTTTCGGTATTGGGCATCGGCGGCGGCGTGAATCGTCTGGTGAGGCATTCCTGCTGATGAAGGCCAAGCGGATAATAGATTTCGGTTGCGACGTTTTTCTTCTGCAGCCATTCCCTCAAACGATCCCGTCTATCCGCCCGGATGACGTACTGATTGTAAATATGGAAGTTTTTCAGGTCGGCGCCAGCTCCGCTTCCCTCACGGTAAACGGAAACCGGTGTGGTTACGGGCAGCTCTGAACGGGCAGCCTGGTCTTTGAAAAGCTGGTTATAGCGCTCGGCATTCTCTCGTCTCTGGCGATGCCATTTCTCCAGATGCTTCAGCTTGATCCGCAGGACCCCCGCCTGGATCGGGTCAAGCCGGAAGTTTCCGCCCACCATGGAGTGATAATATTTGGGTTCACCTCCGTGGTTACGCAGCAGCTTCAGGTTATGAGCGAAGGATGCATCCCGGCAGACGACCATTCCGCCATCCCCGACGGCTCCGAGATTCTTACTGGGGAAAAACGAAAAACATCCGCACAACCCCATCGACCCCGCCTTCATCCAGGTGACCCCCGCGGCTCCCGCGAACGGGTATTCGGTGCCGATTGCCTGAGCGGCATCTTCGATGACCGGCACCTCGTGAGCCGCCGTGATTTCAAGAATCCTGGCCATATCAGCGGCCTGCCCGTAGAGATGGACCGGAATCACCGCCTTGATGCGTTTTTCCGTATCCGCAGCCAGAATTTCCGCCACCCGATCAGGATCGATATTGAAGGAGACCGGATCGATATCGGCGAACACCGGCATCGCACCGAGTCTCAGGATCACGCCCATCGTCGCGAAAAATGAATAAGGCGTTGTCAGCACAAGATCCCCTGCCCCGACATCAAGCGCCATAAGCGACACCAGCAGCGCATCGGTGCCGCTCGATACCCCGACGCCGTAGTCCACCCCGCAATAATCTGCGATTTCTTTCTCGAGTTCGTCGACCTCCGGGCCCTGGATATAGCGGGTGGAGTCGATGATCCGGGTAACGGCGTCGATGATTTCCTGTCTTTGCTCATCGAGCGTAGGCGCAAGATCAAGCAGCGGTACGTTCATGGTTCACGGTAGGGTGTGGAAATTAGTGTGGAGCAGTGATGGGTACAGCTCAGTCGGAAGCGTTGACGATGATCTTCTCACCATCGAAGAAATCAACGATGTCCGGCATCTCCGATTCCAGGTATTTTTTCATCTTGGCCAGCAGATTGACTTCGATCTGGCGTACCCGTTCCCTGGAAATGTCGAATTGATCGGCGATATTCTGCAAGGTCATCGGCTCATCGGTCAAGAGCCGGTCCTCGAGGATCATCCGCTCCTTGTCGTTCAGATTATCCTTGAGTTTCTCGAGCAGTTCGGCGAGCCGGAGTTTCATCTCCTTACCGGCAATTTTCGATTCGATACTCGGATCGTCGCTCGGGATGAAGCTCTTCTGCTCGTCGTCGGAATCATTTTTTACCGGGCTCTCGAGGGATACATCCCAGCTGTCCATGCGCTGACTCATCTCGACGACTTCTTTTTCCTTCACATTGAGCCGTTCAGCAAGCAGCTTCGGTTCCGGGTTGAACCCCTGCGCTTCGAGCAGTTTCTTCTCCTTGTTGAGGCTGAAAAAGAGCTTTCTCTGGGCCTGGGTCGTGCCGATTTTGACCAGGCGCCAGTTGTCCATGATGAATTTCAGCACATAGGCCCTGATCCAGTAGGCGGCATAGTATGAGAACTTAACCCCCCGGTACGGATCGAATTTCTTTGTTGCCTGAACCAGCCCGACGTTGCCTTCCTGGATCAGGTCCATAAAGTTCTGCATCCAGTATTTCTGGAAATCCATCGCCACTTTCACGACCAGCCGAAGATTGGAGGACACCAGGCGATATGCTGCGTTAGGGTCGCCGGTTTCCCGGAATTGAATGGCCAGTTCTTCGGTCTCTTCCCTGGACAGCAGTTCGTACTGACTGATCTCCTGCAAGTATCGGTGCAGTGCTGGATTACTGAGAACCGGGAGATTTTCGTCATCTGAGACTGATACCAGAGGGTTCTGGTGCGGTTCGATATCGAGCTCCAGTTCAGTTGAATTATTGTCGTCGCTCATCTATAGTTGACTCCAAGGCGCGCTTGGTACGAGGTTGAACAGGTCAAATGAGTCAGAATACTACCTTATAGGGAAGAAAGTGCAATTAATATGTGCTTTCCAGGCACATTATAGGAGCTTATCACCAGCTTATATTGTACCATACCCGGTCCCACATGAATATTTTATTTTCTAAATTGCAGATTCTGTGATACAAAAACGTTCCTCTTCAGGACCCATTAATCGGCCTCTCGGGTGACATTTATATTGTTTTAAACCATGGATCATATACGCAACTTCAGCATCATCGCCCATATCGATCACGGAAAATCAACCCTTGCCGACCGGATGATCCAGATGTGCGGTCTGATTTCCGACCGGGAATTCAAGGATCAGCTTCTCGATACGATGGATATCGAGCGGGAGCGTGGAATCACCATCAAAAGCCAGACGATCTGTCTTCCCTACACCGCAAAAGACGGCAAGACATACGCGCTCAACCTTGTCGATACACCTGGCCATGTAGATTTCAGCTACGAAGTATCGCGGGCCCTGGCCTCATGCGAAGGCGCCCTGCTCATCGTCGACGCCGCCCAGGGTGTCGAAGCGCAAACCCTGGCCAACTTATACCTGGCTATGGAAAACGATTTGGAAATCATTCCGGTCATCAACAAGATCGACCTGCCGTCGGCGGAGCCTGAAGCGGTCAGCCTCCAGATCGAAGAAGACCTCGGCCTTGACAGCAGCATGATCCAGCTCTGTTCCGCCAAGTCCGGCCAGGGTGTCGATAACATCTTCGAGGCAATCATCAACTACCTGCCCCCCCCCGAGGGAGACCCGGCCAAGCCGCTGCAGATCTTGATTTTCGACGCCAATTACGATCCGTATCGTGGAACCATTGTCTCCTGCCGGGTCATCAACGGCAGCGTGCGTCCCGGAGACCTGATCATGTTCATGTCCACCGGAGCCAGGCACCGGGTCGAGGAAGTGGGTATTTTCCGAATCAAGAAACAGCCCTGCGCGCATCTTCAGGCAGGAGAAGTCGGTTATATCCTGGCGGGAATAAAATCGGTGTCGGACGCCCGCCCCGGCGACACCATTACCCATATCGACTCCCCCTGCTCGGCGGCGCTTCCGGGATTCAAGGAGATCCTGCCGGTGGTCTTTTCATCGCTCTACCCGATTGCCTCAGATGATTACGAGGATCTCGCGGCAGCTCTGGATAAGCTTCAGCTCAACGACGCCGCACTGTCCTTTCAAAAAGATTCTTCAGCGGCGCTCGGCTTCGGATTTCGCTGCGGCTTTCTCGGCCTTCTGCATCTTGAAGTCGTTCAGGAACGGCTTGAACGGGAATTTGACATCTCTCTGATCCTGACCGTACCATCGGTGCGCTATCGGTTCATACTCAGCGACAGAAGCGAACTGATGGTGGACAATCCGGCGCATTTTCCGGACCCTTCGAAAATTACCGCCATCGAAGAACCGTATATCCGGGCGTCGATTCTGATACCAGAGCGATACATGGGCGTGGTAATGACCCTGTGCATGGAACGCAGGGGCGAACATACCAAATACCACTATCCTGCCCCGGGGAGGATCGAGTTCACCTGCGAACTTCCCCTTGCCGAGGCCATTTACGATTTCTACGACCGCCTGAAGTCGATTACCCAGGGGTACGGATCATTCGACTACGAACTGCTCGATTACCGTGCCAGCGACCTGGTAAAACTCGACATTCTGGTAAACGGCGAGGTGGTCGATGCCCTGTCCCAGCTCGTACATCGGTCCAATGCGCGTCCGCGAGGCTTGAGCGCCTGTGAACGTCTGAAGGATGAGATTCCCCGGCAGATGTTCAAGATCGCCATCCAGGCCGCGATCGGCAACACCATCATCGCCAGGACCACCATCTCGGCACTGCGCAAGGATGTGACGGCAAAATGTTATGGGGGGGATATCACCCGCAAGCGGAAACTGCTTGAAAAACAGAAGGCCGGCAAAAAACGCATGAAGACCGTGGGCAATGTAGACATTCCCCAGAGCGCGTTCCTCGCCGTTCTGAAACGTGACGCGGAATAGAAGCTGAGCAGCTGAGCGGGCGCCTGTTTACGGGTGCCCGGCAGAACTCGATTCTCAGTTGTCGACCTGACTGGTCGGCTGGATCGATGGAACGGGCAGGAAAATACCTTTGCTGTTCATGATCTGTTCCATTTCGGTAATGCTCAGAGCCGACATCTTCTGTCTGGACAGAAAGACGATACAGTCCTCACAGATATTGAACGCCCGCCTATCCACCTCACCGAAGATCTCCCAGCAGTCCTGGGATGGATTTTCTTTGGCCGGGCATTTCTTGTCTTCGGCACACCCCATGATTACCCAGCATGGCAGCTCGGAAAAAGGGCTCATAGTTGTATTCTCCTGTAATGAGTGATCACGAACACCCGGCGATTGTAATGTATCCAACGGTCGCTGGCAATAAATTTTTACCACCGCACCGCTCCGTGGCCGGCAGGAGATCAGTAGTCGATTGGGATAGTGAGACAAAAATAGCTGGTTGAAGGGTTTGCGTCGCTGCCTGTTCAGGCTTCGATGAGGATGGTCTGCAGTCTTTCGATCAGGGCATCCCGTCCCTGCCTGTTCACCGAAGAAAATACGATTCTGTCATCGGCGCTGATACCGTGGCCGGAGTCGAGCTGGCGGGCTTGTTTACTTCTGCTGTTGCCCGACAGCTTATCCGCCTTGGTGTAGACCGCCAGCGTCCGTATCTGTTTCTGCCTCAACCACATGAGCAGATCGCGATCCCGGCGCTTGGCCTCGTGGCGAAGATCCATGATCACGACCACGCAACGGAGCTGTTTCCTGGATTCCAGGTAGTTCGTGATCAGCTTCCCCCAGTGCTCCTGCGTCTGTTTGGACACTTTGGCATAGCCATAGCCGGGCAGATCGACGAAATTGCAGACCCCGGGAAGATGAAAATAATTCAATCCCTGTGTCTTACCCGGACGTGAACTGACCTTTACGAAGTTTTTACGATCAAACAGCGCGTTGAGCAGGCTCGACTTGCCCACATTTGAACGTCCGGCAAAGGCGATCTCGGGAAGATCGCTTTGCGGCAGTTGCCTGAGGCTGTGCACACTGAGCAGAAACTGGATCTCGCCGAAATTCATCACGAACAATCTCGTTTCAGACGACTTTGTTGAGCGGATATTCGATGATTCCCTGGGCTCCTCTTTCGAGCAACTGCGGCAGCAGGTCCCTGACGATATCCTTGGAAACCACCGTCTCCACCGAAAACCAGCTCGACTGGTAGAGGTTGGCTATGGTAGGGGCGTTGAGACTCGGCAGAATCTCCACGAGCCGATCAAGATCCTTGCTTTCGACGTTCATTTTGAGGCCGACAATACGATCCGCATTCAAGGCACCCTGAAGGAGCAGCGAGATGTTCTCGATCTTCTTCCGCTTCCACGGGTTATTCCAGGAATCCTTATTGGCGATCAGCTGGGTGTTCGACTCCATCAGTTCATGGATAATGCGCAGTCCGTGCGCCCTGATGGTGCTCTCCGTTTCGGTGACCTCAACCACCGCGTCGGCTAGACCGGAAACCACTTTGGCCTCGGTAGCTCCCCAGGAAAACTCGATGTCGACATCGATGTTGCGCTCATCGAAAAATCTCCTGGTCACATTGACCAGTTCAGTGGCCACTTTTTTGCCCTGCAGGTCTGCGATGGTTCGTATGTTCGAATCGCCATCTACGGCGATCACCCAGCGGGTTGGCTTTCTGCTGATCTTCGAATAGATCAGATCAGCGACGATGATCGCATCGGAATCGTTTTCCAGCGTCCAGTCCTTGCCGGTTATGCCCGCATCGAGCATTCCGCTTTCGATATAGCGTGACATTTCCTGGGGACGGCATATCGAACAATCCAGCTCGGGATCGTCGATTTTCGGGAAATAGTTTCTGGCCGCCGGTTTTATCAGCCAGCCCCCTTTTTCAAACAGATCGATGGTGGCCTTTTCGAGGCTTCCCTTCGGTAATCCCAGTTTCAGTTTGTCCATTGCAACACCAGTTCCGGCCACGACTTCATGGTGGCTTTTATTTATAAACGTTTTCGGGCTCGAACACCTTCTCTGCGACGATCTCTTCTCCGTGATCGCTGATCCTCGTATAAAAGCAGGTGGAATACCCGGTGTGACAGGCAGCTCCACCCAGCTGATCGACTTTGTAGATCACGCAATCGCGGTCGCAGTCGACAAGAATCTCTTTGATGATCTGAACATGCCCGGAACGCTCTCCTTTGAGCCACAGCCCGGCCCTCGACCTGCTCCAGTAATGCGCTTTTCCGGTTTCAAGTGTCTTGTCAAAGGCCTCCCGGTTGATATAGGCGAGCATCAGCACGTCGCCGCTCCGAAAATCCTGGGCGATGGCTGGTATCAGGCCGTCAGCCGATTTAGTGAAATCGATCTCGATCATCTGCACAATCCTGGCTGCGCTAAGTCTGGAGTGCCGGCCGCACCCGCAGTGTTCAGCGCCATGTTTTATGTAAGGGGCCAACTTTATGAAGCGGAGCGCCGTTTGTCAAGAATCGATACACGGGAAGTCATTTGACACGCGCGTTTCAACTATCTATTATGGGGTCTCTGTGCTTGTTTGAAAAACCGCATGCAACATTGATTTGAGAATCACAGGTAATGTATGAGCCACGTAAAGGAAAATGACCGGGTAACCATCAGCTTTATCGGCAAACTCGACAATGGTGCCGTATTCAAGCACATATCGCCGTTGGATCCGATGACCGTTCAGCTTGGCGACAGCGAACTGCCCCCCACGGTGGAGATGGGGATTGTCGGCATGCAGCAGGGGGAAACGAAAAAGATTCGGGTTTCTCCGGATGAAGGGTTTGGTCCCCGGATGAAGCAGTTGCTGATCGAGGTCCCGAGAAAGAACTTCGGTGACCGAATCGACCCCAAACCCGGCATGATTCTGTCACAGGCCGTCGAACGTGACGGAGTCGAGCACAAGGTTCCGGCGACAGTGATGGAACTGAAGGACGACCTGGTCGTGCTCGACTACAATCACCCCCTGGCAGGTCATCACCTGACTTACGAGCTGACCGTTATCAGAATCAATACATGAGTGCGCTCGCAGGGTACCGGCCTGGCAGCGCCCCCTTGCCCGAGCATTCACGGTCAAGCTCTGCTTCTGCCTCCCCTCTCCTTGAAAGCCGCTTGGCCCACTGCCGATAAAAATGGCTACGGCGATACCATCGAGGGATTATATCCAACCGCTCCAGTGAAGTCTGCTTCATCGAGCTGCGCTTCCTTGAAATTGGCGCCCCGCAGATCGGCTCCGCTGAAATCCGCTTTATAGAGATCGGCTTCCTTCAGATCGGCGTCTCTGAGATTCGCACCTTTAAAGGAGACTCCTTTCAGGTTCGCTTGCGTTAAATTGGCATCTTCAAGAATCGCTCCGCTCAGGTCGGACCGCTCGAGGTCGAACCTGCGCAGGTTTTTTCCGCGAAGATCGACCCCCTGAAGATCGCACGCAAAACAGCGTTTCTCGTCGAACATCTTATCTACCAGATCGTTCGCAGCCGCATTGACGGCCACAGCAGCTTCCTCGGCAGCCGCCATATCCGCCGTTACCATTTCGTTGACGATAGCATTTTCAGGCGGGGCGGGTTGGCTGGTTTTGGTCTCGGTCACAACCGCAACCACGGGGTCCGGTTCTGCCCCGCCCTTTTTTTCTTCAGTCGGAACTGACACCGGTTCTGAATCTTGGCCTCCTTTTCCGGTATCCGCTTGAGCAACCGGCAAGGAATCACCGTCATTTTTTTGATCCTGGTCTTCCACCGATATCCGGTGCATCGGAGTGACGTTTTTGACCGGCGGAGCCTGTTGGGTCGGTTTCACCTCCTGCTCGGATGTGTCCGGCTGGTCAGCTTCGAAGGCTACCTTCTTGTGGTCCATAACCTCCTTTGGGTTGGCCTGATCAGATACGTCCGTGGTTTCGGTGACTTCCACTTTCAGATCAGCAGGCTCGACCTTTGATTCGATCAGCGAACCGTCCATCAGACTTCCTTCAAGATACGCTCCGTCTAGCACCGCGCCCCGCAAATCCGCCCCCCTCAGATCCGCTCCCGCAAGATCTGCTCCTCCGAACTTTGCACCGCGAAGATTCGCACCGCTCAGGTTTGCTCCGGATAGGTCGGCCAGAAGAAATGATGCCCCGCTCAGATCGGCATCCGACAGATCTGCCCCGGACAGCTGCATCCGGTTCAGGTCGGCTCCCTGTAAATCGCATCCGGGGCAGTTGTTGGTCTGCATGAGCGTATCGATATTCTGCACGACCTGGGTTGCGACCTCTTTGCCATGACCGGTTGAAACACCGGTCATGATCAGCATGAAACTTATGCCAATCAGGTGAAACGTTGTATTACGGGCCATTCTTCGACTCCAATTTCGCTCGTTCATAGTGATTGATCATCCACCGCTGCGCGGATCGATGATTGTTCCCGTGTGCTGTGTCATTGAAAAAATATAATTCACCGACGCCTGCTTTTCCATTTCCACGGCTCGACCGGATCCTTCCATTTCCACAGTCCAAGATGGTTCTTTCTTGCCTCCCTTTCAAGTTTTTTCCATCGTTCGCATTCCGATTCCTTGCAATAATAGATGTGCACCCAGGCACTGCCCGACGCTACCATGGTCTCATTGATATTGTTTCCATCGCATTCCAGCATCACCACAAGCCGCCCATACCGATCCCTGTCCTTGATGACGATTTCCGCCGGCCTGCCGGATGTCAACTCCTTGAGCCGTTCTTTGGCTGAGGCGGAACCCGGCTGATCATATTCCGGCGCATCGATCCCCCACAGCCTGATTTCTAGATAGTTCTCCTGATTGAGCACCACCAGTGAATCGCCGTCGATAATTCGATGAATGGTCACCGAGACACGCGCATTACCACCATTACCACCATATGGCCGGCGAGTTCCGGCATGCCCGCCGGCGGCCGCAGCGATCATACAGACAGCCAAGCACAGGGCCAGCCCACCGTGCCGGAATCGAGGCAGGTGTTTCATTACGCGCTTATTCAACGGCACGATAAGTCGGGTCCATGCTTTACGTCCCCCTTGATCCTGAGCGTGAGATTACCTATGATGCAGCAACGCATTATTATGTCATATTTTTGTTTTTCAAAGAAATCGATGTCTTATTAATCAACTTATCGAGCTCAAAAAGCGCCTAATTTGCGTGACAATAGCTCGTTTTAACTTGTTTATCTCAATCTTCCCATGATATAGTGACAGGCAGTTCACAATGTGTCTGAATTTTGACAGTAGATCTCTAATCCATCATGCGACCTATCTTGAGGTAACTTCATGAGCGATTCCCTGTACATCCTGCACGCCTTATCGGACGATACCGATGCTCATGAACTGACCGCTCCGATTGCGGCCAGATTCGCTTCGGTCGTGCAGGATCTGGCACACAGTGACGATCTCATATCCGAGCTGAAAAAGAAACCGTATTCGATACTCTTTCTCGATTGTGGTTTCCCCGCCTCATACACGACCACCCAGCTTCTGCAGCAGATTAAGCGGGAATTCACCGATCTGATCACCATCCTGATTACCGATCAAAACGAAATCCACCCTCTTCTCCCTCTCCAGGAGAACGCAGCGCTCTTTTTCATCGCCAAGCCGATAGACGCCGCAGAAGTGACGTTCTGCGTGAACCATTGCAAGACCCTGTATGAATACCGCACCAGACAGGTGCGGCGCAACAACCGCAGGCAGCAAGCTACCGTCCCCGGTTTCATCGGCAACAGCCGGATCATGAAGGATCTCTTCGATGTCATCGAACGGGTCGCGGAGGACGATTTTGCAACGGTGCTGGTCAGAGGGGAATCGGGAACCGGAAAGGAGCTTGTGGCAAACGCGATTCATGCGCGGAGCAGCCGCAGCAGACATAACTTCGTTCCCGTGAACTGTGCCGCCATTCCCGATGAACTGCTCGAAAGCGAGTTGTTCGGACACCTGAAAGGTTCCTTTACCGGAGCTGCTCAGAATAAAACCGGCCGAATCCACTATGCCGACAACGGGACACTGTTTCTCGATGAAATCGGTGACATGAAGCCGAATCTCCAGGCCAAGCTGCTGCGGGTGATTCAGGAGCGGGAATTCGAACCGGTGGGCTCGCTCAAGGCGATTCCGGTCAACACGAGAATCGTCGCCGCTACCCACTGCAATCTCGAAAACCTGGTCAGCGAAGGCCGGTTCAGAGAGGATCTCTACTACCGTCTCAGCGTCATCCCCCTGGAAGTGCCGCCGCTTCGGGAGCGGCCCGAGGACATCCCGCTGTTGCTCGACGAATTCATCGATCGATATACCTCGAGGCGCGGCCGCGATAAAATCGCCTTTATGCCGGAAACCGTCGAATTGCTGAAGTCCTTTACCTGGCGTGGCAATGTTCGCGAACTCGAGAATCTTGTTCAGCACATGTCGATTCTCTACAGCGGCAAACGCATCTACCCGCATCACCTGCCGCCGAAATTCACCGAGCAGCAGGGGCTGGACCGCACCGCTTCATATCAGCCGCGTGCCGATTCCGTTCCTCCTATCTCCGAGAACGACATCAGCAGAGAGCGGGCAGCACTGTTCGGGACGTCCGCCCCGCCGACACCTGAGATCAACTTCGATAACGGTCCGATCAATTTCAATGAACTGATCAACGAATTCGAAACCGACCTGATCATCAAGGCAATGCGGTTCACTTCCGGAAATAAAAAAGAGGCGTCCCGCATGCTGTGCCTCAAGCGAACGACACTACTCGAGAAAATCAAGAAGAAGGAGATAGAAGGTCACTGGGAGCGATGATTTCATCCCCTGCTGTTGCTTCTGGTGTCGATCCCCCCAGCCCCTTCAGCTTATCCCTCAATTCATCTCCGGTAACCGGCGCCAGCAGGATATCGGATGCTCCATATCGGAGCGCCTTGATAATCTGAGACTGGGTCCACTGGGAAGCGACAGCAACCAGCGGTTTTTCTGAGAGTGAATTGATTTTTATCAGGGCAGACAAGGCGATCTCGTCAGCGCTGTCCATCACCAGAATCACACATGAATGCTCGCCGTCAAGTTTGTCCTGCAGGATCTCGGACGATGATTCAATCTGTTCATATTCGAGTATTTCCTGATCGAGCGCGTCACGCACCCCCTTGAGGCCATGCTCAGATGCGTTGACCAGCAGTATTCTGCCGCCCGTGTGAGCGCCCGTATTGACCACTGAATCGGATCTGGCGGAAGGACCGGCCCCGCTGGGTCGCCGAGATGGTTCGCGGCTGGGCATCCCCATCCGCTCAAGATCCTGGGTCGCCAGTTCAAGCTGCTCCGCCAGCAATGACGGAAAAAGAACGTGAAGACAGCCGCCAGGCCAGGATTCTCCGGCCAGGTTCATGGTGATCATCACATACGATCGGTCTTCAAGCATTTGAGTGAGTGCGGGTCTGCCGGCCCCCGGGTCCACCAGCACCGACCGCTGCCTGTCCACCCACAACGCAGCCGAGGTGGTCTCGGTCAGCCATTCCGCGCCGATGTTGAGGACAATCGAGCATAATTCGTGAAACCCGTCCTCATAGTTCGAATCGAACCTGTCCTCATGGCCGGGCGTATCGCCCGGTTCTCCACTTCTCCCAATCAGGGCGCCGATTCGCATCGCATCCTGCGAAAATCCTACGACAGCGATGGTGCCGCTGATCAGGCCCTCGAGCCGGTATGCGGTGACGAGCAGAGTTCTCCCGGCCGAGCGGATCCATATCTGCTCTTCATCTACCGATTGTCTCGGCACCCCGGCGAGTTTGACTTGAATACCGAACATAGCGGTCAGATCCCTGTCCACTTCGGTTACCCACCGCTGCATGAGCCCTTCGAAGGATGCGGATTCGAGCATCGTGCCGAGATCCGCCAGCGGATTCTCGACTGCCTTTGGTCTCTGCTGCGGGTGCCCGGTGTGCGGACGAATTTCGGCAGATTCCCGAGCACCCGAAGAACCTGCTTGCTTGAGCTGAGAACCGCTGACCACCAGAAATGCCGGAAGCAGCAGCAGAATATCCTCCTGTTGCACTCCGGCAAGCGAAAGTCCCGCCCTCACCAGAAAGTAGTGCTGTTCAGAATGCAGTTGTTCGAGCAGCATTCCCCCGTCTCTTGTGGAGAATATTTCCTGTTTACCGCAGGTAACCGCTGCACAACGGCGTGTATGATGCTGCAGCCCCTGCAGGAAGGTGCCGATGAAACATTTTACCACTTCGTCAAAGGCATAACGGTATTCCTGTTCATAGGCTTCACTGCCAATGCTGCGGTTCAGATCTTCCCTGGATGCCATAAGCAACTTGCCGGCCAGCCGTATCGCGTTTTTCCTGGAAACCGCAAAGACTCCCTTTCCGCCACCCCCCTCGAAGTCCAAGGTGACAATAACGTGCCCGCTTTCGAGCAGTTCACAAAAATCCGCAACTCTGGCCAGGGTCCCGGAACGCAGTGACAGGCTTGTTGCAGCGCCGATACGTCGGGTCAGTTCCTGTTCGGACAGGCTCAAGGCACGTTCACAAATCTTTTCAATGGTGCTCGACATCGCTGTTAATCGGCCTGTCTTCCGGTTTCGCCGAACTGCCGCTCCCCGGTCTCTCTGCCGTCAAAAGTTTTCAGTTCCGGTGGAGAGTGTATCGGTAGCGGTGGTAATAGCAGGCAATCATCTTCTCCAGTCCGGTCCACGGCTGTCACCTTTTTGACAATTCTATAATGATACTTGTTAAATACAACATCTATATTATTGGTTTTTCATTTATTTTTTTTACTTTATAATGGAACGGATATTGCAAAATCGGTTGTTTATACAGGGTATTATCCCGATAATATCGATATTTTGACGAACATGGCCAAACGTCTCCTGATCTTACTGGTTACCATTCTTTTGTGCTCCACCCAGATCCATGCACAATCCGTGCTGAACCGACTATCTCGCATTGACCTCGACAATCGTATCCAAATTTATGCCTATTTCAAAGATCGTCCGGAATTCGCTGAGAGGCTTTCCAACAAGCGGTTCGATATCTTTCTGGCGGGTACCGTTCCTGCCTCGGGACTATCGGCCCTTGCCAGCGATGGGATTATCGTGAAAAGCCTGATCAGCCGGCAGTCGCAGGGAACTAATCTGACCCTGTTTTTTCGATATATCCCTCAGAACGTTGAGGTAACCGCGGGCGACGCGAACACGCTGGTGATCGATATCATCCCCGGCAACCGTTTCACCATGGCTTATGGGGAACTGACCAGAGAATTGGGCCCCATGCTCGTGGTACGGGAATCGAGACCGTATCCGGTAAACCCGCTCGATCGCTCCGAGTACAGCAACGACTGGAAATCCATGTTCTCGTCGCGCCTCTCCCCCATTGCGCTTGATCCGCCCCTGTCCGTCCTCATCCCTCCGTTTCCCTGGATCGATCTGGTTGAAGACAGTACCGCGGCCAAGACCGGCTACCCATCAGCTCTCATCGAAACCATCCAGGGCCAGGACCTGCTCACCTCACTGACCCGCATCCAGAACCAACTGAAAGGAGGCTCCGAGAATTCACGAACAAAGTATCTGGCCCTGCTTCATGCGGAAATCCTGTTCAGACTCGGCAATGTCGACACCGCCTCCGAGCAATTAAACCTGATCAGCAAGGCATATGGGAGTGAGCCATTCGGCCTTGTGTCCCGGTACCTGGGTTTTCTGATCGAAGCCAACAAGGGAAATTATTACCTGGCCCGGGCTGGAATGAATCAGCTGTCGCCACGGACGACCAACCTCTATCGCCTCAATCCGTATCTGCAACTGTCGCAATTGGAGACCGATCTGGCCCTCCACCGGACCGATGAAGCGGCCAGCCGGCTGGCAACGATTCGTGCTTCTCAAGAGATCATCGAACAGAGGCTGCTCATTCGATCCGCAGACATCTTCCGTGCTCAGAATCTCTATACAGAGGCGTCGCAGCGATACCGGGAAGCCCAGCAGAACCCTGAATTATACCGGTTGCCTTATGCACTGTACGGTTATTGCCTGACGCTGTCCGAGCGTCAACTCTACGATCAAAGCTCACGCTGCTTCGAGGATCTTTCGGTACTTCTGCAGGATCATGAGCAAATCGGCGCGGCCCTTTATAAAGCTGCGTCTGAAGCCGACAAGCAGGGGGCATTCAGCCGGATGGATTCGCTTCTTGATCAAATTGTCGCAAACGTCCCTGAAACCAAGGCAGCGCATCGTGCCGAAATGGCCAAGATCGATGCGTGCGTCGATGACAGTTCAGCCTGTTACGAAGATGCAATCACCGAGTACGGCCATCTGGCCCTGACTGCCGGCAACCGTGACCTGCGCTGCGAGGCCTGGCTCAAGAAGGCGGTGCTGCTTCATCTCAGCGGAGACAACGAACGATGTTCAGAGGAACTCATGAATCTGCTGCGCACGATTCAGGCCAGCGGCCTGCGCGTACATGCAGAGGCACTGCTCGTCCAGATCCTGCCCCAGCTCATTGACAACAGGCTGAGCCGGGGGGCTGATGCACAAGCAGTCATGCTGGCCCGGCAGGCGAGATCCTATTTTGAGAACAGATGGCTCGACTTCTCCTTACTGTACCGTCTCCTCCCCGCCCTCGAGCGGCTGGGTCTGTACCGGGAAACCATCCACATGCTTCTTTTTCTTCGAGACCAATACGACGGCGCAGACCAGCAGGAAATGCTGATGTCCCTGACCAGAGTGGCGCACCTTCTCGGAGATGTCCACCTGGTGGAGGATTTCTCGAGCCAGTATTTCTACCGTTATCCTGGCGGGAGTTTTACCGACGATATCCGCTACTTCCGCATCGACTCGATATTTGGTTCCGGGAGGATCGACGAGGCCAGAAGGCTGCTGCCATCGCCGCTTCCCGAACGGACCGATTATAGATTTCTCGCGGCATCGATTTTTTTCCAAGAGGATGAATTTTCCCGGACCGTCGATATTCTCAAGCCAATGCATAAAGGATTGTTTCCCGACAACCAGCTTTTCATGCTTGCAGAAAGTCTTTATCAGACAGGCAGAGTCGAGGAGGCTTCAAACTATTTCCGGCTTGTCGAGGACTCCCCTGAATACGGTGACCTTGCTTTTTATCGGATCATCTCGATTAAACGGAACGGCACGCCGGCCGAATCCTTTATCGATCAGTTGAGCCACCTTTCCGTGTCGTCCCGGGACCCGCAGTGGCAACGATTCGCTGCACAGCAGATTCGCTACGAAAAGTTGAAGGAAATGATGTAAGGTACGTTAAACGCCAGAGACTGTGAGTATTTGAAAGTGACGAGCACCGAACCTACCAGACCCCATCCCGGGCGCAGCTTTGACAACCCGCTGCATGCGCTGTCCGGGAAAAAACGCATTGCCCTGACAGTGCTCGCGGTTCTTGTCATCGTCGTGACGGTAACCCTTATCCACCTCATCCGTATCTCGGGATACCGGCTGCTGTACGCGAATCTCTCAGCAGACGACGCGGTGCACGTCACTTCTTGGTTGAATATCCATGATATCGGTTTCAGGACAAAAAATTTCGGCCGGGACATCTATGTTGCCGGAGATCGCGTCTATCAGACGAGGTTTGATCTCTCCCGTGAGTTGCCTGCCGGTACCTCAGGTTCCCTGCGCCCCACACCATCCTCTTCGGCGCTCGATGAACAGGAATTGGCCCGGACCATCGCGTCGCTCGACGGTGTCGAGTACGCCAGGGTGAGGATTTCACGCGGAGAAACGGCTGGTTTCGAAACATCAGAACCGCACGCATCAATCCTGATCCAAAGTCCGCCCGACTCGGCATTATCCCGGGACGATCTGGAGTCGATCACCAGCCTGGCATCCCAGGTTATCCCCGACCTTCATCCCGAGCATGTCGATATCTACGACGCATCCGGTAGAAACCTCTTTTCGGGAAAGCGCGAAGCAGAGGTATCGAACGTCCCGTCACCGCTGCTCCTCTATCAGCAGTCTCTAGAGCGCCGTCTCGAACAGCGTGCCGGGGAGACGGTCGATGCGCTTATCGGCTCCGGGCGGGCCATGATACGGGTTACCGTGACCCTGGACAATTCGCGGTCGGAATCGACTTCGGAACAATTCGATCCCGATCGCACCGCCGTCAAAAAAGAGCTCACGGAATATGCCCCTGGAAGCCGTTACACACCAGCAGAACAGACCGATCAGATTCAATTCCTTCCGCCTGTTCCCACCACTGCCTCGATCGATTATGAACTGAACAGAACGGTCAAGAAGACGGTTAAGCCAGCCGGGGCCATCGAGCGCATATCGGTTTCCATCCTATTAGCCGGGAAACCGCCGGAACACCAAGACGATCAGGTCTCGTCCAGCGCCACCAGTGAAGAAGAACTGCTCGCACTCGAGTCTGCGGTATCCAATGTATTGTCGCTTCGACCTGAGCGGGGCGACTCCGTAACCATAATTCCGATCCCTGATCGCGCTGATAAACATGATTTCATCGACTCCGAGCCGGTTCGGGACATCCCCTATCATCTGATCCTTCCAGTTTTCAAAATGGTCATGACTATCGTCGGTTTTGGTCTTCTCTACCTGCTGATCGTCAGGCCGCTTCTCGACATCCTCTCCCAAAAAGAGGTCGCCGCAAAAGAGACCATGCACACGCTTGGTCCTGAACGCTCAGAAGATGAAGAGAAGCCGCAAACCGATGAAGATCCGACTGCAGCGCTGAAAGACGAAATTCTCCGAAATCCGTCGGCTACCGTGCATATTATCAAAAACTGGCTGCAGGAAACCTGACCCATGGCGTCGAACGTTCTCACCGGTCTGGAAAAATCTGCGATTCTGCTCATGTGCCTCGGCGAGCAGGCTGCCGCGCAGGTGTTTAACGAGCTGACAGACACCCAAGTCCAAGCGATCAGTGCCACCATGTCAACCATCGATCATATCCCGGCCCGCCTCAAACGTCGGATTCTCGAGCAGTACCGTGACGCTCGGCTCCAGTTGGCCGGCGACTTTTTCAATGGCGGCGAGTTCGCCAGAAACTCGATAAACGCCACTAATTCCGGGGAACGCACTCAAGCCCTGCTGCAGCGTCACCTCAGCGACACCGAGTCGAAACCGTTTTCGATGGTCGCTGAGATAAAGCCGCAACTCGCAGCCGCCATCCTGGAAAAAGAACATCCACAAATCATCGCCTTGATCGTTTCAGCCCAGAGCGGTGAGCACGGCGCCGCCATAGTATCGTGCCTTCCTGAAACGATGCAGGCAGATATCGTCCAGCGCATTGCCAGACTTGATCACGTGGCCGAAGAGATAATTGACAGTCTCGAAAACAGCCTGATTAGCGAAATCGGCCCCAACCTTCCCCATAAACAGAAGCAGATCGACGGATTCGGCCGGGCAGTGGATGTGCTTCGAAACATGAGTACCCCCCTGCACAATACCATTCTCGATACCCTGGAGCAGATCGATGATTCCTTGGCCGACAAAATGCGCAGGCAGATATTCACGTTCGAAAACCTGATCGATCTCGATGACCGGTCTCTGCAGATGATCCTGCGCGAAATAAGCAACGAGTCCCTCGCCATCGCACTGCAGAACTGCTCAAACGAACTGAAAAACCGCATATTCGGCAACATGTCGCCACGAGCGGTGGCGATGGTTCGCGACGATATCGAATCGTTCGGAAAAATCCGCGCATCGGAAGTGAGAGCCATGCAGCAATCCATCGTAAAAACCGCACTGCGGCTCGAAGAAACCGGTGCCTTCAAGGCCGATCCATTATGATATCTGCAGTCCATGCCACCTGCTGTCACCGCCTCTCAACCGTGCTCGGCGTGATGATCACCGTCCACCTGCTCATGAATTCCCCGCCTTTCGTAGCAGCGCAGGCGCAGGATGCGGCAGAGCAGGAAGAAACTTTTGCAAATGTAGAAGAGCGTCGGCTGCAGGTGAGAATCATCGAAGCATATGATCAGATCGATCGGGACAAAAAGGCGCTGCTGCTCAAAGAGAAAGAACTGCAGAGGCTCAGGGAGGAGATAGACCTGAAGCTCGAAGAACTGGACAGAAAACTCGCACAACTCGCCAGGGAAAAAGCGACTCTGAGCGAGATGCGGATAGGCGAAAGCGACGCAGCCGAAGACCCGCTTGCCGGTCTCAGCAGCATTTATGAAAACATGGATCCGGTTAAAGCAGCCCTTGCTCTCGCGGATCTCGAGCCTGAAACAGCGGCCGCTATCCTCGCCGGAATGAGGAGCAGGTCGGCAGCCAAAATTCTCGATATTCTCAACAGCCGCAAGGCTTCGGAACTCACTGAAATACTGTCTACCCTGCCCCGCTGATCGAGGCCTTCCCCCCTGCCGGCAACCGGAAATCTTCCGACCACAATTGCCAGAGGATACCGATTTGTTTTGTGGCCTGAAGGAGACGGCCGGGTTTTATTTTCAATGAAACTGTGATACAAATCGTTGAGCGTCAATGGACAGCGCTGATTTCAGACGCACTTTCCGAGAACCCTGCACTGTTTAGGAGATCGTACGTGGACCTTTCGACGATAATCGGGATAATCGCCGCATTCGGCTTGATGCTGATGGCCATTCTCTACGGAAGTCCGTTGACGATCTTCTTCAATATCCCGGCGCTGCTGATCGTCCTCGGCGGGACCACCGGAGTGGCGTTCATTCACTACCCGTTTGCCGACCTGCGCGAAGCATTCAAAGTGGCCCGCAAGGCAGTATTCCACAGAGACAAACCGATAAACGAATATATCCAGCAGTTGATGAACTTTGCCAACAAGGCGAGGAAAGAGGGAATTCTCGGACTGCAGGGGGAACTGGATCGGATCGATGACCAGTTTCTCAAAAGAAGCGTGCAGATGGCCGTTGACGGCCAGGAACCTGATACGCTCAAGGATATGCTCAATACCGAAATCGATTATATCATCAAACGCCATAGCAAAGGTGCCAATATTTTCGTGTCTATCGGGACCTATGCGCCGGCCATGGGCATGGTCGGAACCTTGATCGGTCTCGTCCAGATGCTTCAGAATCTCAATGATCCTTCGAGAATCGGCCCGGCCATGGCGGTGGCCCTGCTGACAACGTTTTACGGCGCGGTCATCGCCAATGTCGTCTGCCTGCCGGTTGCCGGTAAACTGCGCAACCGTTCGGAAACCGAAATACTTGAAAAATCGCTGATCATCGAGGGAATGCGGTCGATCCTGTCCGGGGAAAATCCGCGCCTTATCGAACAGAAACTCCACGCCTACATCTCGCCTAAGCTGCGGGCTACCATGTTTGAACAGTGATCGGAGCCTGATCATACGATGGGCCACAAATACCCCAAAAATAGCCACCATCCGGATCCGAACCGATCAACGCGCTTTCCACCCTGGCTGATCACCTATTCGGATCTGATCACCCTGCTCCTGACCTTCTTCGTCCTGCTGATGTCCATGGCCGATCTAGACCCGGTTCGATTCGATGCGGCCTCCCAATCCCTGAAAGGCGCGTTCGGCTTCCTCCCCCGTCAGAACGATTCACCACTCCATCCTCCGATTCCCCGCACCCCGCCGATCTTCCAGAACGGCTCATGGCAACAGCGTATCATCAATGCACTGCAGAAACGGCTCAGTCACGACCTTGACCCCCTCGTCCAGGGACGGCAGGTGCAGCTGATCAGAACCGATTCCGATACCATCATGGTGCGCATTCATGAGTCATTACTGTTCTCTCCCGGGAGTTCCCGGCTCAATGACGGCTCCGGGCCGCTGCTCGAGGCGATCGCCGAAGGCATCGGCAATCATCCGATCGAACTGATCGCCGTAGGCCACAGTGATGCGTCCGAAACTGGCGACGTCGCTGAAAGGAACTGGGAATTGTCAACAGCGCGGGCGGTGAGTGTGCTTCGTTATTTCATTGAAAAAAAGCTGCTCAGTCCGGACCGGCTGTCGGCGGCAGGGTACGGTGACACCCATCCGCTTAGCGGCGAAGCTGGACTGTCCGACGGGATGCTCAATCGTCGAGTCGACATAATTCTCCGGGCACGGGTGCCATCAGGCACAGGTTCTGCATCAGGAAACAGGAGCGAAATACCGCTGTAGGGTATTTTGACACCTGTACACCCTCACCGCGGCAAGCTAAATGTTTGAAAATAAAGAACATAACGGATCCGGACAGGCTCGGTCGGGCAGCTACCGGACCATCGTCTTTTTGACACTGCTGATCCTGGTACTGGGGGTAATCGCATACCTTGGCGCACAATTCTGGCTCACTCAACCCCGGCCCATGACCGTCCCCCGTGGCGAGGGGGCCGTCTCCGCCCGGAGCGGACAGCAAAAAGATATGGGGCCGACCGTCGACCTCAGCGAATTTCTGGTCAACATCATCAGCGAGGACAACAGCCATTATCTGCGGGCTTCGATGACAATTGAGCTTTCCAACGCAGCCGCTCAGGAAGAACTGATCAGGAGGATGCCTCAGGTGCGCGATGCAATCCTGCTGCTGATCAGCAACAAAACCTTTGAAGAGCTGTATGACCTGCAAGGCAAGATGCAGCTCAAGGCGGAAATAAGACTTGCTGTCGATGACCTTATATCGGCAGGAGAAGTGACATCGGTCTATCTGACCGATTTTATCGTTCAATAACCAGCGGCGGACTTCCGTGGAACCCATCCTCTCCAAACAGGAAATTGCGGATCTGCTCAGCACCCTGCAGCACCGCTCACCCGGCGCCGCTTCCGGTGCCAGGATAAGCTTTGAAGCGGACGCCTCTGCCTACTCCGAAATCGATCTGTTCGAACTCCACTCGAGCCGTTACGAACCTGAGAAAATTCCCAATTTCGATATCATTCTGGAGCTGTTCGGCGAGTATTACAGCGGAACCCTGACTCGATTTCTGCCGTGCAGCATCGAGGTTACACCGACCGGCATCGAATACCAGCGTTTCAACACCTACCTCGTGCTTGAATCCCATCCCGCGGCAATCGGACTGATCAAGACCGAGCCGCTGAAATATGGCGGGCTTGTCACCTTCAGCCCGCAGCTGGCATTTACCCTGCTCGAATTGATGCTTGGCGGTGTGCCCGACCCCGATGTCCAACAGCCCGACCGCAGTGCCACGAGAATAGAGCTGTCGGTTCTGCAGGCTCTGATGGAACGGGCATGCAGCGCCCTGCAGCAGGCCCTTGCCCCGGTTGTTCAGATTGGAGCCGAACTCGTTAAAATGGCCCATGACCGCAGGCTGGTTTCATTGGTCAACGCCGATGCTGAACTCGTCGTCTGCACCCTTCATGTGCACGCTGACCAGATGTCCGGTAGCATGCAGCTGGTTTTTCCGACTCGCTCATTTACACCCTACCGCGAAGCGTTTGAGAATCTTCTCCACATGGACGATTTCGATGCAGGCGGATGGTTCCAACCGCTTTCTGCCGCCATCGATGCCCTGCCGTGCACGGTGATGGCCGAAACCGCCGCCATAGACATGACGATCCGGGACCTTATCGACCTCAAGACCGGTGATGTGCTGATGCTTCCATGCAAACCGGGGGCACGGATACGGCTGTTGGTGGAAGGAAAACAGAAATTTTCAGGGTATCAGAATATTCATAACCGAAAACGATATATTCACATAACCAAAAGCATCGGATAACTCTAAAGAGACGGAGACATGGAATCGGTCAACGGCAACCAAACAAATCCCCGCCCTGCCCCCGAGGAGATAAAGGATCTTCTCGAAGATGAACTCGATGCGGCCGATCTTTTTGGTCCGCTTACCGCGCCGGTGGAGGACAGGCCGCCCCGCGGGCTTGAATTCCTCTACGACGTTCCGCTGCAGGTATCGGTAGAGGTCGGAAGGTGCCGGATATTGCTGCGCGATCTCCTGAAAATGGGAGCGGGTCAGGTCATCGAACTCGACAAGATGGTGGATGACCCGCTCGAGCTTTATGTGAACTCACGCCTGATCGCCCGTGGTAAGCCGGTAAAGGTCGGGGAGAAATTCGGCATCAAGCTCACCGAGGTGATCAGTGCCAGTGACCGCATCGAAAAACTTGGTAGATAGGCGGCGCCTTCTGGCGCTGTAACCGTGTCCAATGTTGATGGAGCAGAATCGCTGAATTCTCATAATCGGCAACCCCCGGCACAGCGATTTACAGACAGATCATCAATACCCCGTAAGGAACCGTTGAGAACATGACCAAAGTCGTATCGATAACCAGCGGCAAGGGCGGTGTCGGCAAGACCGCCGTGGTCGCGAATATTGCCAGTTGCCTTGCCCGGGCGGGAAAGAAGATTCTGGTTCTGGATGCCGACCTCGGGCTGGCCAATATCGACGTTGTGCTTGGTCTCAATCCTCCTTACAATCTCAACCATTTTTTCTCCGGCGAGAAAGATCTGAGATCAATCATGGTCGAGGGCCCTCACGGGATGCGGATACTGCCGGCGGGGTCGGGCCTGCAATCATTCATTCAACTCAACGCCGACCAGAAACTCAGGCTCCTGGACGGACTCGAAGCGCTCGACGACAATTTCGATTTCGTGTTCATCGATACCGAGGCGGGCATATCGGAAAACGTCACCTACTTCAATACCGCAGCACACGATATCATTCTGGTGACAACCCCGGATCCCACCGCCATCACCGACGCCTATGCACTTATGAAACTGCTGTCGACCAGGTACCACGAAAAACGCTTCTTTCTCGTCGTCAACATGGTCGAGGATGAAACCGAGGCGCTTGACGTGTACCGCAAGCTGACGGTAGTCGCAAACCGCTATCTCGACATTTCCATAGAGTATTTCGGATCCATACCGCATGACCGGCAAATGGCCGATTCCATCCGTAAACAGAAGGCCATCGTCGACCTCAACTCCAGTTCGGCGACCGCCCGGAGCTTCATGTCACTGGCCCGGCGCATTGAAGCGATGGCGGTCTCTCGCACCCCCAAGGGATCCGTTCAATTTTTCTGGAAACGGCTCCTGCAGCCGACCACCTGAACACAAACCGCCGGCCCTTGTAGTAACATACAAGTTTAATGTTATCAGCAGGTTATTTTCGTCGTCCTTGACCAGACCGGCTTGAAATAGCGGTGCAATCGTGATACCATCAGAAGATTGAATTTCCAAACATCAGATCCCGCATTATCCCGAGGAGGAGGTGCAGACCAGATGATATCCGCCATGCCAGTATTGAGCAACATTCCGGATAACAAACCGGTTCGAATTTACCTGCCGATCCTCAATCGTCAGCAGCGATACCGCACTCAGGCGCTGTATAAATCCCTCGGAAGCGCGGATTTCGAACTGCTGTTTCTGCCGGGCACGCTTCCCCTCAGCCAACTCGACCTCTCTGAAAAATGCCTGGTCAACGTCGATTTCGGTGGACCCAATATCTCAATGCAGGCGGTTATTTCATCGAGTTCCGAGCAGGTATTGAGAATGAACGCCGAGAATTTGATCAGCCATGACCAGATGCGCGAATTCTTCAGGGTAGATGCGGTCACGGAGATTATCTCAAGATCCTTTCAACCCGATTTTTTCAGCAGCGACGGCCATGCCTGGTCTCTGCGCGGAAAAACCATCGACATTAGCGGCAACGGTATTCTCGCTGTCTTTTCCGAAAAGCCACCGGAGGAGGAGCCGATACGGCTCGAATTGACCCTGCCGACCACGGCTTCGAACATCGTCCATCTCCTCGCTCGACCAATCAGAACCTGCCGGCTCGAGGAAAATTGCTGGGAAGTAGCCTTTCATTTCATGAACATTTGTGATGAAGATCAGGACAGGATCATCGGCTGCTGTTTCGAAATCCAGCGACGCTTTCTGAGGCTCACCGTCACCCTCAAACACTAAGGGGGTCGTACCGATTCATCAGATGAGGTACCGGTACAGTCTGCAACCGGCCATTCACCGACTGGTGCGAGGTTTTCACTGGCAGTGAATATGGTACCGCCGATCATACCCTTGAGAAACAATTGTCTCCCCGCAATCACTGCTGCTCTGATGATCGTGGCATTACTCAATCTCGCCTGCACCTCCGATAAAGCGCCCGAAGTAATCGGACTCGAGTTCGTTCAGCGGGCCGAGTCGCTGATAGAGGAGGGCTCCATCAGAGGGCTGAATGACCTGGTGTCATCCGATTATCATGATTCTGACAATCGTGACCGGCGGGATATCCTGGGAATCGCCTCCGCGTATCTGATCGCTACCGGCTCACTCCATCTTTTCACCGATCTGAAATCCGCGCAATTTGCCGGAGGCGGCCGGCTCCAATGCACGCTACTCGTCGCCTTTGCCGCCGTTCCGGTCGAAGACCGGAACCTGCTTCCTGGAATCAACGCGGATTTATACTGGTTCGATATCGAACTGATCGAGGAACAGAGAACCTGGAAGGTCGTCAGCGCTGCCTGGGAGCAGGCCATGCTCGATGATTTCTTCGGAGACCGACGCACGCGCTGATCACAGGCTCTTGCCCCCGGTTCTCAACTCTTCGTCGTATGCCTTCTTCCCCGACGAGACACCCGAAAACATCGACTGTTCAAGATACATCATCACGTAGAAGACCCCTACCAGAAGCGCCATAAAGGCTACCACTCTGAAAAGCTCTCGGGGCTTCTTGAGGGCGGCAACAACAACGATCACGGCGAGGACCGCCGCGGCGATCCAGTTGCTTGTAAAAAAGGTGACTACCGTGATCAGAAACTGTTCTATGGCCTGCATGGAACGGTCCTCGTGTGAATTTGGCGCTCTGTTATTTCGTATTGGATTGTATCAAAGAAACAGGTTCGATCAAAATGATTTGGCAAGGATCGCCTTCCAGCCTACCCATGAATCGATGGTAACCGGTAAAATCATATCTTGGTTAGACATCCTAACATGCCGGGATTTTTTCCATTTCGAAATTACCTCGATTTCCGTTATTTTTTTCTTCTTGACTAACCTGCAATGGCCTTTATAGTAAACCCTAACCACAGCGTGAGGCGCTACTGGAAATTTTATTTTTTTATTAAATTACGGACGGTTAGCCATCACCAATGGGCTAAGTTTCAGTCATCATTGGGGATCTGTATCGTCCACACAGCAGAGGTATCTTTCGCCTTAGAAAGAGACGACCATGACACTGCTCGAGGGGTTGCTTTGGCTTACGCTCAATGTCTATCATGAAGCCAGATCCGAACCACGGATCGGACAGGTTGCCGTTGCCCTCGTTACCTTGAACAGGGCAACCGAAAGACATCTCCCGATCAAGGACATCATTACTCAGCCGTATCAGTTCAGCTGGACGTTGCAGAAAGATTCATATCTACCTGACGACCCGGATGCCTTTTTCGAATGCCTCCATTCGGTGTATGTTGCCCTTCAGGTCCCCGACTTCACCGAGGGGGCGACCCACTACCATCTCGATTCCGTAACTCCCCGCTGGACATCGGAGTTCACCTACATTGCCCAGTACGGATCGCACAAGTTCTACAGGGAATAAAAAAAACCGGGCCATCGTATCCGATGCCCGGTTCCCAGCCTGTCTGCTGTTTACACGGGGGGTCAGACCTGCGAAGCTTTTTCCAGGGCAGCCTCCATGTCCTTGAGTTTTGTTTCCGACATCCTGATCGAGATCGGATAGACCAGGGTCCGGTCGAGCAGCGATGCCGATTGCGGAAGATCCTGCGGATCATAGACGAATCGCCGTTTTCCGCCCGCTGCAAATGGCCAGCCGTTATTCACCAGGGTCCTTTCTCCGAGCAGATGTTCCCATCTGCGGTAAAAGTGCCAGGTGTTTTCAGCCCAGCAGATCGCCGCCGCACCATGCTCCTGCAGCACCGTTCCGACCTTTTTACGGTGGTTGGCGTCGGAAAGCGTGAAGGCGAGAAAGGTCGCGCTGTCACCGTGCGGGTCGATCTGCTCCCGGAACGTAACCCCAGGAATCTTGGCCACCGCCTCTTTTAACCTGTTTTTATTTTTTCTCTGGGCCGCCAGCATCGAATCGAGTTTGGCGAGCTGGGCAATGCCTATTGCCCCCTGAAGTTCCATCATGCGGTAATTGAAGCCGTAAAATGACCGTCCTTCGCCTCCGCGTCCGCCGGGGTTGATGACATGGTCATGGCCATGATCATGATACTCCATCATCTTCCTGTGAAGCTCGGGATCGTTGGTCACCACCATGCCGCCTTCCCCGGTAGTTATCGTCTTGACCGGATCGAACGAGAAGGTTCCGCAGGTACCGAACGTGCCGAGATGCTGCCCTCGGATGCGGGCCCCAACCGACTGGGCGGTGTCCTCGAGAACCGGAATGTCTCTGGCGTCCGCTATTGCTTTAATTTGCTGTATCCGTGCGGCAGACCCGCACATATGAACGGGAATAATGCAGGCCGTCTGGTCGGTAATCTTGTTCTTGAGATCGTCAGGATCCATGTTCAGGGTCGTATCGATCTCGGTGAATACGGGGATTGCCCCGACCTCGAGAATCGCCTCCCAGGTTGCAACGAAGGTAAATCCCTGGGTAATGACCTCGTCGCCTGGTCCGACGCCGAGAGCGGTCAGTGCCACCTTCAGCGCCGCACTCCCCGACGTCACCGCCTGGGCATGGCCGGCCCCGGTATAAGCCGCAAATTTTTCTTCAAATTCCCTGACCTTGTAGATTCCCCGCCGCTGTTCCGTGAATTCGTATCGAAACAGTACGCCGGTATCGAGTACGTCAGCAATTTGCCGCTTTTCTTCTTCACCGAATATTTCAAATCCTGGCATCCCGCTCCTCCCCGTCTCCCTCATCTCAGGACGACGATCATCGTGCAAATTCCGCTGTGTGAATGTGTTTTACCGGTAAGGTCTGCTTGCCGGCCCGCTCAATTCTACCCATATAGGGCCAGGTTGTCGATAAGTCTTATGCGCCCGCTCACCTTGATCGCACCGAACACCCGGCAGCGGTCGGTCACCGTATGCTGCGGCTGCAGCGTCCGCTCATCGGCGATCGACAGGTAGTCAACAGTACATGCTGGACTCCTTTCAATCAGCGCTCGGCCGCTCGTAAGCAGAGCGGAGCTGTCCCGGTAGCGTTTGCAGACGGCTTCATCGCGAATCGTCTTCAGGGCCCGGTACAGGACCACAGCTTCTTCCCGCTCCGATGCGGACAGATAGGCATTTCTCGAACTCATCGCGAGCCCGTCGCGCTCGCGCACGATCCCCACGCCGACGACCTTGATGTTGAAATTCAGATCATTGACCAACCGCATGATTACCGTCAACTGCTGAAAATCCTTTTCGCCGAAGAACGCGTAATCGGGGCCGGTGATATTGAACAGTTTGGTCACAACCGTTGTGACCCCGGTAAAATGGTCCGGACGGTCCACGCCGCACAAACCCTCGGTCAGCTCGCTTACCGTCACGATGGTACGGTGGGCGGCTCCATACATTGCGCCCGCCTCGGGGCAAAACACCATATCGACGCCGGCAGCCCGCGCCTTGTCGCAATCACCTTCGAAATCCCGGGGATACAGATCAAGGTCCTCGTCAGCGCCGAACTGGGTCGGGTTGACGAACAACGACACCACGGTCCGATCGGCGGTCTGCCGGCACTGATTCATCAAGGCCAGGTGACCTGCATGGAAATACCCCATGGTCGGAACCAGACCGATCGTCTCCCCGCTCGTTCGCCATCGATCAATGAGCGATCTGGTCTTTGCTATCGACGGTTCGACAATCACTGTGCTGCTTTGATGCTGGCTATCTTTTCCTCCACCAGTCGTTTCTGCAGGACTGGTGCAGTATCTATTTCCGTGAGATAGCGTTCATATACCTCGAGCGCTTTGGCGGTCTCCCCCTCCAGTTCATGGATGCGTCCCAGGCCCAGAAACCCGATATCTTCGTATCCTTGGATCTCCATCAGCTTCTGATATTCGCCACTGCTTTCGTCGAAGTTCCCCGATGCCTCCGCGGTCTGGGCGATACCGACCATGACCAGGGGCTGCAGAATCGAAGATGTGGAGATTTCATCGCGAACATCTTTATAGGTGCGGTTGGCATCTTCCATCCTGCCTGTTTTCGAGAGTTCCTGCGCGGTGTTGATCCTGGCCCAGAGCGCGGCATCGGTTCCCGGATAGGATCTTTCCACTTCATTGAGCTGGTCGATCATCTGCTGGCCTTCAAGCTCCAGAGCCGCAGCGAGAGCCTCTGTGCTTTTCTCTATCCGGTTATCCCGATACGACCCGTATAAAGACCACACCACCACTGCAGCGATGAGCACGCCGATCACGATCTGAACAGCCCGCTTATGCTCCCTGACCAATTTCACCACCGCCGGCGGCAGGTTCAACTGCTCGAGCAGCCCTTCCAGATTGTTCTTGTCCCGCTCATCTACCCATTCCTTGTCGAAGATATTTTCCTTTGCCATATCGCTTCTCCTGAAGATTGCCCCTGCATTTTTATTGTTTTTGATTTCAGCGAGTCATATATAGTACAAAAGCACTGAGGTGTCCATTCGTAAACCTTTCACCCTGACCATTTCGACGTGTATCCTCCAACAGATTTTACGCTCAGACCGATCAAAAGCGTCACCGAGATCAACGCCGAGATCCGTGAACGAATCGAGACTGATTTCAGGTTCGTGCGTATCCGCGGCCAAATATCCAATGTAAAAAGGCCCTTCTCGGGCCACTCCTATTTCATCCTCAAGGACGAACGGTCGCAGCTGCAGGCGGTGCTGTTCAAGAATCAACAGCGCTGGCTGGCGCAGGAACTCCGTGACGGCCTGGAGGTGGTCTGCGATGGCCGCATCAGCGTCTATGAGCCGCGCGGTCAGTATCAGCTGATCGTCGACACTGTTGACTTCGACGGTACCGGGCATCTGCAGATCCTTTTCGAGCAGCTCAAACAGCGGCTCAGATCAGAGGGACTATTCGATTCGGCCGGCAAATTGCCGGTACCGGACACCATTCGTAAAATCGCCGTCATCACCTCACCCACTGGAGCGGCCATACACGACTTCCTGTCCATCTGCAGGAAACGAAACAGCCAGACACTGATACAGATTCTCCCGGTGCGTGTACAGGGCAAAGAGGCAGCCCAGGAAATCTGTAAGGCAATCGACTCGGCCCATGCGCTGCATCCCGACGTCATCGTGCTGTGCCGCGGCGGCGGCTCGATCGAGGATCTCTGGTGCTTCAATGACGAGGAGCTGGCGCGGACCATTCACCGAGCAACGATTCCGATCGTGACCGGAATCGGTCATGAAACAGATTTTACGATCGCCGACTTTTGCGCGGATTTGAGGTGCCCGACACCGACAGGAGCGGCCGAACTGGTTATCGCAGACCCGCTGATCCGTATCGATCGCCTCGAACATCTGCGGGCGCGCTTGATTCTGTCGATCCACCGCAGACTGGAAGCATGCCGGATCAGGCTCGACTCGTCGTCACGTCTGCTGTCCACCTTCGACGATGCCTTCAGCAGCCAGACCTTTAAGATCGATTACCTGAGTTCTCGCCTCAACCGTGCCGTGGCGACGATGCTCGACAAAGAGGCCGGCCGTTTTGACGACATTCAAGCCCGGATACGGCGGGCATCGCCGGCTCATAGGATCGGAAGCCATCAGGCCAGGCTCGATTATCTCTCGGAGCGGCTGGTCTCGCGCTGCCGACAGCTGCTGGAATCCAAGCAGAACCGGTTCCTTCGCCTGGCTGCCATACTTGAAACTTTGAGCCCGCTCAAAACCCTGGCCCGCGGTTACAGCATCGTCTCAGTGAGCGGCCATTCAGCACATCGGAAGACCGTTGTTACCGGCGCTGATCAGGTCCGCATCGACGACTCGGTCGATATTCGACTTTACCGCGGAGAACTGCAATGCAGGGTGATTGGCAAACGGGATGGCGAGTGAAGCGTTCGGCAATGCCCATCGATACAACGACCGGCGGCCACTGCCGAACTTTTGGGAAACAGGGTCAGCCCGACGTTCATGGAAAACGAACGTATGGGTAAAAAATAAACAGCAAAATCAACTTCCCAGGGAGAACTCAAGCCCTGTCACTGAGACCGTTTGTGCCTTATGCAATCAAGGCTGAAAGGCAAAATTTCCACCCTGCGGGCGAGTCGATACGGCCTGCGATCCCGCGTCGCTTGTGGGGAAGGCATAGTACCGCTATAGCCTTCCCCACGTCTTCTTGACTCGCAGGCCGTCTCAACTCGTAAAATATCCGGTCTAGAGCAGTTCCAGACCCGAAAAGAAATAGGAGATCTCGAACGCGGCAGTTTCGGGGGCATCCGAACCATGGGTCGCATTTTCCCCAACAAAGGTGCCGAATTCCCTTCTCAATGTACCTTCAGCGGCCTTGGCCGGATCGGTCGCCCCCATCAGGTCGCGCCATTTCTTGATGGCGCCGTCCGCCTCCAGAACCATGACGATACAGGGACCGCTGCTCATGAAGTCGGTTAGTTCACCGAAAAACGGCCGTTCCCGGTGGACGTAATAAAAACCCTCGGCCTCTTTCTTGCCGAGATAGAGCTTTTTCAGCCCGATGACCTTGAATCCCTCCTCGTAAATGCGCGCCAGAATCCTGCCGGCATTTCCGGCAGCGAAGGCGTCCGGTTTAATGATTGCAAATGTTCTTTCCATGTCGATACCCATGTGATGAATTTAACGATAACAAGCGGCCGCCGTCATGAATCTGCGGCGTGTGCTTTTGTCAGCAGCGGTTCAGGCTATTGATTCTCGGTGTCCGGAGTTCGGGCGAGTCTCAGCAGGGCATTGACGATCGCCACGGCGACCGGCGTCCCTCCCTTGCGCCCCCTGTTGGTAATATACGGGTACGGCTTTTTAAGCAGCAGCTCCTTTGATTCCTCCGCATTCACAAAACCGACTGGAACCCCGACCACCAGCCGGGGTTTGAGCAGACCCGCCTCGATCATCTCCATCGCCGCCACCAGCGCAGTCGGTGCATTGCCGACGGCAATGATGCCGACGTCGGCTGACACGAGCTTTTCCAAGGCAGTCTCACTCCTGGTTTTACCCAGGGACCGTGCCCGTTCCCCGATTCCCGGGTCATTGATATGACAACGCACTGTGCCACCGAAGGATTGGAGCAGCCGCCGACTGACTCCCGAAGCCCCCATGGTCACGTCCATGGCGATATCGCAGCCGCTTCTGATCGCTTCCAGGCCGGCATCGATGCAACCGGCACTGAAAACGAGACTGCTGGCGAAACTGAAATCCCCGGTGGCATGGATGACCCGTTGGATGATCTTGAATTCGCCGAAATTGAACTCCTTCAAATCCCTGGAAGTGCGCTCCTCGAATTCCTCTTCGATGATTGCAAAACTCAGCTTCTCGATTTCTGCAGGTGCTATCTTCTTAAGCGTTGTCATCGCTTTCTCTACGGGTTCCAACCAATGTTCGGTACAGGTGCGATAGTGCCGATGGAGTCCCACCGAAATGCAGGTGAATATAGCTACCGACGGCCGAGCCGACACTATAGCCTTCAAGAGCATTATTATCAAGGCGGTAAAGCGTTGTGACCCCGTCCGGCAGCGACCCGTTCGGGTCGATTTCGATATCCGAATAATGGAACTCGTGCCCGTGCAGGATGTCCCCCCGATCGCCCAGCAGACACCCTTCCAGAAGCTGAACGCGCCGGTATCCAAGACGGCGCAGCCGTCTGTTCAGCGCCGAGTCGAACGGAAACACACCGGCCATCGGAAAACACCCGCCCTCCATGTCGGTGAGCGTCCTGCACAGGTACATGAAACCGCCGCACTCTCCGTAAAGGGGCCGACCGTCTGCGTGGAAAGCCCTGATCTGATCACGTATCCTGTGGTTGGCACTCAGCCGCGCCGCATGATTCTCCGGATATCCGCCACCGAAATAAAGCATTTCCAGCAGTGGCGGAAGTTCTTCATCGCGGATCGGGCTGAACGGCACGAGTTCAAACCCGCAGGATTCAAGCAGCTCGAAATTCTGCCGGTAATAGAAACAGAACGCCTCGTCCATGGCAACGCCGATCCGTGCCTTCGCTTCTGATCGCCGCGCCACTGACGGTCGCAGTGCTGCGGCAGCGGGGCGCTCGCTCGGCGGGGAAATAGATGAAACCGCGGTGTTCAGCATCCGGTCGAGATCGAGATTTGTCTCGATCGAGTCGGTGAGCCGCCCCAGGCTATAGTCGTCGAGGGGCTTTTCGTTCCCCATGTGCAGCCCGAGATGGCGCTCAGGAATAACAAAGGCGTCGTCTCTGGGCATAAACCCCAGATAATCGATCCGGCAGTGATCTCGAACCGCGGTCTCGATCAGGTCCCGGTGGCGAGCGGAACCGATCCGGTTGAAAATCGCCCCGCAGACTCTGAGTTCGGGATCAAAATCGACAAACCCCTTGAGCACCGCGGCGCTGCTCTCCGCACAGGAGGCTGCATCGATAACCAGAAAAACCGGTACACCGAGCAATTTCGCCAGGGCCGCACTGCTCGCTTCGGCTCCGTCGAACAGCCCCATGACCCCTTCCACAACGGCAACGTCGCAGGTGCGGCAGGTGCGTGCAAAGGTGTCCCTGCAGCACTGGCCTCCCATCATCCTGATATCGAGGTTGTATGAAACCGTCGAGGTGACCGTCTCGTGCAGCGTTGGGTCGATGAAATCGGGGCCGCACTTGAAACACTGGACGTTCATGCCTCTGCGGACCAAGGCCGCGAGGATGCCGACGGTCAGCGTCGTCTTGCCGCCGCCGCTTCTGGTTGCGCCGATCATGAACGCCGGTTTACCAATCATGACAGCCACCCGCTGACGACCCAGTGCAGACCGAAAACGCTCAGATAAAACAGTACAGCCGACACCATGACCAGACGGTTGGTCCGCGGTATGTCGTCCGGTGCCGCCTGTCGCAAGCCGTCACCGAGATACGGTTTCACCGTGGGTTCTCCGAAATAGGACGATGGCCCCCCCAGTCTTACCCCGAGCGCTCCCGCCACCGCAGCCTCGGTGTGAGCGCTGTTGGGGCTGGTGCTCTTCAGGCGGTCCTGGAAAAAGACTCGCGCCGCTTGACGGCTTTCATAACCGGGAAGCAGCGCCGCGGCGATAACGCACAGGCCGCTCAACCGTGCCGGCAGGAAATTGCACACATCATCGATCCTGGCGGCACAGCTGCCGAACTGGATGTATCGCTCATTCCGGTAACCGTACATGGAGTCCATCGTATTGACCGCCTTATAGGCGATGTAGCCAAACGCGGCGCTGATGATTCCTTCCACCCCGAGGAACGGAGCCGCCAGGGCGGCGATCATGGCCCAGAACAACGGGGCGGTGATGCCGTCGACCAGGTTCTCCGACACGGATTCCATGCAGGCCCTGGTTATCTCCGCCTCATCGAGATGTGCGGTGTCTCTGCCCACCATCATGGCAACCGAGCGGCGGGCTTCATTGATATCCCCCCGCCGAAGATCGCTCCGCACTTTGGCGCTGTGTTTTACCAGGTCCCCTGCGGCAGTGCAGAAAAAACAGACGATCAGAGCACCGGCAACCGACAGGTGCAGGGAAACCATGCCCAGCAGTTCGAGAACCAGCCATACCGACAGCAGTGACAGGCTGATCACGCCGGCCCAGGCGAAGCATCCCTGCAGACGGGCCGGCTGAGCCTTCAGCACGGTTCGTGCAAGCGATTCGAAACGGCTGCAGAGAGACCCGATAAACCTGACCGGATGGGGAAACCAGCGCGGATCTCCGACCACCAGATCCAGCCCGAGAATGGCCAGCAGCTGTGCATACAGAGTGAATTCAGCGCTCAAGGTTCAACAGCCGGTAAATTCGCCCAATATCGACGCGCGACCGCACCAGATCGGCGAGTTCGTCGAGGCTTCTATCCACGTTATAGGTTGTTCCTGATTCACCCAGGGGTGCAAGGCCCTTTGTGCGCCGCAGCCCGTCGACGAACCAGCGCCTAAAGGTATCTTCGTCGAAAATTCCGTGCAGATAGGCACCCCACACCGATCCATCGTCGTTTCTGCAACCGCAGGTCTCCCCGCCTTCAAACTCCAGTACCGGAGTCAGGCTGCCAACGGTCTTGCCATGGTGGATCTCGTACCCGACGATTTGCCGCCCTGATTCGATATGGGTTCCCCGCCGCTTGATCAAGGTCTTGTCTCGGGCCATGACGGTGTCCACCGCCAGCAGGCCGAGACCGCGGATCGAGCCGTCGCTGGTCTCGATCCGATATGGATCGGCTATGAGCTTGCCGAGCATCTGATATCCCCCGCAGATGCCGACTATCGTTCCCCCGGCTCGGTAATAGTCGATAATGGCCCGATCACAGCCGCGGTCGGAAAGGAAGCGGAGATCGCCTGCGACGTTTTTGGATCCGGGAATGATAACGCAGTCCGGCCGGCCGAACAGGCTTGGGTCGGACACGAACCTGATGTTGACATCCGGTTCGAAATAGAGCGGATCGATATCGGTAAAATTGGCGATGTGCGGGATATCGACCACGACGATTTCCACCTGGTCGGCGCCGGTGCCGCGATCCCGGTAAAAACCTTCGCGCAGGGACACCGAATCTTCCTGCGGTATTGACATGTCGGATATATAGGGCACCACGCCGAGCACATCCCGGCCGGTGTGTTCCCTGATAAATCGGTGCGCATCGGCGAGCAATGACTCGTCCCCCCTGAACTTGTTGACGATAAAACCGGCGATCAGTTCCCGTTCCCACTCCTCGAGCACGTCCATGATACCGGCAAAAGCAGCATAGACGCCCCCTCGGTCGATGTCTCCGACAAGCAGCACCGGGGCACCGGCATAGCGGGCCATTTTCATGTTGACGATGTCGTGGGACTTGAGGTTCACCTCTCCGGGCGACCCGGCTCCTTCCATCACAATGACCTCGTAGGCGTCGCGCAATTCGTCGAAACTTGCCACAACCGCTTTCCACGCTTCATCCTTGAATGCGTGGTACTGGCGTACGTCCATGTTGCGCACCGGCCTGCCGTTGACGATCACCTGGCTGCCGGTGTCGCTGTTCGGCTTGAGCAGAATCGGATTCATTCTCCAGTCCGGCTCGAGTTTCGCGGCCTGGGCCTGGACAACCTGGGCCCGCCCCATTTCTCCCCCGTCTACGGTTACATGGGAGTTAAGGGACATGTTCTGGGCCTTGAACGGGCAGACCTTGTACCCGTCCTGATAGAGTATTCTGCACAGCGCCGCACTTAAAATTGATTTTCCGGCATTGGACGAGGTCCCCTGGAACATGATCGCAGCAGCCCGTTTTTTCTGCCTTTGAGAACGGTTCGCGGGCCCCCCGATCACCTTTCGAAGGGCCTCGACGAGCCGCCGGTTTTCGGTCTCGGTCCTTACCGCCACCCGCACATATGCATCTCCGAGGCCTCGGTAATTGCCGCACCTTCTGATAATGATCCCTTCCTGAAGAAGCTCTTGATAGAGCCATTGCCCGGATAAGCCGCCACTCAGTCTGAGGAGCAGGTAATTGGCATGGGAATCCAGCGCCTCGATCCCTTCAAATCCGCCAAGCGCACCCCGCAACTGCTCGCGCAGCATGGCGCAGAGCGATTTCGTGTCGGCCGCATATGCTTGGTCGTTTACGGCCCTGGCGGCGATGATCTGGGCGAGCGTGTTCACCGACCATTGCGGCAGCAGCTCGCGAATTTTCAGGCAATACGGTTCGGGAAAGATTCCGAAGCCGACCCTGAGGCCTGGAATGGAGAAGAATTTGGTCAGCGAGTTAAGGGTAATGATGTTTGCGAGCGTTCCGCCAACCGTGGTGAATGGTTCGATGAAATCATGGAATGCCTCGTCGATGACAAAGAGCGTATCGGGATGCTTTTGCGCCAGATCCATGATCGCTTGATCTTCCAGGAATGCGCCGGATGGATTGACTGGGTTGCCGAATACAACCAGATCGTTTCCTTGAATCTTCGCGGCAATCTGACCTGGCGAAACCCGGTAGCCGTCTGCTGCCGTATCGATGAATTCGACTTCAATCGAGTTTTTTTCCAGTACATCGATGTAGTCGATATAACAGGGCACCGGAAGCAATGCCCGCCGAACCGACACGATCCGGGGAACCAGGTGCAGCAGTTCGGTGGAGCCATTGCCCGGCACGATCAGTTCTCTGTCCACACGATAGCGATTCGAAACAGCGCGCACGAGTTCGGTGCAGTCCGGATCGGGGTAGTGGCCAAGCAGTTGAAGATGGCAATTGATCGCCGATCTCAGCCAGGCTGGAGGACCGAGCGGATTGAGATTGGCGCTGAAATCGAGCATCGGCTGGTCACGCTCCTGGTTGCGATGTCTGTGAATATTCCCGCCATGCTCGTGTCTGCCGATCGGCAGGTCTGCTCCGTTCAATACCGCCATGTTCTGTCCTGCGCCTTCACCGTTGCTATCAAAATGACACGACCGCTCCCGTCAGGATCGCCGTTTCCATCAGTTCGCAGGCAGCGCCGAGCGTATCGCCGGTATACCCGCCGATTTTCCTCATGCACCACCAGCACAACAGCCCGATGGTCAGCACAAACCCGATAATCATCGCCAGCATTCGTTCCGGGGTGAGAAGCGTCATTGCCGCCAGAAGGATGACGGCCGAAATGATCGAAACGGATCTGGCCGAGCCTCCGTCGAAAAACAGATTGCCCATGCCGCCTTCTCCGCGTGCATAAGGGAGCAGGCACATCATCAGAACGGCGGCGGTCCGCCCGGCTGCGCAAGCGACTACGATAACCGGCACAAACCCGTTTGCCGGCAGCGATAGAATCGCTGCGGTTTTAAAGAGCAGCAGCGAGATCACGGCTGCCGCTCCCATGACTCCGATCCTGCTGTCCTTCATGATGGCGAGCGTGCGCTCCCGGTCACGGCAGCTCATGAACCCGTCGATGGTATCGGCAAGACCGTCGAGATGCAGAAAACCGGAAATGAGCGAAAGCCAGATCGCGCCCCCCACCCCAACCAGCATCGGCGGAGCAAAGCGCAGGCAAAGCAGGGCACATCCGCCGATCAAGACCCCGCTGACAAGACCGACGATGGTGAAATAGTAGGCTGATCCGGCAAAATAGCGCTTTTCGTCCGGGACCCGGGTAAGGCCCGGCAGGATAGTCAGGAACCTCAAGGCTGCAGAAAAGCAGCGCAGCGGACTGAAAATCGCCGTTTGCAGGCCTCTCATGTCAGAATCGTCTCCTTATGCCAATCATCTATTTGTCCGCCCCGGCAACGGCTGCCTCCGCGAAGGTGGCAACCTCCGTCAGGACAAGTTTTGCCGCTTCCACCACATTCATCGCCAGGGCCGCACCGGTGCCTTCACCGAGTCTGAAATTGAGATCGAGCAGCGGCCTCGTACAACCCAGAAATTCCTGCATGTGAATGTGACCGGGCTCGACTGAGCGGTGCGCGCAGATGATATAATCCCTCACGAAGGGTTCTATGGTATGGGCGATCAAGGCCGCGGCGGTGGAAATGAATCCATCCACGACAACCGGTTTTCTTTTTGCGGCTGCCCCGAGGATCAGCCCGGCGATTCCTCCGATTTCATAACCTCCGACCTTGGCTAAGATGTCGAGGCCGTTTCGGGGATCAGGTTTGTTGATCTGGAGGATTTTTTCGATGATCGCAATCTTGTTCTTCAGCTGCTCGTCATCGAGTCCGGTGCCTCGGCCGGTCAGCAGCGCGATCGGCTTGCCGGTGACAACTGCGGCGATGGCCGTGCTCGGCGTGGTGTTGCCGATGCCCATCTCCCCGGTCCCGAAGAGATCGTATGAGGAGCTCAGCTGTTCGGCTATGTCGATCCCGTGTTCCACGGCCTTGCGGGCATTGGCGATGCTCATCGCCGGACCGGCGGCAATATTGCTGGTCCCATATGAAATCTTCCTGTTCAGAAAGAACCTGTTTTCCCCGAGATCATCGAAATCATGATTTACGCCGAGATCCGCCACGAACACGTCAGCGCCGACCTGCCTGGCCAGCGCGCTGATGCCGGCGCCACCCGCCAGTATGTTGTATACCATCTGCGGGGTCACCTCCGGCGGAAACTTGCTGACGCCCTCCGCAACAACACCGTGGTCACCGGCCATGGTGACGATCGCCTTGCGGCCGACAGGAGGATCCAGGCTCCTGGTCATGCCGGCGAGATCAATGCCGAGATCCATCAGGTCTCCGAGCGCCCAATGGGGCATCGTCAGCTGGTCGAGACGTGCTTTGGCACGATCACGGTAGTCGCTGTCCTGGGGAAATATCTCGCTGCAGGTTCTTTCCAACACCTTCATTGTCTCTTCCTTTCTTGCTTTATGTGAAGCGGCAGCCCGCAACTCACCAGCACCACTTCGGTTGCGGCGGCGGCGACCATTTTATTGCACACTCCCACGAGATCCCGATATCTTCTCGCCAACTCGTTGTCGGGCACAATCCCCATTCCCACTTCGTTGCTGACAACAACCACCGTCCCCTTCATCGCCCCGGCGCAGGCCATGACAGCACCCATCTCAACGGCAATTTCATCTTCCCCGCACACCGCGCCCCGTCGGTCATATTCGGCCATGATATTGCTGACCCAGAGCGTCAGACAATCCACCAGGTATACCGCAAAGTCATGCCGTTCGATCACCGCCGCCACGTCGAGCGGCTCCTCGATTGTGGTCCATACTGCAGCGTCTCTCTGCTGACGGTGTTTACGGACCCGCTCCGCCATTTCCCGATCGCGCACCTCGCAGGTGGCGACGAAACAACGAGGCCCAGGTATCTGCTCGGCCCGCTTCATCGCGTAATCGCTTTTCCCGCTTCTGGCTCCGCCGGTCACCAGGACAATGTCCGCCATAGGAAGCCTACCCCCTGCAGTTGAAATATTCCAGACAGGGCTGCCCGTCCCGGATGGTAATTCTGGAAACGCCCCCTTCCGCGATGTTGAATCCAAACGGGCAGTCGGCATCAAGCCCCAGCA
>JAJDNR010000021.1 GCA_022340565.1 Desulfofustis sp.
CGGCCTTATCGGCGGAGCCGGGCTTGATGTGCTGGAAAAAGAGCCGCCCGATCCGGACAACGAACTGCTGCAGCTCGGCAACGTGATCCACACCCCTCATTCGGCGGCGCTGACCAACGAGTGCGTGATCAGGATGGCCACCGACGCCGCCGACCGCACCATTGAAGTGCTCGACGGCAGGAAACCGCTCAACGTCGCCAATCCCGAGGTGCTCGCGAGCGAGCGCTGGGCGCATTTGAGCTGACCATTCAAACCCCAAATCATTTACCGGAGAAATCATGTCACCTGTACTCAGCGGAGTTTACGCACCCATCGGTACTCCCTTCGTGAACCAAGACGTCGCCTATGACCAGCTGGCCGCCAACATGGAGAAGTATGCTGCATCAAAGCTGTCCGGATACCTGGCGATTGGCAGCAACGGAGAATGCGTCAGCCTCTCCGAATCGGAAAAGAGCGCAGTCCTGAAGACCATCGTCGCCGGTAAAGCGCCGCAGCAGAAGGTTCTGGCCGGGGCCAACGGGGAATCGACCAGGCTGACCATCGAGCAGTGCAAAAAAGTCGCCGATCTCGGCGCCGACTTTGCATCGGTTCTGACTCCCTGTTATTTTAAGAAACAGCTCAATGACGAGGCCATGACCCGGTATTATCTGGACGTCGCCGACGCCTCGCCGATTCCGATCACCTGCTACAATGCACCCGGTTTCACCGGCATGACGGTTTCCACCAAAACGCTCAAGGCGATCGCCGCCCATGACAACATCATCGGCATCAAGGACACCTCGCCGGGCAATGTCGGCAGCTATCTGCGCGTTACCGCCGACCTTGACTTCGACGTCTTCTCGGGCACCGTCAATACGCTGTTCCCGGCAATGATGATGGGCGCCACCGGCGGCATCGTGTCGCTCGCCAACGCTATTCCCGATGTCTGCGCGAAGCTCTATGAGCTGTGCGTGGCCGACGATCTCACCGGTGCGCGCCAGCTGCACCTGGTGCTCGGCAGGCTGAATTCGGCGGTATCGGGCAGCTACGGTGTGGCCGGTGTCAAGTACGCCAGCGAGGTCGCCGGTTTTTATGGGGGCGATCCGCGGCTGCCGTTGCTGCCGATCAGCGACGCCGACAAGGCCTCGATCAAAAAAGCGATCGAATCCACCGATCTGAGTGCCTACCGGTAACAAACCCGTTCATCGGAGCCACGCACGGAGTATCGTGATGCAAACCATCCTGGCGGTGGATATCGGTACCCAATCGATCAAGGCCGGCGTCCTCGACGAGCAGTTACAGATCCTCGAGCGTCGCCAGGTGGGGTTGGAGATACGGGTCAGCAAGGCCACCCATGTGGAGATGGACGGCGAGGAGATCTGGACCGCGCTGAAAACGGCATGCAGGGGGCTGAACATGAAAGACCGGGTGCAGGGCGTGGTGTTCTCGACCCTGTGCCCGTCTCTGATCCCGCTCGACGGTGACGGCAATCCGCTGCACCCGGTCATCCTGCACCTCGATCGGCGCAGCGGGGAGGAGGCGACGTGGGCGCTTAGGACCGTCGGCCAGCAGACCTTTCTGAATATTTCCGGGAATCTGCCGGTGCCGGGCGGAATCAGCCTGACCAGCCTGCTGTGGCTGAAAAACCATGCCCCCGAAATCTATGAAAGAAGCGATGTCTGCTTCGGTCACGTCGACACCCTGATCCTGAAGCGGATGACCGGCAGGTTCCTCATCGACCCATCCAACGCGTCCTTTACCGGCCTCTATGATACGGTCGGCTACCGCGACTGGGACGAGCGGATCTGCGGACCGCTGGGCATCGATCCGGCCAAGCTGCCGAAGGTTCAGAACTCCAACACCATCGCCGGCAGGGTGACAGAATCGGCGGCTGAGGCCCTCGGCATCCCGGCGGGGCTGCCAGTGGTCACCGGCGCCAACGACACCACCTGCGCCTGTGTCGGCGCCGGTGTCGTCAATCACGGGGATCTGCTCAACACTTCGGGAACCGTCGACATCCTGGTTCTATGCACCGAAAAACCGCTGGTTTCTCTGCAGCATCTGCTCCGGACTCACGCCTATCCGGGAAAATGGCTGGCAATGAGGATGGTGGGGGCCGGGGGCGGATCTCTGGAGTGGTTCCGGCAGAATTTCTGCAGGGAACTCGACAAAGAGGTGTTCTACTCCACTTACCTGAACGAAGTCCTGGAACATCGCCCGCCGCTGAGGGCCTCTTTTCTCCCCTTTCTATCGGGCAACCGGCATCAGGTCGGAGAAGCCACCGCTTCGTTCACTAACCTGACCCTCGACTCGACCCGGGAAGAGCTGCTGCTGGCGCTGCTCGACGGTATCGTGTCCTTCCAGTTCGAAGCGCTCGAACACTGGAAGAAAGATATCGACTTGAGCCGGGTCATCAATCATGTCGGCGGCGGTGCCAAGAGCAGCTACACCGCGTTCAAGCAAGACAAGCTGCCCGATTTCGACATCCGGATGCTCGGCGAGACGGCGCTTCCCGGAGCCGCCAGACTGGCTTTCGAAACCCTTGCCGAATCTCAGAGAGGACAATACCCATGAACCTGCCCGCGATGGTCAAGATCAAACAGCGCTTCGACAACACTCCGATCGCCGATATCGACCGGGCGGTTGCCGACGAATTCGCCCGCAACCAGGTCCACGCCCGGATCAGACCGGGCCAGCGGGTGGCGGTGACCGCCGGCAGCCGGGGCATCAACAATATCGCCCGGATCACCGGAGCCATCGTTGGCGAGCTCAAACACATCGGCGCCGAACCGTTCATCGTGCCGGCGATGGGCAGCCACGGCGGGGCCACCGCCGAAGGGCAGGCGGCGCTGCTGGCCCATCTGGGAATATCCGGCGAAACCATGCAGGCGCCTGTGCTGTCAAGCATGGAGACCGTCTCGGTCGGCGAAACCACGGAAGGTTTTCCGGTATTTATCGACAAAAACGCCCATGACGCCGATCATATCATCGTCGTCAACCGGATCAAACCCCACACCGATTTCGTCGGAGACCACGAGAGCGGCCTGCTCAAAATGCTGGCCATCGGGCTCGGCAAACAGAAGGCCGCCGACCTGTACCACTGCCTTGCCCTGGAACACGGTCATTTCAAAGTCATCACCAGCGCCGCGAGGCTGATCCTGGATCGCTACCCGATCACCTTCGGCATCGGCATCGTCGAGGACCAGAGGGACGCCACCACGATCATTGAAATGCTGCCCCGGGAACGGATCGTCGAACGGGAGCGGGACCTGCTCGTGAAGGCCAAGGAGTTCTTCCCGAGAATTCCGTTCGCCGAATTCGATATTCTGATCGTCGACCAGATGGGCAAGACCTTCAGCGGCACCGGCATGGACCAGAAGGTGATCGGCCGTACCGTGGTTCCCTACCATGTGGTTCCGGATGTACCGAAGATATCGAGAATTTTCGTCCGCGACATGTCCGCGGAATCGGAGGGCAACGCCACCGGTCTGGGCAACGCCGATTTCACGACCAGCCGGCTGGTCGGCCGTATCGATCGGGCTTACAGCTACATGAACTCGCTGACCGCGTCATCCCCTGAAATCATCAGAATCCCGCCCTATTTCGACCGGGACGACGAGTGTCTGGAAAACTGCATCACGACCCTGCCGTTTACCGCCAAACCGGATCCGCGCATCGTCCACATCAGAAACACCCTGCATCTGGAAACCATGTACGTATCCGCAAACCTGCTCGGGGAAGTCGGCACAAATCCCGGCCTCGAAGTGTTGTCGGAACCGAAGCCGTTCGTATTCGATGACAGCGGCAACATCGTCCAACCAACCTGACTAACTACAGGAGACGGCCATGACCCTGCCCCAGGCTCTTTTCTTCGACATGGACGGCGTCATTATCGACACCGAGAAAGACGGCCACCGGATTGCCTTCAACCAGGCCTTCAGCGAATTCGGCTTCGAGGTGTTCTGGGATGTCGACCACTACGGGGAGCTGATCAGGATCTCGGGCGGCAAGGAGCGCATGCGCCATCATCTCGAGACCAGGGGATTCGGCAGACCCGTCGACGCCTCCCAGGCGGATGAACTGATCCGCACCCTTCACAAGCGCAAAACCGAGATTTTCATCGATCTGATCGAAGGCGGAGGGCTGAAGCTCAGACCGGGCATCCACCGGCTGATGAAAGAAGCCAACGACCGCAACGTACCGATCTGCATCTGTACCACCGCCACGCAAAAGGCGGCGCAAGCGGTGGCCGCCAAATCTCTGCCGGACATTCGCTTCGCGCACATCCTGGCCGGCGATATCGTCGCCCGTAAAAAGCCGGCGCCCGATATCTACCTGCTCGCCCTCGAAAAAACCGGCGCGGACGCAGCCCGCTGCGTGGTCGTGGAGGACTCCCGCAACGGCATGCTGGCAGGCGTCGGGGCCGGCGCCCAGGTGGTCGTCACCACGTCTATCTACACCAGGGGGGAAAACTTCGATGAGGCCGCGCTGGCGGTAACCTGTCTCGGCGACCCCGCGGGAGAGCGGGGAACCCTGATCAGGGGTGAGGTTGACGGCTACCAGGGCGTGCTGACCCTGGACATGCTCGCCGGTTTGCTTTCATGACCGGCGATCGACAAAGAGATCGACCGATGCAGCGCGGTCATCTTGGCGCCAGGATTGACCTGCCGTAACAGGCTGCCAGACTGCCATCATGGAGAAAACAAGCAGCGCATCCTACACGATCCCCAGCGTCAAAAAGGTTGACGAGATCCTCGGCTATCTCGCGAAACACGGCGATTCGACCCTGACCCGCATCTATGTCGATCTCGGCCTCCCCAAAAGCTCCACCTACAAGCTTCTCAAGTCCCTCGAAGCCCTGGGCTATATCCGCTGCCAGCCGGCCAGCCAGACCTACCTGCTGGGCATGAAACTGCTGGAACTGGGATCGAAGGCATCGGAGCAGATCGACATCACCGCGATCGCCACGCCGATCCTCAAGGACCTCTCGCAGCAGGTCAGCCGCCTCTGCCACCTGGGCGTGCTCGACGGCGACCAGGTTGTCTACGTGATCAAGACCAGCACCAACGAGCTGATCAGGATCGGCACCTGGGTCGGGCGCCGCATCGGCGCCCACTGCACGGCCATGGGCAAGGTGCTGCTGGCCTGGAAGCCCCCGGAAGAAATCGAACGCTATCTCGACGAGGCCGACCTGGAGCGCATGACCCCCAACACCGTTGTCGACAAGGACCGGCTCAGGGACATGCTTGCCGAGGTGAAACGAAACGGCTGGTCGCTGGACGACGAGGAAAGCACCAGGATGGTGCGTGCGGTCGGAGCCCCGGTCCGGGACCAGAGCGGGGAGGTGTGCGCCGGGCTGAGCATCTGTACGCTCACCGAGATCGACAGCCTGGTGGAGTTGCTCGCCCTCAAAGACACCGCTATCGAGGCGGCGAATCAGATCTCGGCGGAACTCGGCTGGCGCCCGTGAGACATTCCTGAACATTTCCCGGAACCGCCTGTGCTTTCAACGGTTCTTCGGGCCGGATCAATCTCTCGTCCGGGTCAAGCGACACCCCTGCTCATACGAACCGAGGCCACCGCCCCGACCGCGGTAAGGATCCCGCACATCAGAAAGGCGGTGTCGAACAGCCCGGTCACCTCCGCGATATAGCCTGCCACTACCGGGCCCAGTACCTGCCCGGCGCCGAAGAAGATGGTGATGAACCCGAACACCGAAGCCGCCCGGGCGGGTCCCACCATATCGCCGACGGCGGCGGTCATGATGGTGGGGATTCCCCACAGAGACAAGCCGAACAAGATGATGGAGAGGTACAGGAAACCTGCCGGCAAACCCGACAGGGCGCACAGATAGGCACCGGTGAACTGGGTGAAGACAACCGCCAGCGCCGGAAAACGGCCGAAACGATCGGAGATGAAGCCGGCCAGCGGCCCCGAACCGAGACTGAGCAGTCCCACCGACGACCAGAAGGCCCCGGCGGCCTGCTCCCCGACCCCGCGTTCGGCGACCAGGGCGGTCACGATAAAGGTCGCATAGACGGCGTAGCTGGCCCCGAACAGCGAGTAAACCAGGCCGATCCGGACCAGCTTGGAAAGCTCGGGGGCGCCATGTCCGCCCGCATCGACCCCGCCGCCATGGCCTGCCGCTTCGGCTGCCGGCCCCGCACCCATCGGCTTCAGGCCCATGCGCAGGGGGTCGTTGCGCAGCAGCAGCGCCGCCAATACCCCGCTCAACGCCCCGATGGTACCCAGGATCAGCCACCCGGTCCGCCAGCCCTGCGGCCCGAGCTGGCGGTTCAGCATCGGGATCAGGAACCCGGAGAACATGATACCCAGCCCGTTGCCGATCAGCATGCAGCCGGCCGCCCTGCCCCGCCACTTCTTCGCGAACCAGCCGGCGACCAGTCCCATCATCGGAATATTGGCCAGACCGCTGCCGACCCCGGTCAGCACATAGGGCAGCAGCGCTGTCCACAGGCCGGAAGCGGCCTGGATCAGACACATGGACAGACCGACCGTGCACAGACCGGCAGCGATGGTGGCGCGGGCCCCGAAACGGGCGGCGATGCGCCCGGCAAAGAACACCGACCCCATGTAGCCGATGAAATTGGCGGTACCGATCAGTCCCATCTGGCCGTAATCCAGTTCCAGGGCGCCGCCCATCGACGGCAGCAGCATGCCGAGTGCAAACCGGCCCAGCCCGAGACAGGAAAACATGACCGCCATGCCGCTGAGAAGAATCACCCAGCCGTAATGAAATGATTGTGATTTCAAGCTAATACTTAGGACACTCAGGTCCCTGCAAAGGTGTCTGCCAACACGCTGTTCCCGCCTGGCGGGGATACGCTGCAAATTCGGCTTTGAATAAGAACATGAAGACTGGTATGAACACAATCAATTGTTCACCCGAATCACCATACCGGGAAAAAACGATCTGTTCAGGGAGGCATCGATGATCGACACCGAAAAGGCCAGGAAGATATTCGACCGTGACCGCTATGCCAAGTTGAGCGGCGTTGAACTCGTCGAGGCCGGCAGCGGCTTCTGTACGGCCAGGATGAAAGTCGACGACCGGCATCTCAACGCCGCCAATGTGGTCCAGGGCGGCGCCATCTTCACCCTCGCCGATTTCGCGTTTGCCGTGGCTTCCAACAGTCACGGCCAGCTTGCGCTGGCAATCAACGTGCACATCAGCTACCTGCAGGCCGTTTCAGCCGGCACGCTCTACGCGGTCGCCAGCGAGGTCGATACTCCGAAGAGACTCGGGGTCTATGAGGTGATCGTCAAGGATGAGCAGGAACGGATCATCGCCACCTTCAACGGCATGGTCTATCGCAAGAACAAGAAGGTTGCCGGTCTGTAGTTCGCTAAACCCGGGAATTGTTTGGTTCCAGAACAGAGCCGCGGAACCACGAGAAATAGACGCCGACCAGGCACAATCCCGTCGAGATCGAAAAAACGGTGTGAACGCTGCGTAAAAAAAGGTCGTATTTATCCGGGGTAATCATCTCCCGTCCGACGATCAGAGCCAGCACCACCGTGGCGATCGCCATGCTCGCCATCTGGCCGAGGAGACGCATGGTGGAAACCGTTCCCGACGCGAGTCCGTAATGTTTCGGCTGAACCGTACCCATGATCGCCGTCATGTTCGGTGAGCTGAACAGCGCAAACCCGGTTCCCATGAAAATCAGGTTGGCGATAATGAGGGAAACACCGGTGTCGGGTCCGATCCGGGAAAAGAGAAAGACGCCGATCACGGTGATAGCCATCCCGGCGGTTGCCAGCAGGCGCGGTTCGACACGGTCGGAGAGCTTGCCCGTTAACGGTGACAGAAATGCCATCATAACCGGCTGAGCCATCAGGATCGTGCCTGCGGTCTTGGGATCCAGCCCTTTGATGTACTGCAGGTAGAGGCTCATCAGAAAGGTCACCGAAAACGTCGTTGAATAATTCAGCAGTGCAGCCAGGCTCGAAAAGGTAAAGGGTTTATTGACGACGAACAGACTGACATCGAACACCGGAAAACGGGCCTTCAACTGGTAACGGAAAAAGACCACGAACAGGAGGATGCCGGCCAGCAGCAGCACAACGCCGAGCGGATCGGGCAGCCTGGTGGCGCCGTATACCAGGGCAAGTATCGAACTGCCATAGAGCACGCATCCGCCGATATCGAATCGTTGCCCCGGGTCACCCCGCCATTCACCCTTCAGATAATGGATGGTGGTTGCCAGGGAAAAAATGCCGAGCGGGAGCATGATCACGAAAATCGAACGCCAGCCGAGATAATTGGTCATCAATCCGCCGAAAAACGGTCCTGCCGACAGCCCGATGTATACAGCGGAGACATAGATGCCGATAGCCCTGCCGCGCTTGTTCGGCGGGAAAATCGAGGTAAGGATCGCCATGCCGGTGGTGACGAACATCGCCGCACCGATTCCCTGCAGAACGCGCAGGCCGATGAGCAGCGCCGGACTTCCCGCAAATGCCGCCGCAAAAGAACCTGCTGTATAGACAGCAAGTCCCCATATGAACACTTTCTTGCGCCCGGAGATATCGGCTATCTTGCCGGCCGGAATCAGCCCGATTGCCATGGCCAGCAGGTACGATGTGGCGATCCAGCCGAGCTCCACCGCATCCATCTTCAGGTCGGCCTGAATTTTCGGCAGGGCGACATTGACCGAAGATATCATGAACGGCCCCATGAACGACGTCAAGGTCGCCACGATCAGAGCCGAACGTTGCAGTGCTCTGTCTGGTTCCGGATTGCGGACGGTATTCATCTCTCCACCTGCCATGTTTCGCTCTGCCCCCTCGATATTGACACCGACCCGGTCGATATTACTGTCACATTTAACCAGCGGAACACGCGCCCGACAAGTAAAAAGCATATTCCCATCGTGACCGATTCCGTTAACGGCTGGTGACAATGAAGTCATTCAGGACATAGCCAGCCCTTCTCCATTGAGAATACCATGGACACCTTCAAGCCCGGCAGCTACCTGGCACGAATAAACCACCCGGGGGACATCAAACTCACCGAGGAAGGGCTCCGGTCCCTGCACCGGAGCCAGCTGTTTTCCATCCCCTTCGAGAATTTTGATGTGCTGCTGAAGCGGCCGGTTCTGCTCGATCCCGGATCACTGGCCAGCAAGCTGGTGGACCGGCCGCGCGGGGGGTACTGCTTCGAGTTGAACGGGCTGTTCCTGCATGCCCTGAACCATTTCGGCTTCACCGCCCGGGCGCTGCTGGCCCGGGTCCATCTCCACGGGGTCCACGGAGCCAGGGGGCATCAGCTCTCGCTGGTGACCATCGGCTCCAGGCAGTGGCTGGCCGATGTCGGGTTCGGCGGCTTCAACATGCGGGAACCGATTCCCTTTGAAATAAACCGCGAGGCCGCTTGCGACGGCCAGCGGCTGCGCATTGTCCGCCGGCAGCCTTACGGCACGATGCTGCAGGCACTGAGTGAGGATGGGTGGCTGGATCTCTACAGTTTCGATCTGGAGCATGTCGGCCCCGCCGATATCAAGCAGGGGAATTATTACTCCTCAACCCATCCCGATTCCATATTTGTGGTTAATCGCGCGGCGGCTCTGTCCAACGAATCGGGACGGGTAACCCTTTTGAACTACACCTTGAGAATCGTCGAAGCAGACGGCTTCCGGGTCTGTGATCTGCCCGATGACCAGCGCTATCTGGATGCGCTCAAGAGCCATTTCGGGATCGACCTGGATGCCGCCTACGACCAGCTGCCGCCGCTGGTCTCAGCTGAAGATGATGGGAAATAACGAATCCCGGGAATTCTTATGATGCAGGTGAATGAGTTCCCGGGCCCGCTCCTCGTCTCTCAGGGTGATCGCCTCATAGAGCTGGTCATGCTCGATGCGGATCTGCTCGATGCGCTCCATTTTGAGTTCCTCGGTCCTGAAGCGCAGAAAGATCTTGCGGCTGATATCCTCATAGCGTGAGGTGAGCGCCGAGTTGCCGGCCATCGCCAGGATGGCCAGGTGAAATTCGGTGTCGAGCACGAACAGGTTGCGGTGGACCCGGTCGGAAATGGCGGTCTCGTATGCCCGCCGCTGCCGGTCGACGGCGAGCAGCTTGTTGTCGGTCATGTTCTGCACCGCCTGACCGATAAAGCCGATGTCCAGCACCTCCCGAATCTGGTAGAGCTCTTCGGCGTCTTTTCTGGAAAGACGCCGGACCGAATATCCCTGGTTCGGCACGAAGTCGAGATACCCTTCCCGGGCAAGAATGGACAAGGCGTTGTTCACCGGTGTCCTGCTGACCTTCAGCTGTCTGGCCAGATCCACGAACACGAGCCGCTGACCGGGAACGATTTCGTAATTGAGCATCAGCTCCATGATCCGGTTATAAACCTTCAGGGTCAGGTTCTTGTTTTTCTTCAAGAGACGCTCCTGTCGATGCTGTCCGAGCCAATATTCAATTTCATCAGGTGTCGATTCATTGATGCTTGACAACACAAAAATGACATGTAATATAATATGTAATTTTTATCAAGCAGGAGTATTCAAAATGTCTGACCGGGGGCCGAACAGCAGCATATCCATTCAACCTGGAACGCAATAATTACCGATTCTGAGGTTTCCATCGGGAACCCGGAAGGGTGGCATCGGCGCATCTCGTTATGGCATATGTTATGAAGAGACTGCCAAGAACCCAGACACTGTCGAAGAGGGGCAGACAAACACAGGAGGCCGTGACATGAAGACATTGAAAACAAAAGACAAAACCGTGCTGAGATCGCTCGGCCTGGGCGGTTACTTCGGCGGCGGCGCCGAGGGCATGGTTGATGTCAAGAACGGTAAGATTGTCCGGGTCAGGCCGATGCGCTACGGATGGAAATACCGGAAGGAGGACGTCCGCCAGTGGAAGATGGAACGCAACGGCAAGACCCTCGAACCGACCTGGAAATCGCTGCCCGGACCGTTCTCCCTGGCCTACAAAAAACGCGTCTATTCCCCCAACCGCGTCCCCTTCCCGATGAAGCGGATCGACTGGGACCCCAACGGCGAGCGCAACCCGCAGAACCGCGGGAAAAGCAAGTTCGTCCGCATCTCCTGGGAGGAGGCGGCCGAATTGATCTCCAGCGAGATCAAGCGAGTCCACGAGACATACGGCTACAACGCGATCCTCATGCAGGGCGACGGCCACGGCGAGTGCAAGACCATCAACACCCCGCACGGCCAGTCCGGGGTCCTGCTCGAATATCTCGGCGGTTTTACCCTGCAGGTACGCAACCCCGACTCCTGGGAAGGCTGGTACTGGGGGGCCAAACACGTGTGGGGCCAGGGCGCCCAGGGCATCATGTACCCGGCTGCCAATATCATCAAGGACACCATCGATCATGCCGACATGGTCCTGTTCTGGGGCTGCGACCCGGAAACCACCCCCTGGGGGTTCACCGGCCAGTTCGCCAGTCGGCTCTGCTATTTCCTCACCGAGGTCGGCATCCAGCAGGTCTACATCTGCCCGGACTGCAACTACGGCGCCGCCGTGCACGCGGACAAGTGGATTCCGGTGCTGCCCAATACCGATGCAGCCCTGCAGCTCGCCATCATCTACCTGTGGCTGACCGAAGGAACCTACGACAAGGAGTACGTGAAGACCCATACTGTGGGCATGGACAAAGTGGCGGACTACGTGCTCGGCAAGGAGGACGACGTCCCCAAGACGCCGCAGTGGGCGTCTCCCAAATGCGGGGTGCCGGTCTGGACGATCAAGGCCCTGGCCAGGGAATTCGCCGCCAAAACCACCTCCATCGCCCACTACTTCGGCGGCGGCTTCATCAGGGGACCGCTCTCCCACGAGCCCGCCCGCCTGGAGTGTATCATGCTCGGCATGCAGGGTCTGGGCGGCCCCGGCGTCCATCAGCACCAGTGGACCTATTTCGGTCTGCCGCGGGCCGAGGGTCTGGCCGGAACCTTCTTCTGGAATCCGGAGATCGAGGAACAGCTTGCCCTGCCGGTGCTCAGCGCCGTTTCCGCCTGGCAGAACCAGGTCATTCCCAAGACCCTGATCCAGAATGCGTTTCTGACCAGCGAGCCCATCAAGTTCAGGGGAACCGGGGCGCAGAACGCGCTGGTCCACGACCAGTTCATCGAATACACCTACCCGATCGAGAAGGAACGGGAGGGGGTGGAAATTCACATGATCTGGTCCGACTGCCCGTGCCGCATCACCTGCTGGAACTACGGCAACGAAACCGAAGTGGCGATGCGGAGCCCCCAGATCGAGTGCTTCGTCGCCCAGCACCCGTGGTTCGAAAACGACTGCGTGTATGCAGACATCGTGCTGCCGGCCAACACCTACATGGAGGTTGACGACATCATCACCAACATCCGTCAGGGCACCATGCAGCCCAACATCATGATCGCCGAAAAGGCTATCGAACCGGTCGGCGAGTCCAAGAGCGATGCCGAGTGCGTGCGCGAGGTCGCCAAGAAATTCGAAGGGATGATCGAGCAGATGACCGGAGGCAAGACCACCGCCGATCTGCAGAAGGCGGTGTGGGGCCACATGGGCGGGGAAAAACTGGTCTCCTGGGAACAGCTCAACGACAAGGGCTACTGGATCTACCCGGCGGCCGAGGACTGGGCGGACGACCCGCCGGGCTTCAGACAATTCTACGAGGACCCCGAAAAGTATCCGCTCACCACCCCGACCGGCAAACTGGAGTTCTACTCCCAGGCCCTCGCCGACGCCTACCCCGACGACAAGGAGCGCGGGCCGATCCCGAAGTGGATCGAAAAGAGCCACAATCACGACGAACGGCTGTCCAGCCACCGGGCCAAGATGTTCCCGCTGCTGATCATGTCCAACCACGGCCGCTGGCGGGTTCATGCGCAGTGCGACGACATCACCTGGACCAGGGAAGTAGAAACCTGCAAGGTCACCGGTCCCGACGGCTACAAATACGAACCGTGCTGGATGCATCCCTCCGAGGCTGAGAAGCGGGGCATCAGAAACGGCGACATCGTCAAGGTCTTCAACGAGCGCGGCATCGTGCTTGCCGGCGCCTACGTGACCGAGCGGGTCCGCCCCGGCGTCGCCTACGTTGATCACGGCGCCCGCCACGACCCGATCAAGACCGGTGAAATCGAGCGTGGGGGAGCCATCAACACCATCACTCCCGGCGCCATCACCAGCGAGAACTGTGTCGGTCAGATCGGCGGCGGTTACCTGGTGGAAGTTCAGAAAGTCACCGGCGAGGAGATGGACACCTGGAGACGCAACTACCCTGATGCCTTCGCACGGAAATATGACCCGGCGGCAGGACTGCGCGTTGACGCCTGGCTCGCTGACAGAGGAGATAAATAATGAAAGTATTCGTCCTGGACCTCTCAGTCTGTAATGGTTGTTATTGCTGCCAGATCGCCTGCAAAGACGAACACGTCGGCAACGACTGGACGCCCTATGCCAAACCCCAGCCCGATACCGGCCAGTTCTGGATCGGCATCTCCGAAACGGTGCATGGGCATGTTCCCCATGTAAAGGTATCGTATCTGCCGAAGCTCTGTCATCACTGCGACGACGCTCCCTGCATCGAGCAGTGCGAAGCCGGCGCGATCTACAAGCGCGACGACGGCCTGGTCATCATCGACCCGGACAAGTGCGTCGGCTGCAAGCTCTGCGCCGACACCTGCCCGCATGACGCGATCTTCTTCAACGAAGAACTCAACCTGGCGCAGAAATGTACCGGCTGCGCCCACCTGCTGGACAACGATCCGGAGGAGTGGAGCGTACCCCGCTGCGTCGACCAGTGCCCCACCGAGGCGCTGCGTTTCGGCGAGGAAGAGGAGTTCGCCGATTTCATCGCCGAAGCCGAGCCCTACCGGCCCGAGGCCGGCACCAAATCCCGGCTGTACTACCAGGGACTGCCGAAAAAGTTCATTGCCGGCACCGTTTACGAGCCCAATATCGAAGAGGTGGTGATCGGCGCCACCTGCACCCTCACGGATACCGAATCGGGTCAGAAGTTTGGTGAAACGACGAACAATTTCGGAGACTTCTGGATCAAGGGGCTGCCCGACGACCGATCCTTCACCCTGACCATAGAAAAAGATGGGTATTCCAAGGTGATCGAGGGGCTGATCTCGGATATCGACCGCGGTCTCGGCGATATTCCGCTGGACATGAAAGGCTGAGTGGCAACGGGAGGGGTCGGCACGACTCGCCGATACCCTCCCCGCGCTCCCGCAGGCTTAATTGCCGGCGGCGGGAACCACGGTCACCGGCACCGGTGAACGCTTCAGCACGGCTTTGATGCTGTCGCCGATCGAGTTACCGGACACAAATCCCTCGTGGGCTCCCATGATGATGATGTCGCAGGCATGCTCGCCGGCGTTTTTTACAATCATCTCCGCGATATCGCCGGCGCTGATGATAATCTCCCGTGAATGAAAGGCACAGGCGTCCCCGTCCATGCCGATTTTTTCACAGAAGTCCTGAATGTCCTGCAGCACATTCAACGATGTGCGTTTTCCAGTCAGGGATTTCTGGATATCCTCCCGCCTGGTATTCATCAGGTCCTGCCACTGGTGCCGCCCGATCAGCGTCTTCAGGCGCCCTTCCACACTCTCAGGCATATCCTGGATGACATAGAGGATATAGAGCGCGGCCTTGTTGCGGATTGCCATCGCGATCGCGAATTCGTAGGCCTTCTGGCATCCCGGGGTCAGATCAGTTGCAAAGAGAATTTTATCGATCGGTTTTAACATGTGAGTATTCTTGTCGGCTGTTGTTGATTAACGCTTCAGTATTCGGTGAAAAAGCACGCGCCCTCCCCGGACCGCAGAGGCGGTCGGCATCCAGCCAACCATACCAGTATTTTCAGCCAATACCATGAAAAACCGCACGACGGGTCGTGCAGCCGCCCGTTGTGCTCAACCCTGGCTGCACCATGAGTCAGGGGTACGGTCCTCGACCGCCAGCGTGTGAGGCCCCTCACCGCGCTTTCCAGCGATTCGTTTCAAGGAGTGAAACGAGAGGTACAGCACTCCATAGATGAGCTTCCCGAAGATGCCCTTCTGTCGGTCATAAATCCGCAGATTCCGGGGCTGGTCATGATTTTTCCCGCGACCCCCTGACACCCCCTGCGGGGGGGCGCCATAAAACCTCCATGATGGTATATATTTATCTGTATTTACGATATTTATAAACATAATTCTTTGCATGCAATTACCCTTGACACCGGCAGTTCAAATGTGTAGATTCGTTTATCAGAACGGCGGTCGCAGGTACCGAGCATCGATGACCGCATATTGTTTCAATATACGGAACACAGATGTGTTCATTCCGCAATGATCAGATTCGATTCCACCCTCGCCACTCAGCCCGTCCTCGAAACTGACACACCTGACCCAGGTGTGCAAACCAGAAGGAGATGATTATGTCAGCATTTACCAAAGACCCCTACAGCGAGCTGCAATTTATCGAACTCAGCCATGAATGGGGACACGGCGTGCCGTCCTACCCCGGACAGGATGATGTGAAAATGTTCAGAGGCGTCAAGCATGCCCAGCACGGGGTGCTGGCCTGGAAAATCAACACGGTGATGCATACCGGGACGCATATGAACGCCCCGATCCACACGGTTCAGATGGCCAAGGACCTGGCCGCCATTGAACCGGACCGGCTGTTCGGCAACGGGGTGGTGCTGGGAATTCCCAAGAACAGCTGGGAACTCATCACCGCGGCGGATCTTGAAGCGGCCGAGCCGGGCGTTCGCGAGGGCGACATCGTGATTATCGTGACCGGCTGGCACCACAATTACTCCGACGGGCTGGTCTATTACGGAGAGTCGCCGGGACTGTCGAAGGATGCCGCGGAGTGGCTGGTCGACCGAAAATGCAAGATCGTCGCCGTCGACACGCCGCAGATCGATCATCCACTGGCGACCTCGCTCGGCCCGCACCGCGGAGGCCCGCTGATGAACCGGCTCGTGGCCGCCTACACAGAGGCCACGGGGCTGGATCCGAAGCACGAACATGGGGAGTGGAACATCGCCCACCGGACGCTCGCTGCCGCCGATATTCCGACCATCGAGCAGGTCGGCGGAGATGTCGACGAGTTGATCGGCAAGCGCGCCACCTTCGTCGCCACGCCGTGGAAATTCGAATATGGAGACGCCTGCCCGGTCAGGCTGGTCGGCATCGTCGATCCCACCGGCAGCTATCGCATACCAGCCGGCAATTAGCAGAGGAGAGAGATCATGAGCCTGAAAATATACAACCTGAGTCACCCCTTCATGAATCACATGCCCGAATGGCCGTCGAGTCCGGGCGTCAACGTCACTGTCAACAAATTCCACGCCAAAGACGGCGTTTACCAGGTCAACTGGGAAGGCATCATGCACCGCTGCACCCACATGGATGCTCCCCTCCATGTCACCGAGAACACCCCGGGGATCGGCGAATACCCGCTCTGGCGGCTGGCCGGCACCGGTGTCGCTGTGTCCATTCCGAAAGAGAAATGGGGCATCGTCACGCCGGAGGATCTTGAAAAAGCCCAGCCGGCAATCCAGGAAGGCGATATCGTGATGATCAACACCGGCTTTCACCGCAAATGGGGTGACAATACCGACTATTTCGCCTACGGATGCGGCATCTCCGGCGCCGGCGCCAACTGGCTGGTCGAGAAGAAGGTGAAATGCGTCGGCTACGGGCACCAGGCCAATGATCACCCGATCGCCACCAAGCTGGTGGACCATGGCCTCGGACCGTCCCAGCCGCACCTGATCGAGGAATATCGGGAGTTCACCGGCAGGGACCCCAAGGAAGACTTCCCGCTGTGGGAGGATGCCCACAAGAACCTGATGGTCAAAGGCGGCATCCCCGGCATCGAAAACATCGGCGGGGACATCGACGAGGTGACCGGCAAGCGCTGCTTCTTCATGGCTTTTCCGTGGCGCTGGATCAAAGGCGACGGCTGCATCGTGCGGGTGCTGGCCATCGTCGATCCGGACCAGAGCTTCCGTTTTGAAAGCGGAACCTGATCGGGCAGCTGTGCATCGAGGGGCCGGCCCTGCGGCAGGCCCCTGTGACGCTGCAGGTTCATGACTGCTTTTAGATGAGGATTTTGGTTCGAGATCACTCCAGCATGATCGTTCCCAGCGAACCGCTGACGCCGAGTGAGAACGGCCTCGCTGCCGCAATTGTGTCGCCGACGACGATTTCGACCAGATAGTCGCCGCTGTCCCGGACCAGGTTGTCGAACCTGAAATCGCCGAACTCATCGGTTACGGCCTCGGCCAGCAGGTCGCGGCCCTGCCTGAGCACGACGCTGACCCCGTCGGCGCACTCCTCGACGCCCTCCCTCATGCGGGCGACCGTGCCGCCGATAAAGCAGCGGTCATAGCGATACAGATTTTTGTAATAGACCCGCGGCCGCGGATGTGCTCCAGATCCGACCGGCAGGACCTGCAGCCCCTCATCGACGACGATGTTCTGCAGCTGCTCGCTGTCTCCGGTAAATAGACTCAAGGCGCCGGTCGGGCACGACTGCACGCAGCGCGGCTGTTGCCAGCCGCCGTCCAGCAGATGCGCACAGAAGGTGCACTTCTGCGGCAGCTGCAGCTCCTCGTTCCACCAGATCGCGCCGTACGGACAGGATGCGGCGAGCCCCCTCTGTCCCCGTGCCCGCTCCGGCAGGATCAGCACGATGCCGTCATCGCGCTTGACCACCGCATCATGTTCAGCGGCGGCCAGGCAGGGCGGATCGTCGCAGTGCATGCAGGGGGTCGGCCGGTAGGCCGCGTCGATCATCGGAAAGGTTCCCCGCTCGCGCCGCTTGATGTTCATCCAGCGATGCCCGTGCGGTGGCTGCGGGGCTGCATATCCCGGCCAATCATTGCCGCAGTGCTCATCCTTGCAGGACAGGAAGCAGTTGTTGCAGTTCTCGCATTTCTCGACATCCACAATCAGCGCATAGGTCTTCATTTCTGGGCCTCCTCACGGTAAAGCTTCACCTCGACCAGGCAGGTGTTCGATGCGCTGGAATGGGATTTTTTTATAATGTTGCGGCTCGGGGTCAGAACATTGATGCAGCCGCCGCGGTCCGGCGAGGAACCGGGCTCGCCGGTCGGCTCGTAGACCGAGGACCCTTCACAGGAATGCACCGTGCCCGGAGGGATTCGCTCGGTCAGCTGGGCGGCGCAGATCACCGCGCCCCGATCGTTGAACATCGTCACCAGATCGTTGGATCCGATGCCGCGCGCCGCGGCATCCTGCGAATTGATCCTGACAATCCAGTAATAGCGGCCGTTGATCAGCACCCGGTGGTCCTTGACATCATTGATGGAGCCGTCTTTGCCGTCGAACATGGTATGGAAGCTGTAGCGCGGGTGCGGCGATATCAGGTTGAGCGGGTATTTTTCATACAACGCTTTGTGGTGATGCCCCTCCCACGACGGAATCCAGGTCGGTATCACCGGCCGCTCGGGGTCGTCCGGGGCGAACCGTTTGAGACTCGACGATTCGAACTCGAGTTTGCCGGACTGGGTTTGCAGTCCCTCTCTCCACTGGGAGTAATCGGACGGCAGCGGCGCCAGTTCCGGCACATCTTTCTTGCGTCCCTCGGCAAACCAGCGCCAGGACACCGGCGCCCGGTTTGCCTCCGCCGGGGCCGGCACCACGTAATAGCCCTTCTTCAAAAATTCGGGCCAGGAAATGACCTGGGGAAGGTCGCTGGCATCGAACAGGCGGCGCACCCACTGCAGTTCCGTCTGCCCTTCCGAAAACGGCGCCCCGAGCCCCAGCCGCTCCACCAGCTCGAGAAAAATCTGGTAATCCGATTTCGATTCGCCGAGCGGTTCGATGCATTTATGCTGCATGGTGATGACCCGGTGATTCCACTGAATGAACTGATGATGGCTGTATCCGCCGGAATTGGCGGTTTCCCCGATATCCCAGCGCTCGAAGTTGGTGCAGGCCGGCAGGATGATGTCGGCGAATGCGGCTTCGCCCTCGAACCAGATCGACTGGTTCACCACGAACTCCAGGTTGTCGCTGCGATAGGCCCTGGCATAGCGGTTCGAGTCGGCCATCGTGCCGAAATGAGAACCGCCGTACTTGTAGTACATGCGTACCGGAGCGTGGCCGGGGGCCGGGTAGACGATCTTGCGGAACTGCCCCTCGATGCTTTTCGGGTCGGTCGGGTACCCTTCGCACGCCTGATCGAGGATGGCCTCGGGAATCCGCAGCCGCGGGATCATCTGCGACACCGAGTTCATCGACGGCAGCTGCGGCATGCGCTGGTACACGCTGACCCGCAGGCCGGTGTAGTCGAGGTCTCCGGACAGACCGCCTTCGGCATACCCGGGGAAATAAAAATTGGTGTCGACCGGCGCCCCCTGCTGCAGGCAGCCGAGATTCCGGCCCGGCTTGCCGAGCCCCTGCATGGCCATCAGGCAGACCATCGAGCGGGCCCATTCGGTGCCGGTGGCGCAGCGGCAGGCGCCGCCGAACCCGACCAGCCCCCCGGGCGACAGGTAGGTCTTCAACCGTCCCCACATCCGCGCCAGAGCCCGGACCTCCCGGGCAGGAACGGTGGTTTCGGGCTCCTGCCATTCCGGAGTCTTGGGGATCCCGTCATGCTTGCCCAGGATATAGTCCCGCCAGGTCTCGAAACCGACGGTGCGCTCGGTCACATACTCCTTATCGTACAGATCTTCTGTGATCCACACCCAGGCGATGGCCAGCGCCATCGCGTTGCCGGTGTCCGGCCTCGGCGCCAGCCACTTGCCGCCCATCAGTGCGGCGGTGTGGTTGAAATAGGGGTCGATATGCACCATCTTGATCCCCAGCTCTTTCGCCCACTGGCGGCGGACGGTCCCCTCGAAGGCCCCGTACACCCCGCTGGTCGACTCCGGGTCGCTGGACCAGAAGACAATCAGCTCCGCCTCCTTCAGGCAGTCTTCGACTGTGCCGTAGGTGTCAGATCCGCCGTTGCGCATGGAGTTGCCCCAGTGGTGCATGGCCCCCCAGTACCACCCCTCCCAGCTGTCGGGATTGTGGACCACGTGGCTCGAGCCGATCGAATTCATGAAGCGGGTCTTGGCGCTGAGCCAGTAACCGAGATTGCCCCAGGTATGGTGGGACCCGCTACTGTTCATGATCGCCCCGGGACCGTGTTGCTGTTTGACCCGCTTGATCTCGGAGGCCACGATATCGAGCGCCTCGTCCCAGGAGATCCGCTGGTAGCCGGAGATGCCCCGGTTGGCGCAGTTGCGCTCGCCATGCGGGTCGAAATCGACCCGCTTCATCGGGTAGAGCAGCCGATCCTTGGAATAGATCAGCGATTTGAGCCCCAGCACATAGGGATTCACCGAACCTCTGCGCGGCGGCGTGAATTCCTTCCCGCGAGCCCTGATGGTCCACGACCGGCCGTCCTTTTCGTCAAAGATGATCGGCGTGATGCGGACGATGCGTCCCTCCTTCACATAAACGAACACCGGGCCGCCGTTGGTGTTGCTGACGTACCGGGTGGTCCCGCCCTGGGCGGGGATGCCGTACGACGGTTCGGTATGGAAGTAGCGCAGCATCGACAGGGTCCGCGAGAACCACATCGCGTCGCGATCGTCCCCCTCCAGGTCGACCCGAAAATTTTTCAGGGCATTGAGCTGCCGCAGCTTGTTGGACTGATCCAGCATCAGCCGCACGGCGGTGCGGGTGTCGGAGAAAATCAGGGAAACATCGGCAGCGGGCGCAACCCCGCCGGTGGAGGTCAGCCGTCCCTGTTTGAAGACGTAGGTGCGGCCGAGCCGGTCCCCCCGGATTTTGATCTGAGCGGTAAGCTCCTTGTCCCCGACACTGCTTCGAAATAGCGGATTGTAGGCCAGCTTGAATCTCATCAGCTGATAGAGGGAAACGAGTATCAGACGAAACAGAAGATCCGATACGCCTTCCGAACGGGTCAGGACTCTGTCCATGAAATATGCGGCCATGATCGCCTCGCTGAAATGATGTTCATATGCTGGACGTAATGACAAATATAATACAAGATCTATGCCAAACATATTATTATGTAAATTCAGTTATTTAACTTCATTATTCTCATTTAAAATACCAAATAAGGTGAAATTATCTACGATATATGGTGAAATTGATATATATACTAAATATGGTAAAATACCATCAATCACTGCCGAACCTATGCTTCCCTTTTTTTCTCGCGCAGGGTGTGAACGACCATGGACGACAATCTGTTTTTCAAGAAAGCGACGCTGCTGATCTGCAGCAGCCTCGATGTCGAAGTCTCGCTGTTCCGCTCGTTTCAGTTTATCCGCAGCGTGATTCCCGCCGACGCGATCTATCTCAATATCTACGAACCCAGGATCGGTGCGCTGCGGTATGTGGCGATGGCCGATGAGGACGGCGGCAGAAAAGTCGACCGCATCATCAAGCTGCCCAACAGCCTGATCGATGCCATCGAGAGCGGCGGCCGAATGCAGAACTACACGATTATCAACCGCCCGGAAGACGACCCGATGGGCAGGATCATCCCGGACAGGCTGGACCTTCTGGATCACAGTTTCATCGCGCTGCGCCTGTTCATCGAACAGCAGCGCCTCGGGGTGATCGATCTCTTCGCCAGGGGCCTGAATCGTTATAACGACGAGCACGCCAGACAACTGGCCCAGCTTCGCGAACCTTTCGCGATCGCCATGGCCAATGCCCTCAAACATCAGGAACTGATCGAATTAAAGGAAAATCTGATTTCCGACAACCGTTACCTGAACAGCCAGCTGTTCTCCCAGTCGGGCGACCAGGTTGTCGGTGCCGACAGCGGTCTGGCCGAGGTCATGGAGAAAGTCCGCCAGATCGCCGACCTCAACAACACGGTTCTGATTCTCGGGGAAACCGGCACCGGCAAGGAGGTCATCGCCAACGCGATCCACCGCTTATCCCGCCGGCGCCACGAACCGTTCATCAAGGTCAACTGCGGCGCGATTCCCGAAAACCTCATCGACAGCGAACTGTTCGGCCATGAAAGAGGCGCCTTCACCGGTGCCGTATCCCAGAAGCGCGGCCGCTTCGAACGCGCCGACAAGGGCACCATCTTTCTCGACGAAATCGGCGAACTGCCGCCCTGGGCCCAGGTCCGCCTGCTGCGCGTCCTGCAGACCCAGGAAATCGAGCGGGTCGGGGGCTCGCCGCCGATTAAACTGAACGTCAGGGTGATTGCCGCCACCCACCGGGATTTGCAGCAGATGGTCAGGCAGGGGCAATTCCGCGAGGATCTCTGGTTCCGCATCAACATGTTTCCAATACGGATACCGCCGCTCAGGGAACGCACCGGGGACATTCCCGGCCTGATCGGCCATATCCTGGAAAAAAAATCCAGAGAGTTCGGTATCAACCCGGTTCCCCGGATCAGCGGCGAAGAGCTGGCCCTGGCCATGCGCCACAGCTGGCCGGGCAATGTCCGGGAATTGGAAAACAGCATCGAGCGCTCCCTGATCCTCCACCGCCAGGGCTCGCTCGATTTTCACATCCTCCAGGATTCCCCGGAAGGTGGAACCGGCAGCGTCCCCCTGCAGGCACCCCCGGGCATCATCACGCTCGACGACGCCCTGAGGCAGCACATCACCGCGGCGCTGAAAGCATCCAACGGCCGGATCAGCGGCCCCTCGGGAGCTGCGGCTCTGCTCGACATCCACCCGAACACGCTGAGAAACCGGATGCAGAAATTGAACATACCGTTTGGCAGGAAAGCGTTCTGATCAGGTCATGCGCGTGTTTTGTGAGGCCCGCATAGGTGAGGTGGGCGGGAGAAAAAAATGCTGCCAGTTGCAAAACACCGCAACATGAAGGCTATCGTATACAACGATAATTCTGGTTCAAGATCACGGCGCGCACCCCAAAATTTCCGCAGGCATAGTGTTGATATTGTTAGGATAACATGTTCCTGTGCAACCCAGCGTTCGGGCAGAAAATAATGTTTCAAGGGAGCCTGGATAGCTATCCCGTTGGAGCATCGGTGCTGTTAGGCTTGGTGCGCCGGTCATCGTCCAGCGCTGTTTAAGGGAGTGCAAGCGATCCGGGGGATGATTATTGTTGTGGTGGCAAACCGCTCGATGGACATCAGAACAAGACAAACCTCTCCACCATGGAAGCCGACATGAAAAGGACTGCGCTGTACCTGCTGATCACCGTATACATTGCTTTGACTCTCGGATGCGCCAAATCGGATTCATTTCTGAAAACCCACGATTACAATTCCGACGGCCAAGTAACCAAAGAAGAGTACAATCGGACCTTCGACACGATGGACGCCAATGGCAATGGCCTGCTCGACGATGAAGAACTTACCAATGTTCTTTCTGGTCATTGATCGTATAGCCACCCTCGACTCTTCCTGGCTCACGGGCCGTATCGACTCGCCGCAGGGTGAAAGACCCGTCTGTTGCGCGTTGATGTGAAAAGGTTCTAACTGTCCTGTTGCTGCCTGCCCGATAATATCAAGCCATCCATAGATGCTCTTTCTTGCCTTTTTTTTTGTTTTCCATGATAGTCCTCTGAAAGCTTTGTATGTTGAAGCAGCGGTAAACTAAATACCCGTCAACATCAATTAAAAATATTTCAGGGATAGGTGGACACAATGACGACACGGTGTGCGATTGTCACGGGGGCAGCGAGCGGGATCGGTTTGTCGATCGCGCAAGGGCTGGCTGCGGAAGGTCATGACGTGGTTATCGGCGACCTGAACGAGGAGAACGGACGCGACGCCGCCGAGCAGATCGGCGGGTCATTTGTAAAAGTTGACCTCTCCGAGCGGGAGGCCTGCCGGAACCTCGTCTCAGCTGCCGCTGAACGGTATGGCAAGATCGACATCTTGATAAACAACGGCGGCTTCCAATACGTTTCCCCCCTCGAGGATTTCCCAGAGGATACCTGGGATACCATGCTGCGCGTCATGCTCACGGCCCCGTTTCTGCTGACCAGATACGTCTGGCCCCATCTGAAAAGACAACGATGGGGCCGAATCGTCAATATCGCCTCGATTCACGGGCTCATTGCCTCCCCGAACAAAGTCGGCTACATTTCCGCCAAACACGGCCTGCTTGGTTTGACCAAAACCGCGGCGCTGGAGGGAGGCGGCTTCGGCATAACCGTAAACGCCCTGTGCCCGGCCTATGTCAGGACCCCCCTGGTCGAAGGGCAGATAGCCGCCCAGGCGAAGACTCACAAGATTGCAGCCGAACAGGTGATCGAAGAGATCATGCTCAAGCCGGCCGCCATCAAGAAAATCATCGAGCCTGACGAAATCGCGGATCTGGTCTTGTTTCTCTGCTCGGACCGGGGGCGCTCCGTCACCGGTTCCTGCTGGACGGTCGACTGCGGCTGGACGGCGCAATGAGAAAACACCAGGCGAAAAGAGCCGCGCCCGCTGAGACGCGCTGCCAGCCAGCGGTGGACGAATGTTACAGGAGATCAGCTGATGCCCGACAACTCAGGACTGGAACTCATTGAACGCGCCCGGCTTCAGGGCCGGCGGCAGGCGCTGGTCGACAGGGCCGGCTCTTACACCTATCAGGATCTGCTGGAGGCCTCCGGAAAGGTTGCCTCGGCGCTGCTGGACGGCGCCGATGATCTGCACGAGGCGCGGATCGCCTTTCTCGTGCCGCCCGGCTTCGAATACGCGGCGATCCTGTGGGGAATCTGGCGGGCCGGCGGCATCGCGGTGCCGCTGTGCATGTCGCACCCGGAGCCGGAGCTGGAGTACGTGGTCACCGATGCGGATGCCGGGACCCTGATCGCCTCCCCGGACCAGCAGGTACGGCTCGCCCCCATCGCCCGAAACCATACCAGACGGCTGATCAGTTCGGCGCACTGTCTCGGGGGTGCGGCCGCATCTGATCTTCCCCAGGTGGAGTTGGAGCGGCGGGCGATGATTCTCTACACCAGCGGCACGACCGGCAAGCCCAAGGGGGTGGTGACCACCCATGCCAATATCCGCGCCCAGATAACGGCCCTGATCGATTTCTGGGGATGGCGCCAGACCGACCGCACCCTCGATGTGCTCCCGCTCCACCATGTGCACGGTATCATCAACATCCTCAGCTGCGCGCTGTGGGCGGGCGCGTGCTGTGAGCTTGTCGAGAAATTTGATCCGGATGACGTCTGGTCACGATTCATCGAGCGGGACTACACCCTGTTCATGGCGGTTCCGACGGTTTATGTAAAATTGATCGATGCCTGGGAACAGGCCGCCCCTGAACAACAGGCGAGGATGTCCGATGCCTGCCGGAAGATGCGGCTGATGGTGTCAGGTTCGGCGGCCCTGCCAGTACGTGTATTCAATACCTGGAAAACCATTACCGGGCACACCTTTCTGGAGCGATACGGCATGACCGAAATCGGCATGGGCATCTCCAATCCCCTGCACGGCGAGCGCAGGCCCGGATCTGTCGGCGTAGCTCTACCGGGAGTGGAGGTGCGGCTGGTGAACGAGGACGGCTCGGTGATCGAGTCGGAAGAGACGCCGGGAGAAATCCAGATAAAGGGGGAGAATGTCTTCAAGGAGTATTGGCGGCGCCCGCAGGAAACCACCAAGGCATTTCTGAACGGATGGTTTCTGACCGGGGATACGGCGGTGGTTGAGGACGGCTATTACCGTATTCTCGGCAGAAACTCGGTCGACATCATAAAGACCGGGGGCTACAAGGTTTCGGCCCTGGAAATCGAGGAAACGCTGAGGTCCCATCCCGACATCAGGGAATGCGCGGTTGTCGGGGTTGCCGACGAGGTGTGGGGTGAACGGGTGGCGGCCGCGGTGGTTCTCAGAAGCGGTGCGGTGATGAGCCTTTCAGACCTGCGCACCTGGGCGAAATCGCAAATCGCCTCCTATAAAGTGCCCAAGGAGGTGCTGCTGGTCGAAGACCTGCCCAGGAACGCGATGGGAAAAGTCACCAAACCGGACGTGAAACGGCTTTTTTCAGGCAACATACGGTAAGACCGCAATCAATCCCAGATCCCGGAAGGAATAAAGACCTCACCGGAAGCGAGCACTGCCAGCAATAGCCCGCCGATCAGATCGAGCAGGCAGTGCTTCGCACGCAGAATCACCTCTGCTGTCAGATCTTCAAAACCGCTTGCATGGATGAATTCGGCCAATTGTTTTCGAATTGTGTCTGGCAAAAAAACTCACTGCTCATTCATGGCAATGCGGGTGGACCGGGACGATTCCCCGGTCCTTCAGAATGCCGTTTCACGGGTTCTCGACTTTCTCATAAAACCGGTAGCCGAGTTCCTGCTCCCGCTTTTTAAAGTCGGGCAGGCCGACAAACCGGGTATATTCCTCGAACGGTGTGGCCCATTGCTCCTGTCCCGCAAGAAAACCGTTTTCGGACGCTTTCATGGCCTTGAGATAGGC
>JAJDNR010000029.1 GCA_022340565.1 Desulfofustis sp.
GAAGGAAGCGGGGGTGGGTTGGTTGCGGCTGCTGCTCACCGGCCCGGCGAACAGGACGCAGAGCCGCAGTCTGGAATATGGCGCCACTGCGCTTCCCGGATAGGGTTGCTCTATCCGTTCAGGTTCATTCAGGAAATCAGGGCAAGTCGGCAACCGCAAGCTAGCTGACGAACTTGGTGCGCAGATAGTCGATGATGTCATCGCTCTCATACATCGACACCTCACCGTCGATCAGAAACGGCACCATCGAATCGCCGCCGGTATCCACGACTTTCCGGCGGCCCGGTTTACCGGGGGCGGCATCGACGATCACGTAGTCCTTCCCCTCCTGCAGCCCCATCTGCTCGGCGGCGCGGATCACCTTCATGCAGAACGGGCAGGTACTGGCAATATAGAGTTCAACCATGGTCTATTCATCCTATGCAGTCAGGACCGGACTCCGATCCCCTTGTTCAGTAGATAGAGATTGGCCGCAAACAGCGCGGCTGCAAACAGCACGAGCATACCGAGACCGCTATAAACGTGCATGTCTGAAATTCCCAGGAACCCGTAACGGAAACCGTCTATCATGTAAATAATCGGGTTCGCCTTGGAAATCGCCCGCCAGAAATCGGGAAGCAGCGAGATCGAGTAAAATACCCCGCCCAGGTAGGTAAGCGGTGTGATCACGAATGTTGGGATAATCGATATATCGTCGAATTTCTTGGCGAAAATACCATTGATCATCCCCGCCAGTGAAAATACGAAACTGGTCAGGAACGCGAACAGTACGGTATAGACGATACTGTAGAGCGGCAGCCTGACAAATAAAAGGCTTACCACCGATACCAGGAGGCCGACGCTCAAACCCCGGATCAGACCACCCGAAACATAGCCGAGTACGATCACCCAGTTGGGCGTGGGGCTGACCAGCAGCTCCTCGATGTTCTTCTGAAACTTTGTCGAGAAGAAGCTGGATACGGTATTGGTGTAAGAGTTCGTGATGATCGACATCATGATCAGGCCGGGCGCGATAAAAGCCATATAGCTGAACCCGCCTATGTCTCTGAGCTGGGACCCGATAAAGGTACCGAAAACCACGAAATAGAGGGTCATCGTGATCACCGGGGGAACCAGGGTCTGCACCCAGATCCTGAAAATCCTGGTGGATTCCCTGCGGGCGATGGTGTAGAAACAGATCAGGTTGTCTCGCATCATTCGAGCAGCTCCATGAAGATCTCCTCGAGCCGGTTAGTCTTGTTGCGCATCGATTCGACCGTTATCCCCCGGGCGGATAGCTGTTCGAAAACCCGGTTCAGCGACCGGCCTCTGCTGATCGTCACCTCGAGCGTGGTATCGTCGACCAGGTTGAAACCGACTCCATCAAGCTCGGGCAGGGACGAGCCGTCCATGCTGACGTCGAGCACAAAGGTCTCCCTGTCCAGCTTCTTGAGCAGGTCCCGCTTGCCCGCATTCTCGATGATCCGCCCGTCGGAGATGATTGCAATCCGTGAACAAAGCTGTTCGGCCTCCTCCAGATAGTGGGTGGTCAGAATGATCGTGCGGCCTCCCCGGTTCAGTTCCGCCAGAAAATCCCACATCCCCCGCCGCAGTTCCACATCGACCCCGGCCGTCGGTTCGTCGAGAATGAGCAGCCGCGGCTCGTGCACCAGTCCGCGGGCAATCATCAGTCGCCGCTTCATACCGCCGGAGAGCTCCCGCGCGGGAACCTGTCGCTTGTTCCAGAGACCCAGCTTTTTCAGATACTTCTCGCAGTTCACCAGCGCCTCGCGTCTGGGAATGCCGTAATAGCCCGCCTGCTGACAGACGATATCCTCGACTTTTTCGAAAATCGAAAAATTGAATTCCTGCGGCACCACCCCGATCATCCGCTTGGCAGCCGGGAAATCCACATCGATATCGACGCCGAACACCGACACCGTACCCGCCGTCTTGGTGATCAGCGATGTGATGATGCCGATCGTCGTGGTCTTGCCGGCGCCATTGGGACCGAGCAGCCCGAAAAACTCACCTTCCCTGACCTCGAGCGAAATCCCCCTGAGAGCCTCCAGGCCGCTGCCATAGGTTTTCTTCAGATCGGAAATGACCAGCGCATCCATGGTCCATCAGCCCCGGGCAAGATCACTGAAATAATCGACGATTTCACCGGCCAGATCGCGCCCTTCCAGCTCCGAAACCTGCACGATGCCGGTCGGGCAGGTGATATTGATTTCAGTCAGATAGCCGCCGATGAAATCAAGACCCGCGAAATGAATGCCCCGGGAAACCATCCACGGCCCAAGTTCGTCAAGAGCGGCCTGTTCCCGTTCGCTGAGCTCGGTCCGCAGCGCCTCGCTGTTCGCGAAGTTGGCGTGATACCCGCGGACGGGCTTGCGCAGTGCCGCACCAAGAACACGGTCCCCCAGAACCAGTACCCGCTTGTCACCGTCAAACACCGCTTCGAGGAACTTCTGCACCATCACCGGCCTCGAGCCGTCGCCGGTAAAAGAAGCAATGAGATCGGCATCGACATGATCCAGTTTCTGGACCGATTTTCCCTGAAAACTGTCCAGAGACTTGATCACCGCCTGTCCATGGCGTTTGACAAAATCAGCAATCAGGGTGGGATTGGATGCGACCAGGGTCGGCGGCATATATCTGACAAACGGCAGCGCGATCAGCTTTTCGTTAAAATTGCGCAATGCCGACGGACTGTTGAGCACCAGCGTATTGCCGAGCGACAGGAGCTGGGTCGCATAATGGAAGCGCAGGTCATACGGGGGTTCCTTGCGCATAAAGATCAGGTCGTATTCACCGAGAGGTGTCGGTTTGCTGCGGTTGTCGCGGTCGCAGGCGACAGCGCCCGCCCCCTGCTCGAAATAGAGCAGCTCGATGGTCGCCGTATCGACCTCGATGCCTCGTTCCCGCGCCCGGGCCATGACCGCCAGCGAAGTATCGGTTTTCGGTTTCAGCCCGTCAATCGGATCGAGCACGACAAGCCATTTCATGCCGGTTCCTCCCTGTTCCGCAGTTGATCGTTCTTGTTATCAGGCATGCTTAACTGGTCGATATAATAATACGGGTTCTTCGGAATTGTAGCCGGCACCGGGATTTTCTGCTCCCGCCAGCCGTACCCGTTTGCTGTCAAGCGTCCTGCAGCACTTTCAGCGCGACACTCTCGACCATGGCGGCGACCTTTTCCCGATAGGCGAGCATGTGCGGTGCAGTCAAATGCACCTTGAGATCTTCGACGCTGTGCCATTTCTCGATGACGGTGACCATGTTGTCGTCGACAATCTGCGCCGCGAGACCGGTTGCGGCATCGACCGCCGGCCGGTACTCGATGCACCCTTTCTCCTTCACCACGTTGGCGACATTGGCCTTGAATATTCCCAGAAATTCGTCCTTCCTGCCAGCCTTGATGGTGATCGATGCGATTACGTGAATCATGAATCCCTCCCTGTCCGTCAAACGACGTTGAGATTATTGTAGAACCGGCCGATAACTCCCGTGAAACCCGTCAAACACTACGCCATTTTCCTTCAAAACGCATGGAAATAAATCAACCGGCCGATTCCCGGCGGGGACTCCCGCAACCGTTCTTGACGGGTCATGCAACAGTTATTATGGTAGCGGCGATCAATTGTCAGCCTTCAAGCGGCCCCACCCGACGGTGTGCCGCCCTTCAAACTCACCAAAGGAGTAACGCATGCTCGAACTATCCAAGGGTAACGACATCCTCGCCGCGGTCGGCGGAATCAAGTCGCTCGCAGAGGCACAGCGGCTCATCGGCGAAACCCTCGATGACGCCAACTTGAAAAAACTCGCCCCGATCACCAATCCCGATGCCCTGATCAAGATCGCCAATGCCATTGTGCACTGCAAACCTGCAGCGGTATTCGTGAACTCCGGCAGCAGCGAGGATATCGACTGGATCAGGCAGTATTGCCTGGACAAGGGCGAGGAGCGCAAGCTCGCCAAACCGGGACACACCATCCACTTCGACCTTCCCCAGGACCAGGCACGTTTGGTCAACCAGACATTTTACATCATCAATGAAGGCGAGAAGCTGAGTTCGCTGGCCAAATCGATCCTGCGCGACGAGGCGACCGAGTACGTGGCCGAATATATGGACGGCATCATGGCTGGTTTAACCATGATCATCGGCTTCTACAGCCGCGGACCGGTGGGCGCCGAAGCGTCGGTTCCGGCGATCGAGATCTCCTCCTCGGGTTACGTTCTTCATTCCGCTGAGCTCCTCTACCGCAACTGCTACGATCAGTTCGACAAGGAAGCCGAGCGGGTCGGAATCTTTTTCACCAACGTCCACTCGGAGGGGAAGAACCGCCCTGAAGATGTGCCCAATGCGCGGATCTTCATGGATCGGAGCTGGCTGACCACCTTTTCCTGCTACTGTACCTATGCAGGTAATACGCTGCTGATGAAAAAAGGCAATCACCGGTTCTGCGTCGATTACGCGACCTACTACAAGAAAGGCGAGCAGCTCTCGGAACACATGTTCATCACCGGCATGACCGGTCCCGGCGGGCGCAAAACCTTCATGGCCGGCGCTGCCCCGTCCGGCTGTGGAAAAACGACGACCGCTATGGTCGGTACCGACTTCATCGGTGACGACCTGGCCCAGCTCTGGATCGCCGCCGACGGCACCGTGCGGGCGATCAATCCGGAAAAAGGTATCTTCGGGATCGTCGAGGACGTCAACCGCGAAGGCGACCCCTTCCTGATGGAGTGCCTCCGGGGCGACGGCACCGAGGTCATCTGGTCCAACGTGCTGATCGACGAGAACGATGTGCCTTACTGGGTCGGCAACGGCGAGAAGGCTCCGACAAAAGGCGTCAATTTCCAGGGCGAATGGTGGGCTGGCAAGACCGATGCGGACGGCAATCCGGTGCCGATGTCCCACAAGAACTCGCGCTGCACCCTGCTCGCCGAGGCCATCGAGAACCACAACACCGCCGCCGCCGAGGATCCGGCAGGCGTGCCGGTGAAGGTGATCACCTATTCCGGACGCGACGGGGACACCATGCCCCCGGTGTGGGCCGCCAAAACCATGGATGAAGGCGTGGTGATCGGCGCCTCCATCGTCTCTCAGGCCACCGCCACCGAGATCGGCGTCTCGGGAGTGAGGCGACAGCCGTGGGCCAATGCCCCGTTTATTCCCGGCGCCCTTGCCGATTACATGGATGCCCAGTTCACCTTCTTCAACTCCGACCAGCTGTCTGCCCAGGGCAGACCGGTCATGGCCGGCCTCAACTATTTCCTCACCCACGAGAACCGCAGCGGATCAGGAAAAGGCCTGCTCGGCGAGAAAAAGGACGTGAAGGTATGGCTCGGCTGGCTCGAGCTGTTCGCCAACGGCGATGTGAAGGCGATCGACACGCCAATCGGGTACCTGCCGAACTATCAAGACCTCAACAAACTTTTCGCCACCATCGGCAAAAAGTACCCGAAGTCGCTCTACGACATGCAGTTCGCACTCTACGTCGACAACATCCTGCACCGGATCGACCTGCAGACCGAGGCCTACAGAAAGGAAGCGGACATTCCGGCCCGGCTGTTCGAGATCTATGCGAAACAGCGGGAGGAACTTCTCGCCCTCAAGAAGAAATTTGGTCCGGTTGTCGCTATCGACGATCTGGCTTGATCGCGACAGTCCATCTCAACCCGGAAGGCCGCCTTGAACCGGGGCGGCCTTTTTTATTGGCAAGCCTATGGGAACCGGAGCAGGTGAACAGGAACGGGTCGTCTTTTCCTCGCACGACATGATGGTCGTCGACACCTGTTCGCTGGTGCTTTCCGCCAAGCGCATCCCGCACCGTGTCGAACGCTCCCTCGACGGTTCCGCAACGATCGTGGTCGCGGAGGCGTTGGAGCGCGAAGCCGCCACCCAGATCGACGCCTATTTCCGGGAAAACCGGAACTGGCCGCCGCCACCGCTCGATATTTCGGTGGAACCGCTGTCCTCACCGCTCCCGGCACTGCTGCTGATGGCGGTGATGGCCGCCTTTTACGCGGTGACCGGACCGTTTGACTACGAATCGATCTGGTTTTCACGTGGCGCCGCGGACAGCACTGCGATCCTCAAAAACGGTGAAACCTTTCGCCTGATTACCGCCCTGAGTCTGCACGCCGATTTCTCGCACCTGTCCGGAAACGTGCTTATCGGCGGCTTTCTGCTGCACTATTTCCTGCAGATCAACGGGGCCGGAATCGGTCTGCTGCTGCTGGTCGCGGCTTCTGCCACCGCGAACTACTGGAACGCGCTGCTGCATGGCCCCGGACATCTTTCCGTGGGCTTTTCCACCGCCGTGTTCGCGATGATCGGCATGCTGTCGGCGCACCGCATCCTCGTTTACAAACGCTTTACCATCGAGATGCTGATACCGTTTCTGGCCGGGGCGGCGCTGCTGGCGATGCTCGGCAGTTCAGGCGTACAAACCGATCTCGGAGCTCATCTCTTTGGGTTGCTGGCAGGTCTGCTATACGGGCTCGGCGCTGCCGTACTGCCGATTGCACGGCTCAGAAAATCTGGCTTCATCCAGAACATCGGCCTGCTTGCCGCCATATTTGCGGTCCTTACCTGCTGGAACCTGGCTCTGGGCAGATGATCGGGATTAGACAACACAACCTTGTCTATTTGACCCGGTTGGATTAAGGTATGCAGCTTGATTTGTAATGAGCAGTACTTATTTCTATAATGAGTTTTCCTGGTTAGAACGGCAGGCCGTCATCGCATGACAGTCTGCTTTTTGATTATCAAGCCTAAATCGAATGGAGCCATTCATGTCCGACCAAGATCAACAACCTCCATGGGGACGCAAGAACCGTCCGCAATCACCCGAGGAGATTGTCGCTCAACTCATCAAGAAACTCCAGGATTACTTCTCCGACGGAGGCAGGCGGAAGCGCCCACCGCCGGAGCCCGGAGACAGTGAACCGCCCAAGCGCACACCGCCCTCGCCGGCCTCGATCATCACCAAAATCCTGGTGCTGGCGCTGGTGGTCATCCTCTTTCAGGGGGTCTACCAGTCGTTCTTCAAGGTTGCTCCCAACGAAGTCGGTGTGGTGCTTCGATTCGGGAAATACAACCGTACCGTCCAGCCCGGCCTGCATCTGAAAATTCCCTATATCGAAGACCTGACCAAGGTCAACGTGCGCCAGATCCAGAAACAGGAGTTCGGTTTCCGAACCCGCTACCCCGGCGAGAGGTCGTCGTCGGACAGCCGCGGGTACGATATGGAGTCACTTATGCTGACCGCCGATAAGAACGTCATCAACGTCGCCTGGATCGTTCAGTACCGCATCGGGGACCCGATCGCCTACCTTTACAAAGTGCAGGACGTCAAGCAGGCCGTTCACGATCTGTCTGAAGCGGTGACCAGGAGGGTCGTCGGCAACATGGACTTCGACTATGTCCTGAGCAACCGCGACCTGCTCGCCGCCTCGGTCAGGGATGAACTGCAGGATCAGCTCAACTTCCTCGAGGCCGGTGTCGAACTCGTCACCGTGCAGTTCCAGGACATCAACCCGCCCGACCAGGTCAAGCCCGCCTTCAACGAAGTCAACGAAGCGGACCAGGACATGAAGCGACTGGTCAACGAGGCCGAGGAAACCTACAACCGGGTCATCCCGGCCGCCCGCGGCAACGCGCTGAAAATCGTCGAAGAGGCGCGCGGTTATGCGAAGGAACGGGTCAACAACGCCCAGGGTGAAACGACCCGCTTCCTGGACATCCTCAAAGAGTACAAAAGCACTCCCGACGTGACCAGGCAGCGCATGTATCTCGAGACGATGCAGTCGGTGCTGCCCCAGGTGGAGACGATTTATGTGATGGACGAGGAACAGCAGGGCCCGCTGCCGCTGCTCAATCTCCATAAAAACAGCCAGCCGGCCCCACAGGCTCAGTAAGGAGGAAGAGACCATGAAACAAATAGCCAATTTTCTCCTGATCGGCCTGGTCCTGTTCGGAATTGTTGTCGTCTACGACGGCTTCTATATCGTCGAGGAGGGCAAGCAGGTGATGATCACCCAGTTCGGCAAGCCGATAGGCGAGCCGAAAACCGAAGCCGGACTCTACCTCAAAGTTCCGTTTCTGCAGCAGGTCAATGAGTTTGACAAGCGGATCTTCATCTGGAACGGAGAACCGAACCAGATTCCGACCAACGACAAAACCTTCGTATTTCTCGACGTCACCGCCCGCTGGCGGATCATCGACGCGCTGAAATACATGCAGGCGGTGAGGACCGAGTCACGGGCGCAGTCGCTGCTCGACGACATCATCGGCGGCACCGTCCGCGACATGGTAAACAAGAACAACCTGATCGAGATCATCCGCAGTTCCGACTGGTCGCTCGACACCATGACGCCGTCAAACCAGGAACCGGGGACCAAGCCGGAACGGGGCCGCGATGTCATCTCCGACCAGATTCTCGAGATCGCCTCCAAGGCGATGCCGCAATACGGTATCGAACTGCGCGACGTGATGTTCAAGCGCGTCAACTACATCGAATCGGTGCGGGAACGGGTGTACGACCGGATGATCTCGGAACGGAAAAGGATCGCCGCCGAGAAACGATCGCTTGGTGAGGGACAGAAGGCGCGGATTTTAGGTACCGTCGACCGTGAACTCAGGGAGATAACCTCGACAGCCAACAAAGACGCGCTGCAGATCCGCGGCAAGGCCGATGCCGAAGCGACCAAGATCTACGGCGATGCCTACAGCCAGGATCCTGAGTTCTACGCGTTTCTGAAAACCCTGGAAAGCTATGCCTCGATTATCGGAAAAAATACCTCGCTGGTACTGTCGTCTGATTCCGATATCTATAAATACCTGAAGAACCTGGCACCGCAATAATCGAAGCTCAGGTGCCGAAAACGGCAAGGGACAGCCCCCTGCAACGGGGTCTGTCCCTTATTTTTTTTCGGTCCCGCAGGGCGGCGGGTCGTCCCCGGCGACGGGGTATGAAGGGTTCTGCTCCGTGCTGAAAGGGAACCGTCCTTTGGCCTCGAGGAGTTCCTCAAAACGGTCGAGTTGATGGTCGTCTTCGATGCTGGCGACCCCGAGTTGTTCGAACCTGCAGTTGCAGCGGCTCAACTGGGACTCGCACCATGGACACGGTTCGACCGGGCAGCCGAGCACATGAAACTCGCCGGCCTTGACCCCGCATGCCACGCATGTAGCGGCTGCATCTGAACCATCACCGGCCAGCGACGGGAGCCTGGCCGGATCCCTCCCGGTTTTCTTGCGAAAATCGTCGGCACTGCTGAATTCGAAATAACTCAGGATCGACGCATCGGTGAGCCCTTCCGCGTACTCCTGCAGGAAAACGGCCTGGTCGTCCGCGAGCAGGTACAGGTATGCGCGCTCCGGAGTCTGCAGGACCGCGAGCATGCTGCCCTGCTTTTCCGCTGCTACCTTGAGGTCGACGACCATCTCCTCCCGGGCCTCCGGCAAATCGGCGTAGTAGCACCGCAGGAGTCTGAGGGCGGCGGGATTGTTCCTGAATCGTTCGTATACCGCCAGGGCTCTGCTTTTATCGGCCTCGTGAACGGAGTACTCGATGAGCACGCTCACATCGAGGCGGTGCAGTTCGTCCTTCAGTCCGGTCATCATCGATCGTCTTTCTGTTGGTGAATGGTTTCCAATCTATCATCGATTGCTCACACCTATAACTACGAACATCCATTCAGGCAAATATACAGAGCACCATAAGTCCATTCCATCCCATCGCGCTGCGTTGCTCGCTGCGGTGCCTGCTCACAGCGCTAACAGGCTCCTCCGGCGGCTCCTGGCGTGCGCCCTGCCCGAATGGGCGCCCTGAACTTATGCCGCTATGTATGGATCGTCGGAACGGATGCGGCTGCCGGAATTCGACCTCAGATGAACCCAGGAAACAGGTTTAAACCTGCACCCTCCTTCGCCGGGGACCGGCTCCCCGGTAGACGCCGTCCTCCGTCACGCCAAAACAGAATTTGCTCAAACCCAGGTTTCCGATTATAATAGGAGGGTTTACGATAACCCGACCGTTTTCCCGCCGCAGCTGTTCGGCTGCGTAAATACCTGTCTGAACCATCAATGCCGCGTACGGCAGATCAGGTTTATCGTCTGGAGATGAACCGACCCCAGGCCTGAACCCCGGGCATGTGCCGATGATCTACCGTCCGGTGTGCACCGGGACGGGCATGGACAAGCGATCAATCCATTCAGCACAAGAGGACATTATGAACAGCAAGACCGCACAACTGATCGTTGACGGGCACACCTATGAACTACCCGTCATCATCGGAACCACCGGTGAAAAAGCCATCGATATCAAGAACCTGCTGAAGGAATCCGGCTACATTACGCTCGACAGCGGTTACATGAACACCGGCTCGTGCGAATCGGGCATCACCTATCTCAACGGGGAAAAGGGAATTCTCCGCTACCGCGGTTACAACATCGAGGATCTCGCTGAAAAATGCGTTTTTGTCGAGGTGGCGTACCTGCTGCTCACCGGTGAGTTGCCCAACCCCAAGGAACTTGATCAGTTCAAGAACGACATGACCCGATACGCGCTGATCCACGAGGATATGATCCATTTCTTCGACCATTTTCCGCCCAACTCGTCGCCGATGTCGATTCTGTCGACCATGGTGGGTTCACTGCACGATTTTTACCCGGAAATGGATTTTGATGAGGACCCGTACGGCGGCATCACCACCGCTACCGCCCGGCTGCTGTCAAAAATCAGGACCCTCGCCGCCTTTTCATACAAGAAGAGCATCGGACACCCGCTCGTCTACCCGCGCGCCGATCTGTGCTACTGCGGAAATTTCCTCAATATGATGTTCAACCGCCCGAACATCGAATACCACGTTGAGCCGCTGCTGGTCTCGGCGCTGAACAAGCTGCTGATCCTGCATGCCGACCACGAACAGAACTGTTCGACCTCGACGGTGCGGCTGGTGGGCAGCTCCGGGGTAAGACTGTATCCGTCCATATCCGCAGGCGTCGGAGCACTGTGGGGACCGCTGCATGGAGGAGCCAATGTCGCCGTCATCAGAATGCTCGAGGCGATTTACGCGGACAACGGCGACTTCGACAAATACATCAAGATGGCCAAGGATCCCGACAACCCCTACCGGCTCACCGGGTTCGGGCACCGGGTCTACAAAACCTATGACCCGCGGGCCAAGATCATCAAGGACGTGACCCACCAGATCCTCGACACCATGCAGATAAAAGACCCGCTGCTCGACATCGCCCAGGAGCTCGAGTACCGGGTCAGCAGGGATGACTACTTCGTGTCGAGGAACCTCTACCCGAACGTGGATTTCTACTCCGGCATCGTCTACCGCGCGATGAACATACCCACCAACATGTTCACCGTGATGTTCGCGCTCGGCAGACTGCCCGGATGGATCTCTCACTGGCAGGAAATGCACATGGACAAGGAAAACAACAAAATCGGCAGGCCCCGCCAGATCTACCAGGGCATCGTCGAACGGCCCTTCGTGGTAATGGAGGATCGTCCCTAGCAGCTGTTGATGTATGGGACAGACTTCAAGTCTGTCCCCGCCCCATTCTCGCCGCTACTTTGCCAGACTGGCGCCGGTTTCCATATTCACCACCAGCGGTACGTCGAGTTCCATGGCCTGCTCCATGGCCCGCTGGATGAGCGGCTTCAGGCGGTCGCACTCTTCCGGGGTGAGTTCGAAGACCAGTTCGTCGTGGATCTGCAGCAGCATCCTGCACGAACGCTTCTCATGGGCGAGCAGCTCGGCAACACGCACCATCGCCAGTTTGATGATATCAGCCGCAGTCCCCTGGATCGGTGTGTTGAGCGCCGCCCGTTCGGCAAATTCTCTCCGCATCTTGTTGGTCGCGTTGATCTCCGGCAGGTACCTCCTTCGATTCAGCAGGGTGGTCACATAACCGTCCCGCCGGGCCCGGGCGACAATCTCTTCCATGAACCGCTTCACGCCGCTGTACAGGTTGAAATAACGTTCGATGAACAGCGACGCCTCCCGGCGGCTGATCCGCAGCTGGTTCGAGAGCCCGAAACTGGACATGCCGTAGACGATGCCGAAGTTGATGCTCTTGGCGACCCGGCGCATCTCCGAGGTCACCAGCAGCGGCGACACCGAGAAGACTTCCGCAGCGGTCCTGGTATGGATATCGTCCCCGGCCCTGAACGCCTTTATCAACGCCGGGTCCTGTGAGTAATGGGCGAGCACGCGCAGGTCGATCTGCGAATAATCGCCGAACAGAAAGATCCTGCCGCGCTCCGGCACGAACGCCTCCCTGATGCGGGCCCCTTCTTCGCCTCGGATAGGAATATTCTGGAGGTTGGGGTTGGAACTCGACAGTCTGCCGGTGGACGTCACCGTCTGGTTGAATGAGGTGTGCACCCGGTGGGTCTGCGGATCGATCATCTGGCCGAGTTTGTCGACATAGGTGGTCAGCAGTTTGGCAAGATTCCGGTATTCGATGATCAGCGCCGGCAGGTCGTGATCGACGGCGAGCCGTTCAAGTACCTTGATGTCGGTGGAATAGCCGGTCTTGGTCTTGCGGCCGTGGGGAAGTCCCAGCTCTTCGAAGAGAATTGCGCCGAGTTGCTGGGGGGAGTTGATGTTGAACTCTCGGCCTGCCAGTGCATAGATCTGGGCTTCCTTGGCTTCGAGTTTGGTGCGGTACTCATCAGCCAGCATCGCCAGGTGGTCCGGGTCGAGCCTGATGCCGTCCGCCTCCATCCCTTCGAGAATCGGCACCAGCGGCATCTCCACGTCGTTGAACAGGGCCGTCTGATCACTCTCCTCGAGCAGGGGACGGTAGTGCTGCCAGAGCAGCATGGCGCCATGCACGTCTTCACAGGAGTAGGTACAGGCTTTATCGATCGGCACATAGGCGAAGGCGTCTTCACGCGTGTCCCCCTCCGTCACCTCCTTATACGGGGTCAGTTTGACTCCGAGCCCGAGGCACAGATCGTCGAGTTTGAACGAGCGGTGCGCCGGTTCGGCCAGATAGGCGGCAATCATCGTGTCCAGCAGCCTGCCGCCGAGTTCAACGCCGAATCCGTGCTTTAATACCGCGTAATCGTATTTCAGATTATGGCCGAGCTTGGGCAGCTCCGGGCTGGTCAGAAGCGGGGCCAGGAGTTGTCTCGCCCGGTCCGCCGGAATCTGCCCGTCGGCAAGACTGCCGTCCGGGCTGCGATGGCCGATGGGAATATACCAGCACTGCTCCGGTGCGATACTGAGCGAGATGCCCACCAGCTCGGCATGACGGCTGTCAAGCGAGGTCGTCTCGGTATCCACCGCGAGCAGCGAGGCACCCGCCAGTTTTTCCGCCAGAACGGCGAGATCCTCGACGCGGTCCACCAGCTCAAATCCGTCGGTGGGCACGCGCCTGGCCGGGTTGTCGAGCTCCTTCAGCAGCGTGGTAAACCCGAGTTTCGTGTAAATTTCGGCGAGTCTGTCGCGGTCCGGGTCAGCCAGTCGATAACGGTCCGGATCGGTGGCGATCTCCACGTCGGTCTTCAACCTGATCAGATCCCGTGACAGGAAGGCGCCGTCCCGATGTTCGATCAGCCGGTCCTTCATCTTCGACCGCTTCAGCGTATCGACCTGCTCGTACAGCTGCTCCAGCGAACCGAATTCCTGGATCAGCCTCGCCGCGGTCTTCGGTCCGACGCCCGGCACCCCGGGCACATTGTCCGACGCATCGCCGATGAGCGCGAAACAGTCGAGCAGCCGTTCCGGGCCGACCTGGTATTTGGCCCTCACCGCCTCACGGTCCATGACCCGGTCGTTCATCGGGTCCCACATCGTCGTTCGCTCGTCCACCAGCTGCAGCAGGTCCTTGTCTCCGGACACGATGACAACCCGCACACCCCTGCTGCGCAGCGCCTCCGCAGCGGTGCCGATGATATCGTCGGCCTCGATCCCGGGCTCTTCGAAGCAGGCCAGCCCGAGCGCCTTGACGACCTCCTTGATATACGGTATCTGGCCGGCCAGTTCGTCTGGCATCGGCGGCCGGTTGGCCTTGTACTCCGGGTACATCTGGTGCCTGAACACCTTGCCCCGGCTGTCGAAGGCGACCGCCACGTGCGACGGCCGCTTCTCTCTGATCAGCTTGTTGACCATATTGACGAAACCAAACACCGCATTGGTCTGAAACCCTTCGGCATTGGTCAGCGGAGCGAGGGCGTGAAAGGCCCGGTAAATGAAGGCGCTCCCGTCGATCAGATATATTTCAGTTGGCATCTGAGACCTCTTCATTTCGGGTGGAGGCCGAAGACTGCAGTCGACTCAGTCCTCCGCCATGCGCTTTCAGCGGACAGGTGTAAACCAGTCCGCTGAAAGCGGGATTTATCTGCAGGTGCGTTAAGAAAAAAAGGAGAGGCTGAGCCTCTCCTCCGATTCGTTGACTGCCATGGCTGTCCGCTCAATGATCGATAATGTCCTTGTAAACCCGTTTCCGCAACCGCTCGGCGATGTCCTCGCCGCGGTATGAAATGACCGGAACCGGGCATTTCCTGAACATCCGCTCCGCCACCGAGCCGGTGAACATATGCGAGATGTCGCGGTTCTTGACGCCCATCACCACCGCATCGATATCGTTTTCGACCACGTAGCGCAGCAGTTCGCCGGTCGGATCGCCGACCAGAAATGTGAAGGAGACCCGTTCATCGGGCAGAGTCAGGTGATTCGTCATCTCTGCCAGTTTCTTGCGGCGCTCCTCCTTGACCACCTTCATGTAGTGTTCGGCGTCGACCTTGTAGCCGAACGAGGTGATCTTGCTCACCGCTTCGAGATCCCGGTCGCTGATCACGGTGACCACATGGATCTCGGCCTCCATCAACCCGGCAATATCGGCTGCATAGTCGAGAATTCCCATCGAGTATTTCGAAAATGCCAGCGGCACCATTATCTTCTTTATCATCGAGTCTCCTCCCGGTTATGCGCCTCGGATCAGCGATCCATGATCAGCCAATCATGCACCGGCTGCAACCTTTACGGCCTTCTTTATCCTTCCTCTCTGCATATACCAGATCAGGCCGAGCAGCAGCAATGCGGGAATGAACATCAGCTGTTTGGGCGGCCGGTCGTTGGGGGTCAGAACATACAGAATCTCCTGATCGAAATCGAGTCTGGCCTTTTCGGCGGCGCTCGCGAAGACCACGTTGTCTATGAACTGCCTGCCGTCTTCCTCCCTGGTTTCAAAACCGATCGCCTTCATCTTTTCGGCAGCGGTCGGCTCGTCGCCCACCGGCAGCATCACCATCATCGTGAATTCGGTGCCGTTCATCTTTTCTCCCTTGACCTCCATGAGCAGCTGCGAACCGGGCTGCATCTGCCCGACGAGCTTCTCGAGATCGTGCGCCGGCAGCACATTGAGCTCGGGATAGATCTGGTCCCAGAAGAATCCGGGCCGGAACAGCGTGAACGCGACCGCCAGCAGAGCTACGGTTTCCCAGATACGGTTCCTGGTCAGCCAGTACCCCTGGGTGGCGGCCGCGAAGACCAGCATCGCGACCACCGCCGCACTGACCACAACGATGAAATGGAGCGGTGAGCCGATGCCGATCATCAACAGTTCCGTGTTGAAGATGAAAATAAACGGAAGAATCGCCGTGCGGATGTCATAGGCGAAGCCCTGAATACCGGTGCGGATCGGATCCCCGCCCGATATGCCGGCCGCGGCAAATGCGGCCAGTCCCACCGGCGGCGTATCGTCAGCCAGAATGCCGAAATAGAACACGAACAGGTGCACCGCGATCAGCGGCACGATCAGTCCGTTCTGGGCGCCGAGGCTGACGATGACCGGTGCCATCAGCGTCGACACCACGATATAGTTGGCCGTTGTCGGCAGTCCCATGCCCAGCAGCAGGCTGATACCGGCGGTGAAAAGCAGGATCAGCACCAGGTTGCCGCCGGAAATGAATTCCACGAATTCGGTCATGACCAGCCCGATCCCGGTAAGTGTCACGGTGCCGACCACGATGCCGGCGGCGGCCGTGGCCACGCCGATACCGATCATGTTCTTGGCGCCCGACACCAGACCGCTGATCAGATCCTTCCACCCCTGGACAAAACTGTAATCATCGCCCGCGGCCTTCCGCATGATACCTTTCAGCGGCCGCTGCGTCAGCACGATGACGATCATCAGCACCGTCGCCCAGAACGCCGACAGCGACGGGGACAGCCGTTCCACAGTCAGGCACCACATCAGCACGACGATGGGCAGGAGGAAGTAGAGGCCGGCCTGGGCGGTCTCGCCGAGCGGCGGCAATTCGTTGATTTCGGTGGTCATCTCCAGTTCCGGGACCCGGCAGGCCAGATAGAGCAGCACCAGGTAGGCGGCAAAGAGCATGACCGTTATGATCCAGATCGCCGCGCCGCCCGTCGCAACCTTGATCCAGCCAAGCCCGTAATAGGTCGCCGCGCCGATGACGATCAGCAGCAGCACCGTGCTCACAAAGGTGAGCAGGCTCTGGGCCAGGGTTTTGGCTTTACGCTTGGGCAGCCCCTTGAGGCCCATCTTGCAGGCCTCGAGATGGACGATATAGACCAGCGCGATATAGGAGATGATGGCCGGCAGAAACGCGTGTTTGATGACATCGATATAGGAGATGCCGACATATTCGACCATCAGGAACGCGGCCGCGCCCATGACCGGCGGGGTGAGCTGCCCGTTGGTGGAGGATGCGACCTCGACTGCTCCGGCTTTCTCAGGCGTAAACCCGACCTTTTTCATCAGTGGAATCGTAAAGGTACCCGTGGTGACTACGTTGGCGATCGAGGAACCTGAAACCAGCCCGGTCATCGCCGATGACACCACGGCGGCCTTGGCCGGTCCGCCCCGCATATGGCCGAGTCCGGCGAAGGCGGTGCGGATGAAATAGTTGCCGGCCCCTGCCGATTCCAGCAGTGAGCCGAACAACACGAACATGAACACCATGCCGGTCGACACCCCCACCGCGACTCCGAACACACCTTCGGTGGTCAGCCAGTAGTGGGTCATACCCTTGGTCAGACTCGCCCCCTTGTGGGCGATGACCTCGGGCATATACTGGCCGAAAAATGTGTAGATCAGAAAGATCGCGGCAACGACCATCAGGGGCGGGCCCAGGGCCCGGCGAGTGGCCTCGAGGAGCAGGATCAGGCCGATCACGGCAACAACAAGATCGAGGGTGGTCGGGTCACCGGGGCGCTGGGCGAGGGCAGAATAGAAAAGAAAAATATAGGCTGAGCAGAACGACGCAACCAGGGCCATAACCCAGTCCTGGAATGGAATGAAGCTCTTCGGCGAAGACTTGAAGGTGGGAAAGGCCGTGTAGGCGAGAAATATCGCGAACGCCAGGTGAATCGCCCGCGCCTCCGTCGAGTTGAGGACGAAGAAGTTCAGCATGAACGGCAGCGGTGACGCGTACCACAGCTGAAACAGCGTCCACGCGAGCGGTACGTAGAACAGCACGCGCTTGGATATCGCCCCCTTTGGGTTTCGGGCCCCGGTATCGACCTCGGCGACCATATCCTGCGCAGGGTTCTCCGGCAGATGTTTCTCGATCGGTTTTGTCATGGTGCGACTCCTGTTCGACAGTCATGAAATACGGAGGAGCGGTTACAGAGGTGCTTCACCGCGCTCTGCTGTCTGACCTCCGGGTGGACAGCCTGACCGGTCCGCCGTCAAGCCTCGATTCGAACGCGGATCAGACGGAGCTACAGAACGGCATGAACCCAGGTCAATGATAAAAAAAAGGTTGTGCGCACCGGAATCGATGCACACAACCTTGATGCCCTCTACATGGCAGGCCTACTGGATCAGACCGACTTCTTTATAGTACTTTGCTGCTCCGTCGTGGAGGGGTGCGGACAGACCGTCCTTTACCATTTCCTCTTTCTTCAGATTCGCGAATGCCGGATGCAGCTGTTTGAAATCCTCGAAATTATCGAATACGGATTTAACGACCACGTAAATTACCTCATCAGGCACCTTGGCGGAGGTGACAAACGTCGCACCCACACCAAAGGTCTTCACATCCTCATCGGTACCGCGGTACATGCCGCCCGGGATCGTTGCATACCGGTAGTATGGGTTGTCGGCAACCAGCTTGTCGACCACCGGGCCGGTGACATTTACCAGGACGGCGTCACAGGAGGTGGTGGCTTCCTTGATGGAGCCGTTCGGGTGACCGACGGTATAGACGAATGCATCGATCTTGTTGTCGCACAATGCCTGGGACTGCTCGGCAGGCTTGAGCTCGGAGGCGAGTTTGAAGTCATCCATCTTCCAGCCGAGTGCGTCCATCAGGACTTCCATGGTGCCGCGCTGACCTGAGCCGGGATTCCCGACGTTGACGCGCTTGCCCTTGAGGTCTTCAAAATTCTTGATGCCGGAATCGGCCCTGGCGACAACGGTGAAAGGCTCAGCATGAACCGAGAAAACGGCTCGCAGATCCTTGTTGGGTCCCTTTTCCTCGAACTTGGAAGTGCCGTTATAGGCATGATACTGCCAATCCGACTGGGCAACACCCATATCGAGCTCGCCGGAGGCGATGGCATTGAGGTTGTACACGGAACCGCCGGTGCTTTCCACTGACGCCCGGATGCAATGCTCCTTCTTGCCCTGATTGACCAGCCGGGCGATGGCGCCGCCGGTCGGGTAGTAAACCCCGGTGACTCCGCCGGTGCCGATGGTTACGAAGGTGGTTTTGTCACAACTGAGTGCTGCAGAACTGGCTGTCATTACAAAACCAAGGCTCAGAGCCGCCAATAACGCTGCTTTTCGTTTCATACGCTATCTCCCTCTAGTTAGATTTAACGAC
>JAJDNR010000039.1 GCA_022340565.1 Desulfofustis sp.
AGAGCGATAGAAATTGAATTTTGATGAACATCCATTCCGACAAATTTAGTGCGCAGATTCTTCCCCATGGCGTCCCTCCGTGTTTGAGAATTATCACAACGTGCTGTTGTAATTTATCTTAACAGGAGTTGGGGTGATCCGTTATCTGTCAGACATTATGTCTGTTTCCCTTCAAGATAGGCCAAAGCCGGAAATGGATGGCGATGTCTGATGACTTGGAGCGATGGTTGATTGATCAGCGGGATCGGTACTGGATGAAGTGATCACCCGAAATCACACCCAGGACTGCGGAGGATGCCCTATATTGAACGATTGACGCGAGCAGCACCCGTTTTACCAGCAGCACCCCTTACCCTTCACCTACGCCCTCACACGCGAGCGGGCGCAATGCCAGGCTCACTCTGATGGGCAAAAAATCACGCCGCATGATACCGGCATGATACCGAAAGAATCAAGGGTTTCATGAAAATTCCCGAACCCTTTGATTTTACTGGCGCGCCCGCAGGGACTCGAACCCCGGACCCACGGCTTAGAAGGCCGTTGCTCTATCCTGCTGAGCTACGGGCGCATGGTGGTGTGCAAAGAGATTTTGAGAGGCGTATAATACTAAAACCCGGTTAAAAATCAAGCCCGTTTACGTGGCAGGCCCCGTTCACAGGGGCTGCTCTGGTTGCCTATTCATCTTCTGTTTCGGCGACACGTTTCCAGATCGGGCCGTTGGCCGTGTCGATTACGGCGATACCCCTTTCGGCCAGTTCGTCGCGGGCGGAGTCAGCGGTCTGCCAGTCTTTTTCAACCCGCGCCTTTTCGCGCAACTGGATCAGCGCATCGATCTCCGGTTCCAGCGGGCACCCCTGCAGCTTGAATATCTTCAGCACCTGGTTGATGACGTTGAGCTTTTCGACGATATAGTCTTTCTGGTCGCGGTCGAGATGATTGACCTGCAGGATCGGGTTGACCTTCTTGATGAAGGTGTAGATCGCGGCCATCGCCAGCGACACGTTGAGGTCGTCATCCATGGCGGTGAAGAACTGGTCCTCCATCGCCGACACATAGGCGGTCACCTCGGGGTGCGGGCGTCCGGGCGGCAGGCAGAGGAGCTTGGAAGTGAATTCATCGAGCCGCCTGAGCGCGGTGCGGACGTTCTCGAGCCGCTTGATCGAAAAGTTGATGGGCTTGCGGTACTGGACCGAGAGCAGCAGGAAGCGGATCTCGCGGCCGGTGAAGCCCCTGGCCAGCAGGTCCTTGAGCGTGACCACATTGTGGTTCTCGCTGCTCATCTTCTTGCCGTCGACCAGCAGCAGTTCCGAATGCAACCAGTACCTGGCCAGCGGCTTGCCGGTCAGCGATTCGGAAATGGCGATTTCGTTTTCATGGTGGGGGAACATCAGATCGCGGCTGGAGGTGTGAATATCGATTGTCTCCCCGAGATAGCCGGTGGACATCGCCGAGCATTCGATGTGCCAGCTCGGCCGCACGCTGCCCCAGTCGGTTTCATAGAAGATGCCCTTCTTCAGTTCGGCCAGCGTCGAACGTTTGAGCAGGGTGAAATCGCGCGGGTTGTCCTTCTCGTAATCGTCGAGGTCCACCGTTTTCCCGAGCTGGATTTTCGACAGGTCTACGCCCGACAATCTGCCGTACCTGGGAAACTTGGAGATATCGAAATAGATCGAGCCGTGCTTCTCGTAGGCATAGCCCTTGTGCACCAGCTGGTGGCTGATTTCGATCATGTCCTGCACATGCTCGGATGCCTTCGGGTAGCCGGTCGCGTCCCTGACGCCGAGCGTGTGGATGTCCGACAAGAAGGAATCGATGTAGCGCTCGGTGAAGGTCTTCAGCTCCATGCCGGCCTCTTCCGCCCCGTTGATCGTGTTGTCGTCGAGGTCGGTGAAATTCATGTATGAATTTACCCGGTAGCCGCGCGCCTCGAGATAGCGGACGATCAGGTCGGCGACAACGAACCGCCGGCACAGCGACAGGTTGGCCGGCGCATAGGCGGTGGGACCGCAGGAATAGAAGGTCACCTCGCCCTCCCGCTGCGGCAGGAATACCTCCTTCTTCTTGCTCATCGTGTTGAAGAGGCGGAGCCTGGACTTTTTCTCCTCGGCGGGGACCTCCCTGGAGGCAAACAGAGCGGTACTCAGGTAGCGCTCGCCGCCGTCGGGAAGAATCGCGACGATCAGCCCTTCATCGAGGCTGCGGGCATAATCCAGCGCCACGCACATCGCCGCGCCGCTGCTCATGCCGACCAGCAGCCCCTCCCTGCGGGCCAGCTGGCGGGCTGTATCAAAGGCCCGGCCGTCATCGACGTTGACGATCTCATGGGGCGCCGATTTGTCGAAAATACCCGGCTTATAGGACTCCTTCATGTTCTTGAGCCCCTGCAGGCGATGGCCGAGATGCGGTTCCACCGCGATCACCCGCACCTGTGGCTGGAATTCCTTGAACCACGCACACAGCCCCATGATGGTTCCCGAGGTGCCGAGCGTCGCCACCAGATGGGTGATCCTGCCGTCGGTCTGCTCCCAGATTTCCGGGGCGGTCTTGTAATAGTGGGCCTGCCAGTTGGCGTCGTTGTTGAACTGGTCAGTCAGGAAATAGCGGTCGGGAAACTCGCGGACCATTGAATAGGCCTTCTCGATGGCGCCGTCAGTGGCCCGCGCCGCCGGCGTCAGCAGGATTTCGGCGCCATAGGCCTGCATGATTTTGCGCCGCTCGACGGAGGCCGACTCGGGCATCACCAGCATGCAGCGGTACCCCTTGGCGGCACAGACCATGGCCAGGCCGATGCCGGTGTTGCCGCTGGTGGCCTCGAGCACGATACTGTCTTTCTTCAGCTCGCCGGAACGCTCACCGGCCTCGATCATGGACAGGGAGATACGCTCCTTGACCGATCCGCCGGGATTTCTCGATTCCAGCTTGCCCACCACCGTTACCTTCCGGTTGGTATTGAGGCGGTTGATGGTTATCAGCGGTGTATTGCCAATCGACTCGAGAACGTCTTTGTATATCATCGGATCACCGGTCAGCTCGGGCTGGTTGGTTTATCGCGGTTTTCCCAGCATATTTCAGGCCAGACAATACCTCGTTTTCAGAACCCGTCAAGCAGGATCCGGCGAATACGGCCGCTCCAACCTACCGGTTTCCGCGGACGGTGCGGGACACGTACCAGTACCTGGTCAGCGCTTCGCGTACCGTGTCGTCCTCGATAAACGCGACCTGTTTTTCGAACCGCTCGATCTCGGCGGCCGATGGCGGGGTCCGGAGCGGGGGCTTTTTTTTATCCCCGGACTCCCGGTCAGGTCCGTTCTTCACCAAGAACCTGATATCTGAAAAATAGGAAACTCGCAGGAATTCGTTGAGGGCGTCGAGCAGCGCGACCTTGCTGAATTGCAGCTGCTGCATCCAGGCCGAATTGTCCACCTCCAGCCACAGCACGTCCTTGACCACTTTGCAGGGGCGCGCATGTTTGGCCGTATCCGCGTCGACCAGACCGCGCCACTTGGCGAACACCCGGTACTGGTCGTATTTCTGCTCCCAGTCGTTGTCCCTGATGATTCCGGCAAAGGTCGCCGCCAGGGACTGGTCACGGTACTGGTAGGTGCGTTTTCTCATGGCCCGGGATCATTGACTGGCTCCATTCTCGATTGTCCAGGTAAAACCAGGATGTTTTACCGTAGGTCCAGGTTAATGCGTCCCGCAGCAATTGGCAAGACCAACAGACAGGCCGGCAGGCAGGAGGGGGCCTGCCAGACCAAGAAGGCCCGTATGTCGGGTGACATACGGGCCTTTACCGCCGGGAGTATTACGTGGCAGAATATCGGCGGATTTAGTAGACGCCCAGGTAGGTATCGAGTTCCCATTCGGTTACCGCACAGCGGTAATCATCCCATTCGGCTTCCTTCATTTCGATGTATTTCTCGAAAATATGGGCGCCGAGGGTCTCCTTGGCGATCGGGTTTGCCTTCAATTCCTCGATCGCTTCTCTGAGGCTGCCGGGCAGCACGATGATGCCCGCGTCGTCCATCTGCTTGGCAGTCATCTCGAAGATGTCCTCGTCGACCGAATCGGGAACCGGCAGGTCGTTCTTGATGCCGTCAAGCCCTGAGTTCAGCATCATGGCCAGCGCCAGGTAGGGGTTGGTGCTGGGATCCGGGCAGCGGACCTCGGTACGGGTTGACAGGCCGCGGGCGGCCGGGATGCGCACCAGCGCCGAACGGTTAGCGGCCGACCAGGCGGCATAGACCGGGGCCTCGTAGCCGGGTACCAGACGCTTATAGGAGTTGACCAGCGGATTGGTGACGGCGGCAAATCCACGGGCGTTTTTGAGGATGCCGGCGATGTATTTGTAGGCGACATCGGAAAGCTCGAGCTTGCCCTTCTCATCGTAGAACGCGTTGGTGCCGTCGAGGTTGAACAGCGACTGATTGGTGTGCATGCCCGAGCCGTTGATGCCGAAGATCGGTTTCGGCATGAAGGTCGCGTGCAGGTTGTACTTGGCGGCAATGGTCTTGACCACCCACTTGAAGGTGATGGTGTTGTCCGCACAGGTGATGGCGTCGGCGTACTTGAAGTTGATTTCGTGCTGTCCCTCGGCGACCTCGTGGTGCGATGCCTCGATCTCGTAGCCCATGGCCTCGAGAGTCTCGATGATCTCGCGGCGGCAGTCGTTGGCCTTGTCGTCGGGATCGGTGCTGAAGTACCCGGCTACATCCTGGGTAATGGTGGTCGGGACACCCTCCTCGTCCTTCTCGAACAGAAAAAACTCGCACTCGGTACCGACGTTCATCGTGAATCCCATCTTTTTCGCTTCGGCGAGAACCCGCTTGAGATTCACGCGCGGACACCCCTTGAACGGGGTTCCGTCACTCTTGTAGATATCGCAGATGATACGGGCGGCCGCTATGCCCTGCTTATTCCTCCAGGGCAGTATTACGAAGGTTTCATAGTCCGGCTTGAGATACATGTCGGACTCGTTGATGCGTACGAAACCGTCGATGGAGGAACCGTCGAACATGAGTTTGCCGTCGAGGGCCTTCTCGATCTGGCTGCGCGGAATCGCAACGTTCTTCATGTGGCCGAGAATATCGACGAACTGGAGGCGGAAAAAATGAATGTTTTTTTCCTCGATGATTCTCATTATTTCATCTCTTGTCATTGCTCTTGTCTCCCTGTGAAAAGGTTGTTTCGATGTCTGTTCGACTGGCTGTCGAGTCAGTCTCAGACCCTTTACCAATTTGTTACATTTTTTGCAAGCAGAAAATTATAAAAATACTTTTCATTACAAATTTGTCATTTCAATCCCCCTCCTGGTCGGCCCCGATGGCGTGCATCAAGCCCTTGACAACCTCCTTTTGGAATTCACCGTCTTTCAGTTTATTCCCTTCATTATCAAGCACGTAGAACACATCGATAAGCTGGCCTACCTCGGTGGCGATAAAGGCCTTGTGGATGTTGAGACCGAAATCGGCCATGGTCTGGGTTATCCGGTAGAGTTGTCCGGCTTTATCCCCGGCATGCACCTCGATGATCGTGTAGTCGTCCGATCCCTGGTTGTCGATCTCGACCCGGTACTCGTGGGCGCCCAGCAGATCGCGCCGGCGCCCGTAACTGTGCTTGAGTTTCTCGTAGAGACGGTAGCCCAGTCCCAGACGGTGCGAGATGGCGCGGTTCAGATCAGCCTGCAGCGCCGACCAGTCGCACTCGATAAAGTCGAACTGCTCGGCAGGCTTCACGTCGATCATATCGACCACCGTCCCGTCACACCAGGTGAAGATCTGGGCATTGACGACGGTTAGCTGGTTGAGCGTCATCACCCCGCAGATCTTTGCCAGCAGGCCGGGCTGATCGGTGGACATAACCAGCACCGACCAGTGATCCCCCGACTCTTCGGCGATCATCAGCGCCTGCTGGCGAAGCACATGATAATGATCACGATGGTACCTGAGGTGGCCAAGAACCGTCTCCGGCGTGAAGCTGGCCAGGTAATCTCCGGCCAGGTCGTCGACGGACATTTTCAACCCGCTCTCTTGTTCCGCCAGGTTGTGAACCTGTTCGCGCAGCCACGCCACCCCCTCTTCGTAGTAGCGGTCCACGGCTGCCGGGCTGTGCGCCTGGGCGGCTGCCACCTCGAAATACACGCTCACCTTCAAGAACATCTCCTTCATCAGCACCGCCTTCCAGTCACTCCACGCCGACGGACCGGTCGCCCGTGAATCGGCGACCGACAGCAGGTACAGCGCCGCCAGCCTACCGGTGTCCCCGATCGTTTCGGCACACCGCTTGATGAAGGCCTGATCCTCCAGGTCGCGTCTGAGCGCATTTTCAGGAATGAACAGGTGATAACGCACCAGGAACTGGAGGAGGTCGAGTTCCTGGTTGTCCAGGCAGAGCCGCTCGCCAACGGCCCGCGCCAGTTCGGCGCCGTACTCGGAATGATCCCGTCCCGATTTCTTGCCGATATCATGGAGCAGCACCGCCACAAAGAAGGGCCGCTGAAGCTCAACCAGGGCGGCAATTTCAGGCTCTTCAGCGACGACTCGGTGGAGTTCGACGACCGCCTGCAGCAAATGCCGGTCAACCGTATAGATATGATAGACGTCGTGCTGCGCGAGCGCATCGATTCGGGCGAACTCGGGTATGTACATGCCGATCAGGCCGGTCTCGAGCATGCTTTCCAGCACCGGCAGCACCTCCCCCGAATGTGCGAGAATGGCGTGAAACGGCTTGGCCATGCGCGGCGACGAGCGCATTTTGGCGCTGATCAGGCCGAGGCTGTCGGTGATGAGCATCTTGGATCTGTGATGAACGGGCAGCCCGTGTTTGGCTGCCGCCAGGAAGGTGCGCATCAGCAGGTAAGGCTTTTTCTCGAGCTTGTCGGCGCCGGCGCACAGATGGATCCGCCCTCCCCTGATCTCTATGCCGTCCTCCAGCTCCCGGTCTCCGATCTGTTCCCCGTGATCGGTCAGTCCCAGCACCTCGTTGACATGATCGAAGAACAGGTCGTTGACCACCGAGATCGTCCGCAGATGGCCGTATACGTCACGCATGAACCGTTCGACACTGAGGCCGGCGTCGGACCCCTCATACCCGAAGGCGTGGGCCATCTCCTCCTGCTGCTCGAAGTAGAGCTGATCATTTTTCCTGCCGCTGATGTAATGCAGGCGATTCCTGATTTTCACCAGCATGTTGAAGGCGTCGTCGAACCGCCGGCCCTCGCTGGGCAGAAGGAATCCGGCATCGACGATTTCAGTGAAGGTGGAGATGCCGAACACCACCTTGGCCGCCCAGATCATCGACTGGATGTCCCGGAAGCCGCCTTTGCTCTCCTTGATATTGGGTTCGAGCAGATACCCATGACTGCCGAAGCGTCTGCGCCGCTCTTCACTGTAGTCGTTGAGGGTCGCAACGAACTGCTGGCGGTTGCCGTCTATCATCTTCTTGCGGAACACCCGCATCAGCTCGTCAAACAATTGCTGAGAACCGGCGATGTGGCGGCCGTCGAGCAGGGCGACCTGGAAAATGAAATCGGCGGCCGCCTGCTTGAGCGACTCATCGATGGTTCTCACCCCGTGTCCGACTTCGTAGCCAGTGTCCCAGAGGGGATAGAGAATACCGTCGGCGATGGCGCCGACCCGCTTCCTGATTTCCGGCTTGAAGAGGATCATCAGATCGATATCGGAAAAGGGAAACAGTTCGCCGCGCCCGTAGCCGCCCAGTGCAATCAGCGCGACCTTGTCATCCTTGTCGGGATCGTCGATCGCCTCGAAACAGTCCTGGAGAAAACGGTCTGCCAGCGCACTGTGGTCGCGCAGCAGCGAAGTCCCGCTCAATCCCTGGGACCAGAGGTCATCCAGGGCCTGGCTCTGGGTCTTAAGCTGAGAAACCATCCGGTTCAAACGGCATCCCGGTTCTCTTCCCCGGTGCGCACCCTGACGACGCGCTCGATCGGCATCACGAAGATCTTGCCGTCGCCGATCTTGCCGGTGTTGGCCGACGCCCGGATTTTTTCCACCACCTGATCGGCCATGTCAGCGGGAACCACCAATTCGATCTTGACCTTGGGGATGAAGTCGACAACGTACTCGGCTCCGCGGTAGATTTCTGTGTGCCCCTTCTGCCGGCCATACCCCTTGACCTCGGAAATGGTCATCCCTTTGATTCCGAGCTCATTGAGCCCCTCTTTGACATCATCCAGCTTGTGGGGTTTGATGATCGCCTCTATTTTTTTCATAACACTCCTTTCTACTGCTGACTGTTGTTGATCGGTTGCGGGCGGGCCGGTCCGCCTCCGCACCGCGGGACTAGTTGTAGGCCGTCTCCGAATGCTCGCTGGAGTCCAGTCCGGCGACCTCTGCCTCATCGCTCAAGCGCAGGCCGACCGACGCATCGATCAGCTTGAAGATGATCCAACTGACGGCAAAGGCATAGACTCCCACAACCACGGCCCCGATTGTCTGCGAGAAGAGCTGGCCCGGATTGCCGTGGAAGAGTCCGTCGACACCTCCGGGGTTGACCGCGGTACTGGCAAACAGACCGAGACAGATGGTCCCGACCAGGCCGCCGACCCCGTGGATGCCGACCACGTCGAGCGAATCGTCGAGCCTGAAGCGCATTTTCATGCTCACGAAGGTATAGCATAAGGTTCCGCCGATCAATCCAACCAGCACCGCAGCGTTCGGGCCGACGAAGCCGGCCGTCGGGGTGATGGTCGCCAGGCCGGCGATTGCTCCCGATGCTGCGCCGAGGGTAGTGGGCTTGCCCTGAAATTTCCACTCGAGCGCCACCCACATCGCCATACCGGCCATCGCCGCGAAATGGGTCGCCACGAATGCCACCGCGGCGATCTCGTCGGCCGCCAGCGCCGACCCGCCGTTGAATCCGAACCAGCCGAACCAGAGCAATCCGGTTCCGATAACGGTCATCGGCAGGTTGTGGGGCATAAAATTGGTCCTGCCGTATCCCTTTCTCGGGCCGATAACCAGAACCCCCGCCAGTGCCGCCATGCCGCAGGTGGCATGCACCACCAGACCGCCGGCGAAATCCATCACACCGAGGCCTCCGAGCCAGCCGCTGCTGCTCCAGATCCAATGGCACACCGGGTTATAGACGAAGACCGCCCACAGAACCGAAAATATGATGAACGGCACGAACTTGACCCGCTCGGCAAAAGCGCCGGTAATCAGCGCCGGAGTGATGACGGCAAACATACACTGATAGACCATGAACACATTCTGCGGAATGGTGGTGGCATAATCGGGACTGGGTGCCGAGGTCACCGTGTTGAGACCGAACCAGGACAGATCGCCGACGAAGCCCCCTATGGACGGCCCGAAGGACATCGAATATCCCAGGTAGACCCACTCGATCGAAATCAGTGAGATCATGAACAGGCTCTGCATGATCGTACCGAGCACATTCTTGCCCCGCACCATACCCCCGTAAAAAAGCGCCAGGCCCGGGGTCATCAGCAGGACCAGCCCCGCCGACACCAGGATAAAAGCCGTATCCGCTTTGTTCATCAGTCTCCTCCACGCTATGATTTCGACAGGTCCGTACGGTCAGAAATTACATATTTGTAATATATTTGTAAATATTGTAGATGATCATAACATGGTTGGAATGATATTCAATATTTTTTCTGAAGTGAGTCTTCACTAATCTCTCCCCCCTTTGCACAACCTGCTGATATGATGTTAGTTGTTTCGATATTCCGGAACGCGGCAAGGTGCGGCGCCGGCTCAGCCATCGGCTGCATTTCACGCCGTTCACGGCAATTCAGTTGAACCGCTGAACGGTTGACGTTCGGCGCCGGCCGTGTTTGGATACGGCGGACAGTGATAAACGAAGCTATGAATCGACCCGAGACAGGCACGTTATGATCGTAAACGGCACCCATTACCGAACCATCTGGCCCAACCCCGATGACCGTGGATCGATTGAGATCATCGACCAGCGGCAGCTGCCCCACCGGTTTGCAACGGTATCGCTGAGGCGTGCAGCAGACTGCCATGCGGCGATCAGGGACATGCTCGTGCGCGGAGCCGGCCTGATCGGGGCCACCGCCGCTTACGGGATGTACCTGGCGGTCCGCGAGGCGAGCAGCGGCCGCGTCCAGGAAGATATCAAAGGGGCGTCCGAATTGTTGAAAAGCGCCCGGCCTACAGCCCGCAACCTGGCCTGGGCAGCCGACCGGGTCGCTGCCGCCGTGGCCGATTGCGAGGACTTGTCGACAGCTGAAGAGAAAGCGTTTGCTGCCGCCAATCTGATAGCCGACGAGGATGCCCGCTTCTGCAACCTGATCGGCGAGCATGGAAAGGGACTGATCAAAGCCATCTCCGAAAAAAAAGGGGGCAGACCGGTCAACATCCTTACCCACTGCAATGCCGGCTGGCTGGCCTTCGTCGACTACGGCAGCGCCACCGCTCCGATCTACGCAGCCCGCGACGACGGGATAGCGCTGCACGTGTGGGTTGATGAGACCCGCCCCTGGAACCAGGGAGCCAAGCTGACCAGCTGGGAGCTGCTGCAGGAGGGCATCGACCATTCCCTGATCACCGACAATGCCGGCGGCCACCTGATGCAGAATGGCGAAGTCGACATGGTGATCGTCGGAACCGATCGGGCCACCTATACCGGCGACGTGGCGAACAAGATCGGCACCTACCTGAAGGCCCTGGCGGCACACGACAACGATATCCCGTTCTACGTCGCCCTGCCCTCCTCCACCTTCGACTGGCAGCTGTCCCGGGGAAGCGATATCCCCATAGAAATCAGGTCCGGAGATGAAATTACTACTATCACCGGCGTCACAAAAAATGGTACTATGGAAACCATCAGCATTGCCCCGGTCGGCACCATCGCGGTCAATTACAGTTTCGACGTGACGCCGGCCAGGCTGGTCACCGCGCTGATCACCGAACGCGGCATCGTAGCGGCCACTGAAGCGGCCATCGGCAGGATGTTCCCAGACAAAGCAGGTCTGAAACGGGGAACCGCACGAGAGGAGAGTTCATGACGCAGGGCGAGAAACGTAAATTCATCAGATGGGACTCCATTCACTTGCTCGACTATCTGGTCATCGAACCGGATGGCTCCGAAGGCAGGTACTCGATGGGCAGAACGCTCGATGTGAGCCTCAACGGGCTGAAGATGGAGACATCGTATGAACTGCCGGATGGGGCGGAGCTCGAGATCACCGTGGGCCTCGAAGAGGACCTGATCGATCTGATCGGCCGCGTCATCCACAAAAGCAGGCAGGGCGGCCGCTATGTCGCGGGCATCGAATTCGTGAAGATGTCGGCCGAGGGCAGGCGCATCTTCCGACTCTACACGGACGCCTTCAAAAGATTTCAGCAGCAGCAGGGAGACGACACCCCCTGACGGGCGGCTTCCCCAACCTCATTTTTCCCGGCCGTAGATATCCTCGAAGCGGACGATGTCGTCTTCGCCCAGGTAGCTGCCGATCTGCACCTCGATCAACTCCAGCGGGATGACTCCCGGATTCTCCAGCCGATGAACGTTTCCGGCCGGTATGTAGGTCGATTCATCCTCGTGCAGCAGGATCTCCCGGTCACCGTTGGTAACCATGGCGGCTCCCTTGACCACGACCCAATGTTCGTGCCGGTGGTGATGCATCTGCAGCGACAGTTTGGCGTGCGGCTTCACGATTATTTTCTTTATCTGGTAGCGCGGCTGAACGGCGAGTACCGAGTAGCTTCCCCACGGACGATAGACCGTCTGATGGAACTTGAATTCGTTCCGTTCCTGCTGTTTCAGCTTGTCGACGATCTTCTTCACGTCCTGGGACCGCGACAGCGGCGCAACCAGAACCGCATCGACGGTTTCCACCACCAGCGTGTCCTCCAGCCCCACCGCCGCCACCATCAGATCTTCGGCCCTGATCATCGAGTTCCTGGTGTCCTCGATCATCACGTCACCCTGGCAGACGTTGCCGTTTCCGTCCTTGTCGAGAACCTCGTACAGCGCCTGCCAGGAACCGATGTCGCTCCAGCCGAAGTCGGACCCTACGACCACCACCGCCCGGTCGGTCTGCTCCATCAGCGCATAATCGATGGAATCGCTGGGGCAGCGCTGCATCGCCTCGCTGTCGAACCGGTAGAACCTGCCGTCCCTGCTTCCCGTCGCCACCGCTTCGGCCATTGCGGCGATTATTTCCGGTGCATGGCGGTCCATTTCGGAACGGAAAGTCTGCAGCGAGAACGCGAACATGCCGCTGTTCCAGAAGTAATTGCCGGCGGCCAGGTACTGTTCAGCCACCTGCCGTTGCGGCTTTTCCTTGAACGACAGAACCCGGTCGCCGTCCCCGCACTCGATATAGCCGTAACCGGTTTCCGGCCTATCCGGTTTGATGCCGAAGGTCACGATGGCCCCTTCCGCTGCCTTTCCAGCAGCGGTCGCCACCGCATCATTGAAGGCATCGACGTTCCTGATCAGATGGTCCGCAGGCAGCACCAGAAAAACCACATCTCCGTCTTCGGCAAGACCGTTCACGTACTCCACCGCGCCGGCGATCGCCGGCGCGGTATTGCGCCCCACCGGCTCCAGCAGGATCGTGTAGTCCCCGGTTGGTGCCAGTTCGTCGATCTGGCTTTTGGTGATGAATCGATGCTCCTCTCCGACCACCACAATCGGCGCCCGGACACCCTCGATGGAACCGACCCTGCTGACGGTTGTCTGCAGCAGCGATCTTTCCCCGGTGAGGCAGAGCAGCTGTTTCGGGTAAATCTCGCGGGACAGCGGCCATAGCCTTGTTCCCGTTCCCCCTGCCAAGATTACCGGCTGGACTGTTGTCATAGATGTCTCCTTGTGGGTTCCCATACCTGACGCGCCCGGCATCCGCTACCCGCGAATGATCGCCAGCAGCTCTCCGGTCTTCTCCTTCAGCAGCCGCGCGTTTCTCCTGGCTTCAACATTGAGCCTGAGCAGGGGCTCGGTATTGGATTTCCTGATATTAAAGCGAAAATCGTCGAACGCAATACTGAGCCCGTCCACGGTCTCTCTGGCACCACCGGAAAAATGTTTCTCGACGGCCTCGATAATCGCATCCGGATCATCAACCACCGAGTTGATTTCCCCGGACACCGGGTAGGCCTGAATCCTTTGGCCGATCAGTTCGGACAGGGATTTGCCGGTGCGGCTCATCAGTGAATAGACCAGCAGCCACGGAATCATTCCCGAGTCGCAACAGCCGAAATTGCGGAAATAGTGATGGGCCGACATCTCCCCGCCATACAGCGCGTTCTCCTGCCACATCCGCTCCTTGATAAAGGCATGTCCGGTCCTGGTCACAATCGGCACGCCGCCGGCCTGCTCCACCAGTTCCCGGGTGTTCCATACCAGCCGCGGGTCATGCAGGATTTTCGCGCCCGGTTCGCGGCTGAGCATCTCCACGGCGAGCAACCCCACCATGTAATAGCCTTCGATGAAATTGCCCCGCTCATCCCAGAAAAAGCAGCGATCGAAATCTCCATCCCAGGCAATGCCGAAATCGGCCCGGCTGTCCCTGACGGCCGTCGCGGTTTCGCTCCGGTTCTGCTCCAGCAGCGGATTCGGCACGCCATTCGGGAAGGTCCCGTCAGGCTGATGGTGCAGCCTGACGAATTCCACCGGCAGCCGTTTTTCGAGCAGGTCGACCACCGGCCCGGCGCAGCCGTTGCCGCTGTTGGCAACGATCTTCATCGGCTGCAGCGTCCGCGGATCGACGTGGCTGAGCAGATGGTCGATATAGGCCGACTTGTCGGCGATCCGCTGCTGACCGCCCGGTTTTGAAACCGGTTCGGGTATCAGTCCGGCGGCGAGCCGTTCGCCGATAGCGTTGAGGCCGCTGTCTCCCGATACCGGACGGGCACCGCGCTGAACAAACTTCATGCCGTTGTAGTCGGCCGGGTTGTGGCTGGCGGTGATCATGATCCCTGCGTCGACGCCGGCGGCGACCATGCTGAACGCAGCATGGTAGATTTCCTCGGTTCCGCACAGTCCGAGATGCAGCACATCGGCCCCCATCCGGTTCAGCCCGGCCGCCAGCGCCCCGGTCAATTCCGGGCTGGAAAGCCTGATGTCGTGGCCGACGACCACCCGCGACGGCTTGAACAGCTCGGCGAACAGGCGGCCGATCTGCTCGGCCATGTCAGCATCGAGTTCGACGGGAACCCTTCCTCGTATATCGTAAGCCTTGAAGCAGGCGGGGGTCCGGTCGGCCATTTTTCATTCCCTTTTTCTCAAAGACTGTTATATTCACTGGCGGTTCCGTGCAAAATTCCCATCAGTCTACCGTTATACCGAATTATACGCAAAGACTACCAGAAAAATTTTCTAACCGATCGACATTGTTATGAAAGGAATCATACTGGCAGGAGGCTCCGGCACCAGGCTGTACCCCCTCACCAAGGTGATAAGCAAACAGCTCATCCCGGTGTATGACAAGCCGATGATCTACTACCCGCTGTCGGTGCTGATGTTGGCCGGAATCCGGGATATCCTTATCATCTCAACGCCCCATGATCTGCCCATCTTCCAGGAACTGTTCGGTGACGGTTCCCAGCTGGGCCTGACCATCAGCTACCAGGTCCAGCCCAACCCGGAAGGCCTCGCCCAGGCGTTCATCATCGGCAAAGCGTTCATCGGCGGCGACAGCGTCTGCCTGATTCTCGGCGACAACATCTTTTTCGGGCCGAGCTTCACGTCCATTTTGACCGAGTGCGCCAGGCTGCAACACGGCGGCTGCATCTTCGGCTACCTGGTCAAGGACCCGGAGCGTTACGGAGTGGTGGAATTCGACGCTCAGAACAAGGTGGTTTCCATCGAAGAGAAGCCAGCCAGACCAAAATCGAAGTATGTCGTGCCGGGGCTCTATTTCTACGACAACGATGTGGTCTCCATTGCCGAACAGGTCAGGCCCTCCTCCCGGGGTGAACTGGAAATCACCGACATCAATCTCGCCTATCTGCAGCGCGGAGACCTCAAGGTGCGGCCGCTCGGCCGCGGCTTCTGCTGGCTCGACACCGGCACCCACGAATCGCTGCAGCAGGCATCGAGCTATATTCAGGCGGTCCAGGAGCGGCAGGGTCTGAAAATCGCCTGTATCGAAGAGATCGCCTACCAGCTGGGGTACATCTCCCTCGACCAGCTTGCCGATCTGGCCCGCGACACGATGAAGAACCAGTACGGGCGCTACATCATGGACATTATCGAAGAACAGAAACAGAAATTAGCTCGATGAAGATACTGATAATCGGCAGCGGTGGTCAGCTCGGCGCCGACTGCGTCGAAATACTGGGACAGAGCCACCGCACCGCAGCAGTCGACTATCCGGAAATCGATATCACGGATGCGCGCAGCGTTGCAGCCGCCTGCTCCCTCCACCAGCCCGAAACGATCATCAACTGCGCCGCATACACGGCGGTGGACCGGTGCGAGACCGACGCCGCGGCGGCCTGGGCCGTCAATGCGGATGGTCCCGGTTTGATTGGAAAAGCGGCGACCGACCTGGGTGCCCGGGTGTTCCACATATCGACTGATTATGTATTCGACGGGAACAAACCGGTACCCGAACCGTATACCGAAGACGATCCAGTCAACCCGCTGTCCGGGTACGGCAGGAGCAAACTCGCCGGTGAGCGGAACCTGCTGGCTGCCTGCCCCGACGCGGTGATTCTCAGGACCGCGTGGCTCTACTCTGCGCACGGCCCCAATTTTCTCAAAACCATGCTGCGGATGGCGCTCTCCGATCCCCGGCGCACCTTCACCATCGTCGATGACCAGTTCGGATCGCTGACCTGGTCATACACGCTGGCCCGCCAGATAGAAAAACTTCTTGACAGCAGTCTGCACGGCGTCCTGCATGCGACCTCCGACGGCTACTCATCCTGGTTTGAGGCGGCATGCTATTTTCTCAGGCAGATGGAGGTCGAGCACTCTTTCGTGGCATGCACTACCGAGGATTATCCGACCCCGGCCAAGCGTCCGGCAAACTCGATCCTGCGCAACAAGGTGCTCGACGACAACGGGCTATCCATATTCCCGACCTGGCAGAACGACCTGGACGCGTTCGTCGCCCAATTCAGAGATCAGCTCATCGCTGAAACGAAAAAACTGCTGGACAAGGCATGAACGGGGTCTGACCCCGGTTTCCGAGATCCTCCGGGCTGCGGCTCTACCTGCCTGCGCCGTGGGTGATATTGCAGGCCGGCCGTTCCGGCGAGACCGGGCTGAGGGCGGTATCCCGTCCGAATTCGGCATGGATGGCGTTGATCTGTTCACGCTGGTCATCGCTCAATGACCGGAAGCTGAGACCGGTGATGATAAAATCCGGGTTTGCGTCTGGTCTACTCCAGATGCTCTGGGCGCCAATCAGCATCTCGAACCGGCCCGCAACCTCCTTGGGCATGATCAGTTTCAGCGCATAGGTCCGGTTCAGTCTCAGCGGTTGGTGACTGACCAGTTGAATGCCGGTGTACGAAACATCGACGACGTGGCCGAGAAGCAGGCCCGAATCACCGTCGAACACCCGCAGGTAGGTGACCAGCCGGATCCGTTCGTGGTCCCGTGCCGACCCTGTTTCCGGCTGCCTCGATGCGTCTGTCGAATCGCTCATCTCACCTTTTCATCCAGCGGTTGCAGCACGATCTCGCCGATCGCCCCGAGCGTTTCCCCACAGACGATCAGCACCCCGCGGACCTGCTCCATCCTGGATCCGATACCCAGGGCGTGGTCGACCGCTTCCCGGTCGTTTAAATCTTTTCCGACCTCGTTGCCGAGCCGGGTGGCTGCCGCATCGGCGATACATGCCGAATCGGCCAGCACCGTCACCGATTCGGCCTTGCCGAAACTGAGCGAGTGTCCCACCGTCCCCGACGAGGTGCAGATTCCCAGCGGGGTCTGTTCAGGGACGATACGCAGGCCGAACCGATTGCTCAGCGGAGAGGCGCCGGCAAACACGGAAACGGTGAGCTCCTGGCTTCGTTTCAGGTAGATATCTCCTCCATTTTCCACTATAACCTCTTTGTGGCCGGCTTCAAGCAGCGCCTGTCCGACGAACTCGGCGATGCCGCCGGCGACTGCGGCCATCGGCCCGACACCGGTCAACTCCGCGGCTTCCTGCATGCGCCTGACGATCGGCGGTGCCAGTCTGTCCACACCCAATGGCGAGAGCGTTGAGAGAAACTCGGGATGGTGTTCGATATAGCGCTCGACCTGCAGGCGAAAGGTCGAGGCGAGATCTCCTACGACAGCCGAAACATCCGATTCAGCGAGAATGTGCAGGTCGGTTTCCTTGAGTTTGAAAAAGGTCGAGACGAGCCGCTCGTCGACCAGATTCCGGTAGGTTCTCCTCCGGTACGATTGAGGAGCCCTGGTCCTGCCACTCTTTGCCATATCTGCAACCGGCGCCTACTCGGGCTTGACTTTCATCTCCTGGACGGGGGTCGATTCTTCGACCTCTTTCATGATCACCGAGGACATTTCCTCGACCGCAATGGCCGGTTTTTTCTGGATCAGGGCGTCGCGGATTTCCTCGTCGGTAATTATTTTCCGGGTGACGTCGCACATTTTGTTCAGGGCCGGGCAGGTCCGGCAGGTTCTCAGCATCTCGTTTTCCGGCGCCATCAAGGTTCCGAGTACCATGTGTACGAGGATCACCACGATAACCGCCTTGGCAAGCCCGATGAGCGCTCCGAGAATCCGATCGAACCACGGCGCGATGGTCACCTCGATAACCTTTCCCATCAGCTTGCCAATCAGAAACGTAAGCACATAGCTTGCGAAGAAGGTGATCACATAGGCAGTCAGGAAGATAACTTTCGGATTATCGGAGATATTTCCCAGGAATGGATACACCTGTTCGTGATACCTGCCGGCCACCACGAAACCCGCATAGAGGGCCAGCAGCGGGGTAATCTGCCTGAGCAGCCCGAGCCATACTCCCCTGAGCAGCAGCAGGACCACGATACCTGCTATCACGAAATCATAGGCGCTGAGCTGTATACTTTCCATTGCCACCTCTTGCAGAAGAGGTTAAACCGTCATACCGTGTGGCTTGTTCGTCTGTATAACAATTTGTTATCCAGACTGTTTGAAATTGCAATAATTATTATTTTTCATCATGTTATCGACGATTCACAACCTGGCGGACGGTGCTTCGATTGCTGCCGGCCTGAGAAATTTTCTGGTTTCTCAGACCCCCGACAAGCACCTCTCCATCACCTTGATCGACGCGGATGACCTGAAAAACGGGGCCATCCATGAGCTGGCGGATACCTTCCTGAACGAACCGGAAAAGCGACAGCTCGAAACCTTCACCTTCGAAAAAAGGCGTTATCAATGGCTGCTCGGACGTGTCTGTGCGAAACGGTCGGTGTTGAACCTGATCGACCCGCCGGGCGAGCCACCGCGATTCTCGCCGCTGGACATCACCATCGCGGTGGCCGCCGACGGCAGACCCATCGCGGCTCTTCGTTCGACGACGAAACTGCACCCCCTCCCCGGCATCTCGATCTCCCATTCCGGCCGGAAGATCGTCGCGCTCGCCGCCAACGCCCTGTGTGGGATCGACATTCAACTGCTCACCGACACCCTGTTCAAGGTGCGGGACAGGTTCTGCTCTGATAAGGAGAGCACCATGCTCCATGAGGCAACCAATGACGAACTGCCCCAGCTGGGCATGCTGTGGTCCGCCAAGGAGTCGGTCAAAAAGTGTCTGGGAGAATTCACCACGATCGGCTTTCTGGCCATGGAGCTGACCAGGATCGAACATCACCAATCCTGCGCCTTCCTGGAATTGCAGCTCAACCGGAGTTGCCCAGGAGTCGATTCGGTCACCGTCGTCGCCTCGGTCGAAGACGGGTACTGCCTGAGTGCCTGCATCGTGCCGAAAGCGCCTGACCATGCCTGAGCTTCCGGAAGTCGAAGTGGTCCGCAGAGGGCTGCTGCATCATCTTCCGGGGCGCCGTATCACGGGTCTGGCCACAGACGGCAAAGTGCTGCGTGAACCGGTGCCGGAAGCGGCGATGAAGCGGCTGCTTCCGGGAACAGCTATTACCGATGTGACCCGCCGGGCCAAATATCTGCTCATCCACCTGGACAGCGGCGCGGTGATGATCATCCACCTCGGGATGACCGGACGGCTCGGCCTGCACGACAGGAACGAGCCCCCTGCTGCCCACGACCATGTGTGCTGGTCCCTGGACAACGGCATGGAACTCAGGCTCAACGACACGAGACGGTTCGGGCTGGTGAAAATGGCGGCTCCCGATCAAGCCGCAACCCTGGAACAGACCGTGTTCAGGACATCGGGCCCCGAACCGCTGTCCCCATCCTTCGACGGCCGATATCTCCATGACACTGCCCGAGGCAGAGCCCTGCCGGTAAAAAGCTTCATCATGGACACCCGGGTGGTGGTCGGGATAGGCAACATCTATGCCAATGAAAGCCTCTTCAGTGCCGGCATTCGCCCGAACCGGAAAGCGGGCGCCATCAGTCTCGGACGATACGAAACCCTTGCCGAAAAGATCAAAACGGTGCTCGAGCGGGCAATCGCCTGCGGCGGATCGACCATCAGCGATTTCATCAGCGCTTCAGGAGAGAACGGCTACTTCCAGGTCCATTTCAACGTATACGGCAAAAGGGACAAGCCCTGCCCGCGCTGCAACAGGCTTCTCAGCCATGGGGTGATCGGTGGCAGAGCGACCTTCTTCTGCAGCAAATGTCAGCGCTGATATCATAATTTGATCAGTTTTCCTGACAACTTATTCGTCTCCGGCAGATCATATTTATCCTTTGACATATGGGCCGGGGTGCATATCTTTGCACTAACATTTTCTCAGATTCAACCGGCGGCGCTATAGGCCGCCGTACAAATATTCCCAACTACCCCACATAATCCCCCAAGGAGGCAGCACATGGCATCACGAATCATGGCGGTAGACGCCCTGGAAATACTTGATTCACGGGGTAACCCGACGGTACGGGTGTTCGTCGACCTGGAAGACGGAGCCCGGGGCACGGCCTCGGTGCCGTCCGGCGCCAGCACCGGCGAAAACGAGGCGATCGAACTCAGAGACAACAATCAGGCGCGCTACCTCGGCAAGGGAGTGCGCACCGCGGTCGACAACGTGACCAACACCATCGCTCCGGAGATCATTGGCACCGACGCCGCCAGCCAGGCGGAGATCGACCGGCTGATGATCGACCTGGACGGTACTGAGAACAAGGCGAACCTCGGTGCCAACGCGATTCTCGGGGTATCCATGGCGGTGGCCCGGGCCGCCGCCGCGTCACACTGCATGCCGCTCTACCGCTATCTCGGCGGAAGCGGCGCCTGCCGTCTGCCGGTGCCGATGATGAACATCCTCAACGGCGGGGCCCATGCCGACAACAGTGTCGATTTCCAGGAATTCATGGCCATGCCGGTTGGCTTGGGCTCCTTCGGCGACGGGCTCAGGGCCGTTGCCGAAACCTTCCATGCCCTGAAAAAGCTGCTCAACAGCAAGAACCTGGCCACCGGTGTCGGCGACGAGGGCGGTTTCGCTCCGAACCTCGGCAGTAACGAAGAGGCCATGGACATCATCATGGAAGCGATCGAGGCCGCCGGCTACAAACCGGGAGAGGAAATTGCGTTTGCGCTTGACAGTGCCTCCAGTTCTTTCTCACCGGACTTGAAATCGGAGTACGACCTGAAATGGTCAGGCGGCGGAAAGCTGACCAGCAAAGAGATGGTCGCGCTGGCCGAGAAATGGATCGAATCGTATCCGATCGTATCATGGGAAGATCCACTGGCCGAAGGCGACTGGGACGGTTTCAGCCTGCTCACCAGCCGCTGCGGCGACAAGGTACAGATCGTCGGCGACGACCTGTTCGTGACTAACACCCGCTATATCAGGCAGGGCATCGAGTGGAACTCGGCCAACTCGGTATTGATCAAACTCAACCAGATCGGTACTGTCACCGAAACCGTCGATGCAATCAGGATGTGCCGTGACGCGGGCTGGACCTACATCATCTCCCACCGCTCCGGCGAGACCGAGGACACCTTTATCGCCGATTTTGCGGTGGCGATGGACGGCGGCCAGATCAAGACCGGCTCTGCATCGCGCTCGGACCGTGTCGCCAAGTACAACCGGCTGCTCGAGATCGAGAAGGAACTCGGTGCTGAAGCCCGCTATTACTGGAGCCGCTAGTTTTCCATCATGGCCGAAGAAGAATCCACCATTATCGTCAGGAACTTCGTGGATGACGGCAAATTCCCGAACAACGAGAACCTGCCGCTGATCATCGTCACTGCCGCGCTTGACCGCAGGACGGTAAGTCCCGAGAAGTTCGAACGGACCTTTACCCAGAACGGCTGGCCGGCAGCCTGGCGCAACGGGCTTTACGACTTCCACCATTACCATTCGTCCGCCCACGAGGTGCTCGGCATTTACGCGGGCTGGGTCAAGGCCTGTTTCGGCGGTCCCGGCGGCGAGACGATCACCGCCCAGGCCGGCGATATCATCGTCATCCCGGCCGGTGTTTCACATTGCAACATGGGGCAGTCAAAGGATTTCCGGGTGGTCGGCGGTTATCCGGCCGGCCAGGAGTGGGACATGATGTATGGAAAGGACGGTGAGCGGCCGGCAGCCGACGAGCGAATCAAAATTGTCGGCAAACCGCTGTCCGATCCTGTATTCGGGCCCACCGGGCCGCTTATGAGACTGTGGGCTTGAGGATCGGCCCAAGGAGCGATTATGGAGCATAAAGCACCTCTCGACAAAGACAGGATCGTGCCGGAGCGAATGAGCGTTCTCAAATCGCTTCCGCTGGAAATCAAACAGCAGCTCACCGGTGAAGAGGCGCAGGCCTTTCTTTACGGTGAAGAACTGCCCGAATCGCTTGTAGAAAAGTTGAAGGATTACGTCGTATTGGACTGATCCGGACTGATCAGTGCCGGCCAACCGTTACCACGTTCACGCTGGAGGTGCCATGAAACTGCTCGGTAAACTCATTCTGGTCGTTCTGACCTTCACCCTGGCCGGCTGCGGCTACAACACCCTGCAGACCAAAGAGGAGCAGGTGTTCAAAAGCTGGGCGGATGTCGAGGCGACCCTGCAGCGGCGGGCGGATCTGATCCCCAACCTGGTGGCCACGGTACAAGGCTATGCCGCCCACGAGCAGGAGACGCTCGAGGCGGTTGTCAATGCCCGGGCCAAGGCCACGTCAGTGCAGCTCTCCCCGGCGGACCTGAGCAACCAGGCGGCCATGCAGCAGCTCGCGGAAGCTCAGGGTGGACTGACCTCAGCGCTGTCCAGACTGATGCTGGTCGTCGAACGCTACCCCGATCTCAAAGCCAACCAGAACTTCCTGGATCTGCAGAATCAGCTGGAGGGTACCGAAAACCGCATCAATGTGGCGCGACAGCGCTACAATGCTGCGGTCGAGGACTTCAACGGCTCGATCAGACGCTTTCCGCAGAGCCTGACCAACTCGCTGCTGCTCAAACTGGAGCGCAAGGAATATTACAAGGCCGATGAAGGCGCGCAGGCGGCTCCCCAGGTAAACTTCAAGTAACCGCGGGCCGTGTCGCTTACCAGGGGAACATTCCTCGCTGCAATCCTTTTCTCCGGCCTGTCCCTGTTCGTCTGCCTGCAGGCCGTGGCCCTCGATGTGCCGCAGCTGCAGGGGCGGGTGAACGACCGTGCCGATATCCTCTCCCCGGCGACCAGAGCGCAGCTTGAATCGGTGCTGAAAACCCTCGAGTCGACCGACTCCACCCAGATCGTCGTACTGACCATCGCCTCTCTCAAGGGAGACAGCCTGGAGGAATTTTCGATGCGCGTGGTCGAGCAGTGGCAAATCGGCAGCAAGGACCTCGATAACGGAGTGCTGCTGCTGGTGGCAAGAGACGACCGCAAGATCCGCATCGAAGTCGGCTACGGACTGGAAGGAAAACTGACCGATATGACCGCTGGCCGTATCATCAGAAACGTGATCACCCCGCGGTTCCAGCAGGGCAATTTCGATCAGGGTATCATTGACGGTGTCGGCGCCATCGTCGCAACCGTCAGGGGACAGTTCAGCGCGTCCGACACACCGTTGCTGAGCGGTTCACAGAAACCCGATGTCGGCGGCCTGCTGACCATCATGCTCTTCTTGTTTTTCTTTTTCGGTTCGATGTTCCGCAAGAGCAGGGTCGCTGCCGCCTTTGCCGGCGGTATTTCATCCCCCCTGCTCGGCTGGCTGTTTTTCGGCATTACCGGCCTCCTGCTTCTGCTGCTGATCCCCATCGGGGCGATCGGCGGCCTGGTGGCCTCGACGATGGCTTCGTCTTCAGGGGGCGCCAGCCGCGGCGGCTTGTACCCGGGAGGCTACGGGGGCGGATTCGGCCGCTCTTCGGGCGGTTTCGGGGGCAGCTTCGGTGGCGGGTTCGGTGGCGGCGGCGGCGGTTTTGGTGGAGGCGGGGCCTCCGGGGGCTGGTGAGTGTGATGCAGACGCTGGCACAGGACTTTCTCACCCCGCACGAACAGCAGCGGGTCACCGATGCGGTCCGACAGGCCGAGAAGCGGACTTCGGGGGAAATCGTGCCGATGATCGTGTCGGCAAGCCACAGCTACCCGATCGCTCCGGTCACCGGCGGGGTGTTCTGCGCGCTGCCCATGGCTCTGCTCTCGGCCCGTCTGTTCGGAGCCTACCTGTGGCTGGGAACCGATTCCATGTGGCTGTTCGTCGCCTTTTTCAGCGTCTACTATCTGGTTGCCTCCCAGACCGTAAACCGCTTTCCGCGACTCAAACGGCTGTTCCTGTCGTCGCAGAGCGCCGAGCTGGCGGTGCAGGATGCGGCCAGATCGGCGTTTTTCGCTGAAGCGCTCTACCGGACCAGGGATGCCAACGGCATCCTGCTCTTTATCTCGGTGCTCGAGCAGCGCGTCTGGGTGCTCGGGGACCGCGGCATCAGCCAGCGAATCGATCAGGCGGCCTGGCAGCACATCGTCGATATGGTTGTCCGCGGCATCAAGAAGAACCGGCGCTGCGACGCGATCTGCGAGGCCATATCACAGATCGGATCAATCCTCGAAGAGCATTTCCCGTACAAAAAAGACGATACCGATGAACTGCACAACCTGATCATCCGCTAATCGCTACGCCGGCGTCCGCGGATTACGCAGAATCCCGTAGAGTTCATACGCAGAATACGCAGGAGTTCATCCGCAGATTACGCAGGAGTTCATCCGCAGATTACACAGATTTCACAGATAATGTGAGAGAACGACCAAGGGCTCCGGCCCCCCTCGTGCGATCGGAACAGATGTTCATGGGGGACCGGCGAGTAACCGTGAACTCAGTCCTTTATACTCAGCGTATATCTGCGTAATCTGCGGACAGTCAGTCTTTTTATTCTGCGCACATCTGCGTAATCTGCGGACAGTCAGTCTTTTTATTCTGCGCACATCTGCGTAATCTGCGGACAGTCAGTCTTATTATGCTGCGTGCATCTGCATAATCTGCGGACAGTCAGTCTTTTTATTCTGCGTGCATCTGCGTAATCTGCGGACAGTCAGTCTTTTTATTCTGCGTGCATCTGTGTAATCTGCGGATATGTGAACTCAAATCATCATGGAAAAGCCGGCGTACCCCTGCATGATTTTGCAGTTAACCCGTTTTTCAAGATACGCAAACGCTTCGTCGCCGGTACAATGGCAGGCGATGAGCTGACCGATATCGAAGGAATTGAGCGCTTGTGCTGTCTGTTCCAGTCGCTGCTGGGAGGCGTTGAGGAGGTGCAGTCCGCCGATCACGGTGTGTATTTTCGTTTCACCAGTTACCTCGATGACCGTCTCGATCGTATTGACGATGCCGGCGTGGCTGCAGCCGACGCAAATCACCAGACCGTTCCCGGTATGGACCCAGACCGCGTTGTCATCCTCGATCGGGTCGGGCCGTTCGCCCCACGGATCGTAGAAGAAGGCGCCGCCGGTGTCTTCATAATCGGTCCCTCGTGAAATAGGTCCGGTGATGCCGATCCGGTCCGTAATCTTATACGGGCGGGTAAGCCAGTGTATCGACTCATCCTTCAGATCCCAGAGCGCTTTCATCGCGCCCGCCGACATCCGCACCGGCCTGGCATCGCCGTCTCGGCGCGAGTAGCGCGGCTGCATCGCGGCCTGGTGCAGGTATACCCGAAGGGTTGATGTTTTCTGAAGAACCGCCTCGATGCCGCCGGTATGGTCATAATGGCCGTGGCTGAGAACCATATCGGTGAGATCGGTGAAATCGAGATTCAGTTTGTCGGCATTGATGCTCAGCGCATCCTGGTTGCCGGTGTCGAACAGTATCACCCGCCCGTCCGCCTCCAGCCACAGCGCGAATCCGTGTTCGGCAGCAAACCCGTCTGCCCCCTTGTTGTCGACGACGATCGCAATCCTGATCATGGGCGTTACTCGCCTGCCGCTCTGCAGGCCTCGTTGATACGCTCGCACAGGTAGGCAAGCAGTGATTCATCATAGGATTCGGCATCGAAGCAGATTCCGTCCTCACCGAGCAGGCCGCCAGGTACGCGGTCGCCCCTGGAATCCGGATCGCTGACCATCTGCTCGTAGAAGCAGACGGACAGCCAGCGGGGCTGCTCCTCGATCACGTCCACCATCACGAACAATCCATATTCTGAGTCGCCCGCCGGGACTCCCCGCATCGAGTAGGTTATCCCCGGCCGGGCGTGGAAATCGATGTCCGCGCCGTCGAGCGTTTTCAGAAAGGAATAGAGTCTGGTGAACAGCTCCCGGCACCGGTCGGGGCTGTCAGGCCACTGTGCAATAAACGAATCGATCTCTTTGTGGTTTTTCATTGGCTTCCCTTGCCTGAATTGCCGGTCCGGTCAGGCTTCGATTCGCCTGCCCGGCCCCTCACACGAATCTTTCATCGGAGCGTTTTTTTTCAACCTCGTCCCCATCCGCACCCATCCATCCCGAACGGCTCCGCTCCACCCGGTCGAACGCGTCGATATAGGGTTTGATATCAAGCAGCGGCGTTTTGTCGAGAATATCGACACCCTCGATCACCAGCCGGGCCCCCTGCACCGCCACCAGTTCCACGACCGAAATTCCGAGGTGATTGGGTCGCAGCGGCGAGCGGGTCGCAAACACGCCCCTCACGCTGCTGTCCATGAACGGCACCACCGTCAGCTCGGTGCGCCGAGCCTCGTGGAATTGATAGATCAGGTAGAGGTGGCTGAACCCTTCGAGATCGGCAAGCCCTTCGGCGTACGCCTCATCCACGATCACCTCCCCCCTGACACCTTTGCCTCCCCGCGGCTGGATCGGCATATCGGCAAGATTTCGGTAGGGGGTGCGGATTACCCCGATCGGGTCGATTCGCATGACTGCCTGCCTAAAAGTCGGGGTCGGTCATCCTGATCATCGCATACCCGCCTTGAACCTGCAGGGTATCGGAGATTCCCCTGGAACTCAGAAACACCTGGGCCTCATAAGACCTCGCGCCGGTATCGCAGATGATGAAAAACGGCTCATCCGGTGAAATCTCGCCGTATCTCGTGCGCAGCTCTTGCTGCGGGATATTGAACCAGCGGGGACCGTGCTTGGCGATGAACGGCGCCGCCTCGCGTGCTCCCCGGACATCGAGCACCCGCCTGGTGCCATTATTGAATTCGGCGAGAAAATCAGCCGCGTCGATCGGTCGGTTGGCACCGGCGAGGATGTTGTCGAGGCTGTTGCCGGCATTGTTGATCACATCCATGGCCGATGCAAACGGCGGCGCGTAACCAACCTCGAGTCCGCACACATCATCGACGCTGAGACCTGACCTCAGCATCACCGCCACCGTGTCAACCCGCGCTTTGACGCCGTCGCCGTGTTTGCCGGCCGCCTCAATGCCGAGGATCCTGCGGCTTCTGCGGTCGGCCACCAGCGACACATAGATGAACTCGGAGTTCGGATAGAAATGGGCGTGGTCGGACTGGGCGACCACGGCATAGACCGGATCGTAGCCGGTCTCCTTTGCCTGGCGATACGTCAGTCCGGCCTTGCTGACCCCCAGTTCGAATACTTTCACGCAAAACGTGCCGACGGTGCCGACGAAGTGGCTGCTGCCGCCGCTGATATTGGTTGCGATCACGCGCCCTTCACGGTTGGCCAGCGAGCCGAGCGCCATCAGGGTATTTTCGCCGCTGACCAGGTTGCGCAGTTCGATGCAGTCGCCGCCCGCGTAGATGTTCGGGTCGCTTGTCCGCAACCGCCGGTCTACCAGGATACCGCCGCTCCTGCCCAGCGCGATGCCGGCTCTGCCGGCGATATCGGTGTTGGGTCTGACGCCTACCGCGAGGATCACCACGTCGGTGTGCAGCACATCGGCTGAGGTGTGAACCTCCAGCTCATCGGCGCCGTCATGTTTCTCGATCTTCATCACCCGCTCAGACAGCAGCAGTTCGACGCCGTGCTTTTTCAGTTCGGTGGCAACGGACCGGGCGATGCACTTGCCGAGCAGCATCGGCAGCACCTGGTCCTCCATTTCAATCAGGGTGGTTTCGATGCCCCACAGGTCGGTCATCGCCTCGCTGATTTCAATGCCGATCGCCCCGGCGCCGACCACCACGGCGCGGCTGATTCTGCCCTGGGCCATCATCGTCTTGATACGCTCGGCATCGTGCAGGTTCGACAGCGTCAAGACACCCGGCAGGTCAGCCCCGGGAAACGGCGGTCTGACGGCGCTCGCGCCGGTTGCCAGAACCAGCTTGTCGTAATCGAGCAGCCCCTCCCGGCCGTTGTCCAGGCTGCGGAAGCTGACCTGCCGATTGCGGCGGTCGATGGCTGTCGCTTCCACCCTGGTGAGCACCTCGACGCCCTTGATGTCCCTGAAAAAGCCCTCGTCCCTGATGACCTGCGCGGTTGTCTTGTAGAGGTCCTCGAGATCGTTGACATCGCCGCCCACATAATAGGGAATACCGCAGCCGCCGTAAGAAATGCGATTGTCACGGTCGATCAGGGTAATCTGGGCGTCGGGATCGAGCCGTCGCAGCCGGCATGCCACTTTGGGGCCGACCGCCACGGCTCCGATAATTACGATTTTTTTTGCCATGTTACGAAATTCAAAAATAAAATCAGTGCCATATCCGCCGCGATGGGTTGCCCGGTACTACAATTTTTGCTCCTGATTACAAGACTTACACCATCTGACCGGGAAATTCAGCCTTATTTTGCAGATGCACATAATCCCGGGTCCGAGAACGTTCAAGCAGATGGACAATTCTGGCAGGATGGCATAAAATCATAACACATATCACCGATCGGCATCAGTGCGGGCACGACAACAGGAACTCATTCACCAGGGATTGCCGGGGAGGAACCCATGCAGGATTCGGTACAGCGCGAAATCAATCTCTTTACGCCAAACAAGAGATACACCGGAAAAATCGATCTGAAAAACGACGATATCCGGACCATCGACCAGCTGAACAGTTCAACCATCTACTGGAAGAATCCTGCGGAGAAAAGTTTCGATGACGCGATTCTGCTCTACGACGTCGAGGTGTCGCTGCACGGCGCCGGCAAACTGGCGTCCTTCAACAAACTGCAGATCCGGCTGTCCGACATCATCTTCTTTTCCGATTCCCTGAAAAAAACCGGTACAGACGCTGAAAAAATGCGTGCCAAGACCCTGTCCACAAAGGCCAAGGACGAGCTGGCCAAGGCCAAAATCCTGACCGAAATGCGCGGCGATTCCTTCTTTTTCATTTCCGGGACTTTTCACGGCCTGTTCAAGAACAAGACCAAGCAGCGCTATTTCGCGCTGACCAGTGTCAAGGTGTACGAGATCGTCAGAACAGGGGACAAATGGGAGCGCAACGAGGTGAACGTGGGCAACGATTTCATCGGCGTCGCCGCCAACCATATCGAATCCTGCACGCTGAGCGACTACGAGTAACGGGGCCGGCCGGCACCTTGTAACCACCAGCGCGCTGCCCTTGCCCCCTCGAGCCCTGAATCGCGTCGATGCCCTATCTCCTGCTGATTCTCACGACCCTGTTCTGGTCAGGCAATTTCGTGCTGAGCCGGGGCATGCACACCGATATTCCACCGCTGGCGCTGTCGTTCTGGCGCTGGGTTCTGGCCCTGGCCATCCTTCTCGTCTTCAGTTGGCGAAGCGTCTTTCGGGATCGGCAGGCGCTGCTGCTGAACCGGCGGTTCATCACCGTCCAGGGACTACTCGGCGTCACCAGTTTCAACTCGCTGATCTATCTGGCGGTGCAGACGACCACCGCGGTCAATGTGGTGCTGATCAATTCCTGCGTTCCGATCCTCATCGCCCTCTGCTCGCTGGCGATCTACCGGGAACGGCTCAGTGTGCGGCAGTGGATCGGGATTCTCACCTCTCTGTCGGGGGTCGCACTGATCATGGCCGGAGGTGATTCCGGCTCACTGCTGGATATGGAGTTCAACAAGGGGGGACTGCTCGTGCTGCTGGCCGGCGTGAGCTGGGCACTCTACTCGATCAATCTGAGAAACTATCCCTCAGGCCTCCATCCCTTTGCATTTCAGACCGGGATCATGGTGGTCGGCGTGATCGGCATCCTGCCGATGTACCTGGTCGAACTGCTGCTGGGATACCGGATGGAGTTCACCGCCCCGGCCATCGCCACCATAGGCTATGTGGCGGTGTTCCCGTCGGTACTGGCCTTCATCTTCTGGAACCGTGCGGTGCGTGATATCGGCGCCAACCGGGCGGGAATCTTCATCCACCTGATGCCGGTATTCAGTTCTATCCTGGCCGTGGTCTTTCTGAACGAAACCATTGAAGTGTACCACCTACAGGGAATCAGCCTGGTCTTCCTCGGCATTTTCCTGGCAACCTTCAGGGCCGGGGCGAACACGTAGCGTCCCTGTCTGTTTCAGCCCTCTGTCTTAAAAACCACTTTCACTGCAGCCTCACGGTACGGATCACCAGCGACGGGGTGCGGGCAACCCCGGAGGCGATCTGCCTGCAGGAGAACAGCGGGCGAGACAGGCGGCGGTCTCACTGCCTAATTCAGTTGACAGGACCTTGACTCGGCGATATGCTCTGCCCAGGTCAAGGTGTCGATACGACATACGGCCACCCTGAAAAATTGTCTTTTTGTCCAAACTCTGCGTTACGCATGAACATTTTATCCCCGCAATATCTTTGATATGCCGGCGGTAAAATTTCCATGCGTGCCTTGACTTTGAACCAAAATCCTAATTTTTCAAGGCAGCCATAATATGGGAATCCCGTGAAAATCGGGAACGGGCCCGCCGCTGTGACCGGGGACGGCCGCTGCAGGTGCGCAGAGCGCACAGCCACTGATACCTTATCGGGAAGGCGCAGCGTTAAGGATGATCCGGAAGTCAGAAGACCTGCCTTGACACTCATAACGGTTGATCCCCGAGGATCAGGGATCGACGGTGCCGTCTGCGGTGACAGGGCCCCCAGACCAGATCAATGGTCCGGGGGCCTTTTCCCGTCCCCCGCGACCTCCACACATCATGGAGGACCGTATGCTGAAAGCTGAACTCGCCTTCGCCAAATCAGGAGCACTGAGCACCAAGGACTGGGACACCTACCAGGCGATTCTCAGAAAGTGTCTGAGATCCCCGAAAGAGGTGAAGAAAGCGGATAGCAAGTCACGTCGATCCTGACCGCCCCCTATCCGTCATCGATTCCATCACATCCTTTTACACCGTGATGGAATCGATGATCGGACCAGTGTCTTTCCCTGAGCAGGTGTTGATTTTTTCGACCTGCACTGGAATTTTCCCGGTGGATCCCGTACAGTGCATCCACCGTCTTGTGTCAGCGACAGGGGAACATCGATGCCGAACGAATACGCTGTGGACATCCACAACTGGATTACCGAGAAAATCACGGTCGCGCGCCGGCAGATCGCCTCGAGCGAAGCGGCGGACAAGCGTGAAGAGCTGGGGTACTGGAACGGGCAGCTCGAGGAACTGCTGTGGCTCAGAGATTATTTCAAACAGCAGGTCGATCTCAAAGGATTCGAGTATTATCGTTGACCCGCCCGAGAGCTGCTTTCATCCATACAGGAACCGTCATGTCCTACAATTACCTGCTCGATCTCTACAACATGTTATATTCCAGGGTCGATGAGATAGATGTGCAGATCAGTGCCCAATCCCGGCAGGATTCTCGATCGATCGGCGAATTGTCAAAGCTTCGCGGCAGACGGGACTGCCTGGTCGAGTTTCACTCGATGTTGAAAAAACACTACGATCGGAAACTGCCCAGGCGTTTACAGAACCAGGTTCAGGTCATCGGAAAAGACGACGGATAAAGGCGATGCGGTTTCTCATCTATGGCGCAGGGGCGCTTGGCCAGGCATTGGGCTGCATGCTTGCAGCCAGCGGCAACCAGGTGACGCTGGTTATCCGCAAGCGGTTTATCGACCACATCACGCGGAACGGACTGATAGTCAGCGGCATATTCGGAGATTACCAGGTCGACAGCCGGCAGCTGAGGCTGGTCGAGTCGCTCGCCGGTCTGGACGGGGGCGGTCTGGACGCGATACTGCTGACCACCAAATCGTATGACACCGGCGCGGCGGTGGCCGATATCGCCTCGCTGAGGAACGCTACCTGCCCGGTCGTGTCGATGCAGAACGGCTGCGGGAACGTGGAACAGCTCGAGGCCCGGTTGGGCGTGACGCGCAGTTTCGGTGCCCGGGTAATCACCGGTTTCGAGATCAGGCAGCCGGCCCGCGTCACCATCACCGTATCGGCCGATGCGGTCAATATCGGCTCATGCCGGCCCGGGTCGATCCCCGAACCCGCCGCAGCCATCGCTGCAGCGATCGACCGCTCCGGCCTGCCGTGCAGGGCGGTCGAGGATGTTCACCGGTCGCTGTTCGCCAAGCTGCTCTACAACTGCGCGCTGAATCCGCTGGGGGCGGTACTCGGCGTCAACTACGGCCGCCTGTCTGAATTCGAGGAAACCAAACGGATCATGAACGAAGTGATCACCGAGACCTTTCAGGTGATCAGAGCCGTCGGCGCAGAACTGGAATGGGAAACTCCTGAGCAATACCAGGCTCTCTTCTACACCACGCTGCTGCCGGCAACCTACGACCACCGCCCGTCCATGCTGCAGGATCTGGAGCAGGGCAAACCAACCGAGATCGAGGCGCTGGCCGGCTACGTGTCGAAAAACGGCAGAACCCATGGGATCGCGACCCCGTATTGCGACCTGCTCGGATCGCTGATCCACTTCAGGGAAAAGGCCTAGCCTGAACAATTCAGGTCCAGCCCGCTAGCCAACCCGCGGCGGAACCATATCCCACAGCAGGGTTACCCGGACATCGAAAATATCGCTGCGCCTGGGTTTGATCGCAAACTCCTCGATCTTCACCCGGGCAGGATCGTAGGTTTCGGTCAGTTCCGCCAGTTCCGTCCTCTGCTCATTTTCCAGCGCCAGCAGCTCCTGCTCGAGCTGGGCAGCAAGCTCTTCGGCCCGCCTTACGTCGTCCTTCTCCTTGCCGATTCTGCCGGCTTTGCTGATGCCGCTGGCGGCCCTGGTCATCGTCGAGGTCGACAGCTTCTTGCTGCCGAGGAACGCGCCAAGCACCGCGGTGCCGAACGACAGGATCGTGTCGGTGGTTTTCGCCGTCACCTCGCTCTTTTCCCTTTCGAGCCTGGCGTAGGCACTGTCGAGCTTTTTCTCCAGCCGGTCGCGTTTGACGCTGAATCCGTCGATCAGTTTTTCGACTGCCGCCTCCTTGTCCTCACGCAGCCGGTCGCCGATCCGCACCATGAAATCCCCCCCGCTCTCACCGGGATCCGATTCCATCTTCAGCGACGGCGCCCGCAGCAGGTTCAGCCGCCTGGTCTGGTAGAGATAGTCGGAAAAATCCTTCTCGAAGGTGCTCAAACTCCTCAGCGACGGAAAACTCCGGGGCAACGGATAGAAGGAGCTGCCGTCCGGTGCTCGGTCCGGGCATGAGGCAAGATCGATTTCCAGCGGCTCCGCTGCCTCCCACCTCGGCGCCCTGAACGACTCGTCCAGGGAGAGCCGCACGCTGCAGCGAGTATCCTCGTCGATATTTCTGCGGGCGTTGTAGAAGCGCACCGAGGCGGTGGCGGCCAGCCACGGTCTGAAGGCAAGCTCTTCCGTATACACGTTGAGCAGGTGAAAACGCTGTTCAACGGCCTCACTAAGCATCGGCGGCTGCCCCTGCAACCCGCCGTCCGGGACGGCGGTGGGGCCAGCGGTTTGATGGTCCGGTTCCTCGAGGGGCGGGTTGTCTTCCATCAGTTTTGCGATATCCTGCAGGCTGATTGGCCCTTTCAGGTATGACATCACCCAGCGCGTCTCGAACAGGAGCGGTTCCTCGAGGTGCGCGGAGGTAAGCAGAAACTGGCGCCCCTTCATGGCGGAGAGCAGTTCCCGCACCTTTTTTCGGTCCAGGCTGCCAGCGCTTGCGCCGACAATGCCTTCGAGCACCCGGTCCTGATCCTGGGTGGTCTGCAGCCTGCCGACAAACCAGCTACCGATGTTGGACAAGCCTTTGTAATCGAGATCGACCGGGTTCTGGGTGGCGAGCACCACGCCGATACCGAAGGCGCGGGCCTGCTTGAGCAGCAGCAGCATCGGTTTTTTCGATGGCGGGTTTCCGGTTGGAGGAAAGTAGCCGAAGATCTCGTCCATGTAGAGTAGTGCCTTCAGCGACGAAGTGCCCTGCTGGCGGCGCATCCAGCCGATCATCGCGTTGAGCAGCAGGGTCACGAAGAACATGCGCTCGGTCTCAGCGAGATGGGCGATCGAGAAGATGCTGGTTCTCGGCTTGCCGTCCGCGCCGTACAGCAGTTTCTGGATGTCCAGCGGCTGTCCCTGCAGCCATGACCCGAAGGACGGACTGGCGATCACGTTGTTCAGCAGCATCGCCAGTTTCATGCGTTCCGACTGGGGGAAGAAACTGGACAGGCCGAACACCCCCACCTTGTCGAACGGTGGATTCACGATCGCCCCGATCAGCGCTTCCAGCGACAGATCTTCAGCGTTGCGCCAGTTGTGCAGCAGGATCGAGGAAATCAGGATATGTTCGCGGCTGGTCAGCGGATCGCCCTCTATGTTGACCAAAGAGAGCAGGCTGGTTGCGGTGGAGCCGACCAGTGCGTTGAGGCTGTCCTGATCGGTGAGAATATCCGGAGCGGGAGCGGCGAAACCGGCCAGGATAGACACCGGCACCCCGCTGCTGCTGCCGGGCGTATAGACCGTCACCTGGGTCCTGTTCCTCAGCGCCCGGATTCGCTCCGGCCCCTGTCCCCATGACTGCAGCCCGTCCCGCCAGCTCTGGGCGGTCTTTTCAGCCATCTCCTCCACGGACAGGTTCTTCCGTGAGGCCTCGGCCGGGTCGATCCACGGCTCGAAATCACCGGGCCTGAGGTCCGGGAAGGTGAGCATCAGGTTGGCCATATCACCTTTGGGGTCGATGATGATCGACGGCACGTCGTCCATGATCGCCTCTTCGATCAGGCCGATCCCGAGACCGGTCTTGCCGCTGCCGGTCATGCCGATGATCACCCCGTGGGTGGTCAGGTTCTTGCTTTTGTAGAGCAGCGGAATCTCTGCCGCCGGACCATCGCCGATCGGCAACTCCTTGCCCAGGTAAAACAGCCCCAGTTTTTCATACGCAAGATCGGTATCCACGGAACACCTCGTCACAGCAGGTTGGTTTAAATGGTCGATTGCCTGGTTCGATGCAGGCAATCTCATGGTATCATTGGGTCTTTCACCGCCAGATTCAAGTCCTACCCAAGATAACGGTTTTGTTCAACACGATTTTACCGGCGGCCCTGAACAAATCATTCTCAATCTTTTGCCTGCCCGATAAAAATGGTTATCGTTACGGGGCGATATGAGTCCACCATGAATAACCGATTTGATTTCACCGCCGCTGCTGCCCGCGGCGGCTTGAATTTTGTGCGCAACGGTCACATCCTCCATGAATAATAACGACCCATCGCAGCCCGGCAGCACCGTGAGCCGCCGAACGCTGCTGAAACTGGCCGGCGCCGGCGCCATCATCGGAACCGTTGGTTACTTTGGAATCAGGAAGGGCGCTCGTCTGGCATCGGTGAAGCACTCCCTGCAGATGATGGGCACCATCGTCAACATGGTTGTCTGCGGCGACAGCGAAGCGCTCTGCAGAGAAGCAATCGGGGCCGCTACGGTGAGGATGGAAGCACTGTCGGCGATGATGAGCACCTACGTAGCCGACAGTCCGCTGTCCAAGCTGAACCGCACCGGTATCCTCGTTGATGCTCCGCGGGAACTGATCGAGGTATTTACGCTGTCGAGGGAATTGAGCGAATTGACCAACGGCGCCTTCGACCCCACCGTTCTGCCGCTGGTCGGCCTGTACAGGGAAATGAAGAAGACCGGTACGCTGCCCGATGAAAAAAAAGTAAAAGAAATTTTGCCACTGGTCAATTACCGACATATTGTTGTGGAACATGGTACGACGGTGAGGTACCTCAAGCCCGGCACCGCGGTGACACTCGATGGAATAGCCAAGGGCTACATCGTCGACCGGGGCATCGAGGTTCTGCGGGACCTGGGGGTGTCCAATGCCTTCATCGAAGCCGGCGGAGACCTCATGGTAATCGGCCGCCGCAGTGACGGCAGGCTGTGGAAAATAGGGATACGGAACCCGCGCAGCGACGATCTGAAAAACATGGACACCATCGACCTGACGGACCGGGCGATCGCCACTTCGGGAGACTACCTGCAATATTTCACCGATGACAAGAAGAACCACCATATCATCAATCCGCTCACCGGTTTTTCTCCGGTGCGCACCGCTTCGAGCTCCATCCTGGCGCCCAATGTGGCGAAAGCGGACGGGCTCGCCACGGCGACGATGGTAATGGCACCGGAAACCTCGATCGCCCTGCTCGAGTCACTGCCGGACTGCGAGGGCTACCTTTTCGATAAAGAACTCAACCGATACCAGACATCAGGCTTTTTCAACTGAAATGAGAGACATCTCGATAACCAGAGGACTTGACATCCCCATAGACGGCGCGCCCGCTTCAACAATCAGCACAGACAAAACGGTCAACCGGATCGCCCTGGTCGGCGACGATTATATCGACATGAAACCGACCATGCTCGTTGCGGTCGGTGACCGGGTTCAACGCGGGCAGCCGCTCTTCTCCGACAAGAAGAACGAAGGGGTCCATTTCACCGCACCGGCGGCGGGAACGGTGGCGGCGATCAATCGCGGGGCCAAACGCCGGTTCCAATCAATCGCCATCGACTGCGACGGCGACGACCACCTCAGCTTCTGCGAGCCGGACACAGACCCGGCCCGCCTGGAGGACCAGGAACTGCCCGGCCTGCTGGTGGCCTCAGGGCTGTGGACCGCGTTCAGGACCAGGCCTTACGGCAAGATCCCGCCTGTTGACGGACGCCCCGCATCCCTGTTCGTGACTGCAATCGACACCCAGCCGCTGGCCCCGGACATGAGCCTGGTTCTGGCGGAGCTGCGTGACGATTTCATGCTCGGGCTCGAGGCGCTGTCCGGCTGGCTTCACGTTCCCGTCTATGTCTGCCATGACGGGACGCTGACCGACCCCGGTACCTGCGCCGGTGATGTCCGCTTCGTATCGTTCAGAGGCCCCCATCCGGCAGGGCTGCCGTCCACCCACATCCATTTTCTCGATCCGGTACACGAGCACAAGACTGTCTGGCATATCGGCCTGCAGGATGTAGCCGCAGTCGGCGAACTGCTGCGCACCGGGACCTTGACCTATACCCGGATCGTTGCACTGGCCGGACCTTCGGTGAAAGAGCCGCGCCATCTCAGAACGCTTCTCGGTGCATCAATAAACGACCTCTGTGCTGGTGAGCTGGTCGACGGCGAGCAGGCCCGACGGATCTCGGGATCAGTGCTCGATGGCAGGCAGGCAACGGAGGTTGACGGATTTCTCGGACGCTACCACCAGCAGGTCAGCTGTCTTCCCGAAGGTGACGGCCGGCAGCTGTTCGGCTGGCTGCGGCCGGGCGGCGACCGGTTCTCGGTAACCCGGGCATTCTGGTCGGCCTTCTCAAAACCCGCCAGGTTCCCGTTCAACACCGCGGTATGGGGCGGCGATCGGGCGATCTTCCCGCTCGGCACCTATGAAAAGGTCATGCCGCTGGACATTATCCCGGTCTACCTGCTGAAAAGCCTTGCCTCCGGAAACAGTGAGCGGGCCAAGGAGCTGGGATGCCTGGAGCTGATCGAAGAGGATCTCGCCCTGTGCTGCTATGTCTGCCCAGGCAAAAACGATTTCTCACCGATGCTCAGACGAACACTTTCCACCATCGAGCAGGAAGGATAGATTCCCGGCAAAACACGATAGGTTATGAAATCACTGAACAGGTTTTTTCTCGATATAAAGCGTCACTTCGAAGCAGGCGGAAAATACCAGCGGTTCTACCCGCTCTACGAAGCCTTCGACTCTTTCTTGTTTTCGACCACCAAATCAACCGCTAGTGCCCCGCATATCCGCGACAGTGTCGATCTCAAACGCATCATGATCACCGTCATCATCGCGCTGATCCCGTGTACCCTGATGGCCTTGTGGAACACCGGCTATCAGGCCAACCTGGTACTGAACGAACTGGGTATGGAACCGGGGGGCTGGCGCGGGGCGGTGATGCAGGTCATCGGCGTGAATCCGCATTCGCTCGTGTCCAACATGGCGCACGGGGCACTCTGGTTCGTCCCCGTTTACGTGGTCACGGTCGTCGCCGGCAGTATCTGGGAAGCCCTGTTCAATCTGATCCGCGGTCATGAATTTTCTGAAGCCTTTCTGGTGACGAGCCTGCTGCTGCCGTTGACCCTGCCGCCGACCATCCCGCTCTGGCAAGTCGCCGTCGGAACCAGCTTCGGGGTCATCTTCGCCAAGGAGGTGTTCGGCGGAGTCGGCAAGAACTTCATGAATCCGGCGCTGGCATCACGCGCCTTTATCTATTTCGCCTACCCTGCCCAGATGACCGGCGACAAGGTATGGACCGCGGTGGACGGCGTCTCCGGAGCCACCCCGCTTGCTGTTCTGGCCCAAAGCGCCCCCAGCAATCCGGTGGCATCGCTTGACATAACCTGGCTGCAGGCATTCATCGGCACCATTCCCGGCTCCATGGGCGAGACCTCGACAGTGGCCTGCCTGCTCGGGGCGGCCCTGCTGATCGTGACCGGCATCGGCTCGTGGCGGATTATGCTGGCAATGCTGATCGGGGCAGTGGCCACCGTCATCGGCTTCAACCTGGTCCCCGACCCGACCAACCCGCTCTATGCGCTGCCGATATACTATCACCTGGTGCTCGGGGGATTTGCGTTCGGCCTCGTATTCATGGCCACCGATCCTGTTTCTGCGGCCCAGACCCAGACCGGCAGGTGGATATACGGGCTGCTCATCGGATTTCTGGCGATGCTCATCAGGATTGCAAACCCGGCCTATCCGGAGAGTGTGATGCTGGCGATTCTGCTCGGCAACATCTTCGCACCGCTGATCGACTACTTCGTAATCCGGGCGAACATCAGACGAAGGGTGTTACGTCATGGCTGAAGAACATCCGCTCAAACCGTTCTATTCGGTCCTGGTCCTGGCCTTCGCCTGCTCGGCACTGGTGGCGCTGGCGGCAATTGGCCTGAAACCCTACCAGGACGCCAACAAGGCTTTGGACCGAAAAAAAAATATCCTGGCCGCTGCCGGCCTCTATGATCCGGCGGTCAACGTCGAAAAGCAGTTCGCCTCCATCGAGACCCGGATCGTTTCGCTGGCAACCGGAGAATTCGTCGATAATCAAGCACTCGACCCGGCAACCTTCGATCAGCTCGGAGCTGCCATGAGCGAAGACCGGGGCCGACCTCTTGCAAAGGCCGACGACATCGCCGGTATCAAGCGACAGGAAGCCTATTCCCTCGTCTACCTGGTCAAAGACGGCGATCGCATCGACCAGATCGTGCTGCCGGTGCGGGGCAAGGGGCTGTGGTCAACCATGTACGGCTATGTGGCGGTCGATGGCAACCTCGAAACGATACGCGGCGTCTCCTTTTATGAGCACGGTGAGACGCCGGGACTCGGGGGGGAAATAGAGAATCCCCGCTGGCAGGCCGGCTGGCGCGACAAGAAGCTCTATGACGAGTCCGGGGATCTGTCTATCGCCGTCGTCAAAAGCGGCACCCAAAGCAGCCCGGAAGAGCTGCCTTATCGAATCGACGGTCTGTCGGGGGCGACCTTGACCACCAAGGGAGTGGATCACCTGATGCAGTTCTGGTTCGGCGACCATGGCTTCAAGCCCTTTTTCGAACAGATCAGAAAACACGGAGGCATACATGGCTGAAACCCATAAGGAGCTGCTTGTCCGGTCTATTTTCCGGCGCAATCCGATCGCCCTGCTGGTGCTCGGCATCTGTTCGGCGCTGGCTGTCACCGGCCAGATGTCCACGGCGCTGGTAATGTCGATCTGCGTGACGCTGGTCACCGCATTCTCGAGCCTGACCATCTCCATCGTCCGCTACCAGATCCCCAACACGGTGCGGATCGGCCTCCAGATCATGGTGATCGCGACGCTCGTCATCATCGTCGATCAGATTCTCAAGGCCTTTTATTACGAACTGTCGAAACAGCTGTCGATCTTCGTCGGCCTGATCATCACCAACTGCATCGTGATGGGACGGGCCGAAGGGTACGCAATGTCCAACCCGCCCATCGCAAGTTTCGTGGACGGCATCGGTAACGGGCTTGGCTACGGATTCATTCTGATGAGCGTCTCCTTCATACGGGAACTGTTCGGATCGGGAAGTCTGTTCGGGTTCGAGATACTCACAACCGTCAACAACGGCGGCTGGTACATCCCGAACGGGTTGTTCGTCCTGCCGGCCAGCGGCTTTTTCCTGATCGCCGCGCTGATCTGGATGATCCGTACGCTCGATCCCGAACAGCAGGAGAAACGGTGATGCACTATCTCGATATCATCTTCCGTTCGCTGTTTATCGAAAACCTGCCGCTCAGCTTTTTTCTGGGCATGTGCACCTTCCTGGCCATTTCAAAGCAGGTCAAATCGGCACTCGGGCTGGGGCTCGCGGTTCTGGTGCTCACGGCAATCACCGTGCCGCTCAACAACCTGCTGCTCAACAAGCTGCTCAAACACGGAGCCTTGGCTTGGCTCGGTCAGCCGGACATCGATCTGACCTTTCTCGGCCTGATGATCTACATCGCGACGATAGCAGCCGTGGTGCAGGTCCTGGAGATGGTGCTCGACCGCTTCGTGCCTGCCCTCTACAACACGCTGGGCATCTTTCTGCCGCTGCTGACCGTGAACTGCGCGATTCTCGGCGCCTGCCTGTTCATGGTCGAACGGGACTACACCTTTGCCGAGAGTGTTGCTTACGGGATCGGTTCCGGCGGCGGGTTCATGCTTGCCGTCGTGACCCTTGCCGCCGTTCGCGAAAAATGCGAATACGCCCATCCTCCGAAGGCCCTGCGGGGGCTGGGCATGGCCTTCATCACTGCGGGTCTGATGGCGATGGCGTTCATGGGATTTGCAGGGATGAGTCTCTGACACGGGAGCGCGGCGGATGCATGAAATAATCTACGGGGTAGCAATTTTTCTGACCATCCAGTTCATCCTGGTCAGTCTTATCGTGCTGACCAAGAAAGCACTGCTGCCGGAAGGCGATTTGTCGATCACCGTAAACGACAATAAGACGCTGACCACCAAGCCCGGCGGCAAACTGCTCACCGCCCTTGCCGACCAGGGCATCTTCCTGTCCTCGGCTTGCGGCGGCGGCGGCAGCTGCGCACAGTGCCGCTGCATCGTCACGGAAGGAGGCGGCTCCATCCTTCCCACCGAAGAGTCGGCCATCAACAGGCGCGAGGCCCGGGAAGGATACCGGCTCGCCTGCCAGGTTCCGGTAAAGCGCGACCTGAAGATCGAGGTGCCGCCGGAGATGCTGGAGACCCGGAAATGGCGCTGCACCGTGGCCTCCAATGAAAACGTCGCGACCTTCATCAAAGAGCTGGTCCTGAAGCTGCCCGAAGGGGAATCTGTCGACTTCAAGGCCGGCGGCTACATCCAGATAGAGGTGCCGCCCCACCAGCTCGACTACCAGAGCTTCGAGATTGACGACCGTTTTCTTGCCGACTGGCGTAAGTTCAAGATGTTCCAGTACAAATCGCACGTCTACATCCCGGTCACTCGCGCCTACTCGATGGCCAACTACCCGGAAGAGCGGGGCATCATCAAGCTCAACGTGCGCATCGCCAGCCCCCCCCCGGGCCAGCCCGCCACCCCTCCCGGCCAGGTGTCTTCATACATCTTCAACCTCAAACCGGGCGACGACGTGACCATATCAGGCCCCTACGGCGAATTCCTCATCGAGGACGGAGACGCAGAAATGGTCTATATCGGCGGCGGGGCCGGCATGGCTCCGTTGCGCAGCCATATCTTCGACCTTTTCAAGCGGATGAAGACCAACAGGAAGGTGTCGTACTGGTACGGCGGCCGCTCGATGAAGGAAGTTTTCTACCAGGAGGAATTCGAAGAACTGGCTGCCGAGCACGACAATTTCACCTTCCACCTGGCACTGTCGGAACCGCTGCCCGAGGACAACTGGGAAGGCTACACCGGCTTCATCCACCAGGTGCTCTTCGAAAACTACCTCAAGGATCATCCGGCTCCCGAGGATATCCACTACTATATCTGCGGTCCGCCGATGATGCTCGCGTCGGTGCTTGAGATGCTCGACAACCTCGGCGTTGAACGCGAGAACATCCATTTCGATGATTTCGGGGGCTGAAACTGTGCTAAAATTGTTCCTGATCACCCTGCTTTTCACCGTCGTGCTCTTCATCGGCGCCGCCCTGGTCTTCAACTTCAGCAAACGGCGCACCGGACGCACCGGGAATTCCCCCGGCACCGGCTGCCAGCACAGCGGGACCGGCGGCTGTGCCTGCACATCTGCAATTCAGACTACCATCCAGAAATTGAAGTGAACAGGGAGATGGTTGAGACGTGTTGCCGTCGCCCCAGCCCCGATAATATAAATTTATTCCAATATCATTTATAATTATATTATTATTTTATCGGCATATTGATCTTTACATAAATCCCTTATAGACTGGTAGCCATGAACCAAAATTGCCCACTATGCTCATCGACCAGCTCAATCTAGACATAATCCGGCATCTCAGGGAAGGCAGAAAATCGTTCAAGAAAATCGCCGTGGCACTCGGTGTGACCGAAAACACCATACGCTCACGCGTCAACAGGCTGTGCGACGAACAGATTCTCGACTTCACCGGAAACATCGATCCCGATGCGCTGAAGGGGCATCGGCTGCTCTATCTGGGCGTCAAGCTCAGCGATCTGGACATCTCCCGCAAGGGAGAGGACTTTAGCAAACTGCCCGGAGTCTTGTCGGCGGCGATCGTGACCGGACGCTACGACCTGATCCTCCAGGTGCTGCTCAACGACGACTTCAACCTGCTCGAGTTCATCACCGAGCATGTGGCCAGGATAGACGGGGTACAGACCGTCGAAAGCTTTATCGTGTACAAGGGATATAATCTCAAGGTGCCCTACATTCTATAAAGAACGGGCGTCGTGCGAATGGCCGCAGA
>JAJDNR010000053.1 GCA_022340565.1 Desulfofustis sp.
CCCCCCCAGCCCTCGGGAATCAACCCCAGATCGGCCAGTTCGCGCTTGACCCGGTCCGGATCGGCGTTGTCCTTGTCGATCTTGTTCACCGCGACGAGAATCGGCACATTGGCGGCCCGGGCATGGTTGATCGCCTCCCGAGTCTGCTCCATGACGCCGTCGTCGGCGGCGACCACCAGAATGACCAGGTCGGTGATCTGGGCACCGCGGGAACGCATCTCCGTAAAAGCGGCATGACCGGGGGTGTCGACAAAGGTCACGTCGCCCGATTTCGAGCGCACGTTATAGGCGCCGATATGCTGGGTGATGCCTCCCGCTTCCCCTGCCGCCACATCAGTCTTGCGGATCGCATCGAGGATCGAGGTCTTGCCGTGGTCGACGTGGCCCATGACCGTGACGACCGGCGGGCGGGTAATCTCCTCTCCCCCCTCTTCCTGTTCATCGAGAAGCTGGATGCCGATCTCTTCGGTGATACCCTGCTCTATCTCGTAACCGAAATCGGCGGCGATCAGCGTGGCCGTATCGACGTCCACCGACTGGTTCATGGTGGCCATGACGCCGAGCCCCATCAGCTTGGCGATGACTTCGCTGGCCTTGATCTTCATCTTCGCGGCAAAATCGCCCACCGAGATGGTATCATAGACGGTAATCTTCTTCTTGCTGGCCTTCATCTCGATGGTGGACGGCGATGCCTTTCTCTCCAACCTGGCCTTACCGCGTTTTCCGCGTTTACCTCCGCGCTGATAATCGACATCAAAGTGGGTGAACTTGACAGCTTTTTTCTGTTTGCGGAAGCCTTTGCCCCTGCGCTCGTCGTCCTCCTCCTCGACCTGGCCGCGCTTGCCCTTCTTTCTGAACCGGTCCGGTGAATCCGCAACCGGACCTGCCTGAAGGTCGGTATCCACCGCATCCCTGCCCGGCCGCACCGGTGCGCGCTTGCCACCCTTCTTCTGGCGCTGCTGCTCGGCCCGGTCTTCGTTAGCCTGGGTGGGCAGTTCGATGGTTCCGACAACCCGGGCGATCTTCTTTCGCTCGACCTTTTTGGGTTTTTTGATTTTCTGTTTTTCGGGCTTTTCCTGTTCGTCCCGTACGTCCTCGGCAGCCTCCCCCGGCGCCTGTTCGGCGGACAGGTCTACAGCTTCACCGGCAGCCGCTGCGGATTCCGGCTCCACATCAGACACGGCTTTTTCGGGAGCCGCCGGTTTCATCTCCTCCTCCGCTTCCCCGGCCTTTTCGGCACCTTCTACAGACACCGGCTCTGGAGCCGCATCCTTGGCATCGACCGGCTCCTCCGCCGCCTCCGCGCTGGTGGTATCTTCAGCCTGATCGGCCTCAGCACCCTCTTCCTGCCCCGGCTCGGCCTTCATGCGGCGCCTGATTATGGTCGTACGGCGCCTGATGACGGTCGATTTCTGGTCCCCCTCGCCCTCGATCCGTGTTTCGACCTTTTCAGTTTCAGTCTCGGCATCAGCGTTTTGAAACACTGTCCTGCGGATCTTCTCAGCTGTTTCCACATCGACTGTCGAACTGTGCCCCTTGATGTCATAGCCTGCAGCGATCAGCTTGTCAGCCAGTTCCTTGCTGCTCATGTCGGCTTCTTTTGCCAGTTCGTAAATCCTAACTCTGCTCATACCCTGCTCCTGAAACGCATACGCTCATATTCAACCGGCGTCGAAACCGGTGTTGATAGTACGGTATTGTTCTAACCATCAGGTCAGACGGAACGCCCGTCCCAGTCTTTTCCTGTTCGCATGAAACTGTTGTCTGCAGCGATCGTTCATGCAATGATAAGCTCCCCGGCCCTCCAGACGATGCCGCTCATCGACTACGGCCGAGCCGCTGCGCCACACGTATCTGGTCAATTCCGACTTGGGCAGCCGCGCCTTACAGGCCAGACATGTCCTGATCGGTCCGAAACCCATGGCCCTGGTGTCAGCGATTTTCCTCGGGCTCCCCTTCGGTTTCATGTTCCGTCAGATCCCCGGGTTCTTCGGCCTCAACCGGTTCCGCAGCCGCTGCTTCGGCGCCGCCGGCTTCCACTATTTCAGCGTCTCCAACTTCCCCAGCCGCGGTTTCCTCCGGTTCCTTCTCTTCCGGCTCCATCGGGTGCTCTTCGGCTACCTTTGCTGCAGCCTCTATCAGTTGCAGCCCAAAATCGTCGTCGATGGAACGGATAATGGTCAGATCCTCGACCGTTGCCCGGGAAAGATCAGAAGCGGATTTGATGCCCTTGCTGAACAACTGGTCGGCCAGGCCTTCGTCGATGCCCGGAACCATCAGCAGTGTCTGGTACCCCTCGTTTTCGAGATTAGCCCAGCGCTGTTCGCTCTTCACGTCGATACGCCATCCCATCAGTTTGGAGGCAAGCCGCACGTTCTGACCCTGGCGGCCGATGGCAAGGGACAATTGGTCGTTGGGGACCACCACCAGCAGCGAGTTCGCATCCTCGTCCACCATGACCATGCTCACATGGGCCGGCGCCAGCGCATTGTACACGTATTTGGCAGGATCAGGGCTCCAGGTCACGATATCGATTCGCTCGCCTTGAAGTTCCTGGACCACGTTCTGAACCCGCGATCCCTTCATGCCGACGCAGGCGCCCACCGGATCCACGTCGGATTCTGTAGAACTCACTGCAATTTTGGCGCGATAGCCCGGCTCGCGGCTGACCCCCATGATTCTGACGATGCCCTCGGCAATCTCCGGGACCTCCATGGTGAAGAGTTTGGCCAGGAATTCATCCACGGTGCGCGACAGGATAAGCTGGGAATCCCGGCTATTTTCCCTCACCTCGGCAAGATAGGCGCGAATACGGTCGCCTTGTTTAAAGGACCGTTTGGGAATCTGGTGATCTTTTGGCAGGATGGCGTCGGTGCGCCCCAGGTTGACGATCATGTTGCCCCGCTCGAAACGCTGAACGATGCCGCTGACCACCTCGCCTTCACGGTCCTTGAACATCTCATAGATGACTTCGCGTTCGGCGTCCTTCATGCGGTGGATGATCACCTGCTTGGCAGACTGTGCGGCGATTCTGCCGAGATCGGTGATGTTCTCCATCTTTTCGCCCAGTTCGTCACCGAGCTGCACCCCCGGATCCTTCTGTTTGGCATCCTCGAGGGAGATTTCGGTCTGATCGTCTTCGGCCTCCTCGACGACGGAGCGGAACTGGAACACCTCGACCTCACCGAATTCCTCGTTGTAATGAACCTCGATGTCGCGCCTACTGCCGTACTTCTTTCGCGCCGCGGATGCGACCGCTTCTTCGATCGCCTCGATCAGTAGCTGTTTATCGAACCCGCGATCTCTGCTGATTTGATCAATAATCCGTTTTAAATCCGATAACATGTATCTATCCTCGCCGTAACTGCTGTAAGCCCGCCATGTGGTACGACCAGCCGTTGTCCTTAAAGCGCAAGCCGGGCATTTTGTACGTTATCCCATGTAAACGTAAAGGTTTTTCCTTGCTCGCTGACAACCGTCATACGGCCGTCCTCGACGATTTCTATCTCTCCGGTTACAACCATGTGCGCATCCACCGGCTGGTGAAATTTAACCCGGGCCTTTTTACCGAGAAAGCGTGCACACTCGTCTATGCTTCTGAGCGGCCGCTCGAGTCCCGGTGAAGAAACCTCGAGATGGTACGGGTGATCGATCAGGTCCTCGACATCAAGAAAATCGCTGGTCTCCCTGCTCACCCGGGAGCAGTCCTCCAGGCTTACCCCCGGCTCGCTGTCGATAACCAGGCGCAACACCCAGCCATGGCCTTCCCTGCGGAACTGAACATCAAAGAGTTCGAGTCCCATCGCTGGAAGCAGAGACTCGGCAAATTCCTTCACCCGTTCTATAATTGCATCACTCATGATTACCGCTGCTGCTGTTCTGCGAGACGATTCTCTCTGCCTGGGAGCGCGCTATCACCTCCGATTACCCATAAAAAAAAGCGGGCAGAGCCCACTTTCATTCTCCCGTCCGGATGGTCGCAGACAGGTATGAACTAGATCCGGGACAGCCAGAATCACCTTGGCTGAATCGGATCTGGAGCGGGCAACGAGGCTCGAACTCGCGACCTCAAGCTTGGGAAGCTCGCGCTCTACCAACTGAGCTATGCCCGCTTTACCCCTAGCCGAAACTCATACAATTAAACACAAACATATACATTAGTCAAGGTCGACCTTTCAACCTGGCCTTTCCGGATCAGGTTTACCGATACGTCTGTCCGATGATGCTGGTATCCTCCACGCCGCATCATCCATAATATCCTGGTTAATTCCCCAACACTGTCGCCGAATAAGAACATATAACCATATTATTACAATAACTTATAAACATCTATTTACCATGCAAACCGTTACGGTTTCGCCACCGAATGGACAGTCCAACACGGAAAATAAAATTGACAAACCTCCGCCAGATTAATACAACGTCTGACAAATCGGGGCGAGGGCCGTCCCGTTCCGTCGTTTGCAATACAAAGGTTCAGACCACACCAGACAATCGCAGGATGAGTGAAAAAACACTGATCATCGCAGAGAAACCCAGCGTCGCCGCCGACCTTGCCAGGGTCCTTCCGGGTACTTTCAAGAAAACCCGCAGCCATTTTGAAAGTGACCGTTACATAGTCTCCTACGCCATCGGCCACCTGGTTTCGATCTGCTACCCCGAGGAAATCGATCCCCGTTACCAGAAATGGCGGATGGGTGATCTGCCGATCCTGCCGGAGCAGTTTCCGCTCAAGGTGCTGGACGCGACCAAGAGACAATTCAATGCACTCCAGAAACTGATCAGGAGAAAGGACGTCACGACCATCATCAACGCCTGCGATGCAGGCCGCGAGGGCGAATTGATCTTCAAATACATCATCAGCTGCGCATGGAATACGGCGGTCGCCAAAAAATCGATGAAGCGGTTGTGGCTGCAGTCTATGACCGACGAAGCGATCAAGAGCGGCTTCTCGATGCTGCGGGCAAACGAGGATATGGTGCCGCTGGAAGACACCGCGCTGTGCCGCTCGGAGTCTGACTGGCTGATCGGTATCAACGCGACCCGCGCCCTGACCGCATACCGGTCGAGATTCGGCGGTTTTTTCAAGACCCCCTGCGGGCGTGTGCAGACCCCGACGCTGTCGATGCTGGTCAAGCGGGAACAGGAACGGCTGGAATTCAAACCTACCGACTATTTCACGATCGAGGCGACGTTCGGCTTCAACGGAAATCGGTATGTCGGCAAATGGTTTGACACCGCATTCAAAAAAGACCAGGCGGACGCGCATAAACGAGCTGACCGGATATGGCGACGGGAAACTGCCGAGGCCATCGTCGCCAAATGCGATGCCAAACCTGCCCGGGTCAGCGACAGCAGCAAGAAAACCAGCCAAGCTCCTCCCCAGCTCTACGACCTGACCTCGCTGCAGCGGGAGGCCAACGGCCGGTTCGGATTTTCCGCCCAGAATACCCTGTCGATCGCCCAGGCCCTGTACGAGCGGCATAAACTGCTGACCTATCCGCGTACCGACTCGAGGTATCTGCCGCGGGATTATGTGAAAACCTCGGCGAGCATCGTCGCCACGCAGCAGAACTGGAAGTACGCTGAACATGCCAAAACCGTCCTGGACAAGCATTATATCAAAACCAATCCGCGCATCTTCGACGACAGGAAGATAACTGACCACCACGCAATCATTCCCACCAGCAGACTGCCGGCCTCACTCTCCGAACCGGAGCTCAAGATTTACACGATGGTGGTGCAGCGTTTTCTCGCGGTCTTTTTTCCGGCCGCGGAATACCTGAAAACCAGACGCGTTTCCGTGGTCGAACAGGAATCGTTTCTCAGCGAAGGAAAAATACTGCAGAAGCCGGGCTGGAAGGTGGTCTACCTGAGCGGCAAGCAAGAGACCGGCGAGGGCATCATCGAACCGGTTCCCGCCGGTAAACACGTGGTCTGTGAGTCAATCGAACTCCAGGAGAACGAAACCAAGCCGCCTCCCCGTTTCAACGAGGCAACCCTGCTGTCGGCGATGGAGAATTCAGGCAAGCTGCTCGACGACGACGAACTGGTAGAGGCGATGAAGGAGCGCGGGCTCGGAACCCCGGCCACCCGTGCATCGATCATTGAAAAGCTGATCAAGGACAAATACCTGGTCAGAGACGGCAAGGAACTGGCTCCCACCGGCAAGGCGTTTGACCTGCTGTCGCTGCTAGAAGCGATGAAGATTGACGTACTTGCATCGCCCGAGATGACCGGCGAGTGGGAGTTCAAGCTCAACCAGATCCTCAAGGGCAGTTTCACGCGATCCCGCTTCATGGAGGAAATCCGCAGGCTCACCGAAGAGATAGCCCTGCGCATCAAGAACTACGCAGAAAACCCGAAACGTCGCGAAGCATCTTTCAGCCCGGTCAACGGGATGGTCATAAAAGAAACGCCCACCGCCTATGTGAACGAGGATGAAACGATGATGATCCGCAAGATTCTCGGCGGCCGGGTAATGAAAGAAGATGAGATCATCCGGCTTATCAGCGGGGAAACGATCGGGCCGTTCAGCGATTTCCGCTCGAAAAAGGGAAAACCGTTCGTTGCCTCTTTGAAGCTTAAAGACCGGAAGATCGAGTTTCTCTTTCTCGATTCCAACAGCGATCTCGATATCGACGAGGTGAAGAAGAACGGATCGCTCGGCCTGTCCCCGATCGATCAGACACCGGTCTACGAAACACCGACCGGTTACCTGTCGGAATCAGCGATGAACGGAGACGACAAGAAGGGATTACGGATCAGCAAGGTCATCCTGTCAAAGCCCATCACCGAAGCCGACATAAAAAAACTGCTGCAAGACGGCAAGTCGCCGCTGATCAAAGGCTTTATATCAAAAAAACGGAAACCGTTCGACGCCTACCTGCTGCTCGACGCAAAGGGCAGGATCAGTTTCGAATTTCCACCGAGAAAACCGCGCCGCACGCGAAAAAAAAGTTGACACCGCACCAGGGTGCGCCACAATAATCATTATGAGACCACTGAAAGAGGCCTACAGGGACCGCGAAGGCAGGGACCTTGCGCTGATCTGCGCTGAAATTGCAACCGACAGCAAGGGTGAAGACATCGTCATTCTCGATGTCCGAAAGATGTGTTCCTTTACAGATTTTTTCGTTATTCTAAGCGGCAGGTCCACCCGGCACGTACAGGCCCTTGCCGAAAGTCTCGAGAACCAGCTGCGGTCGAAACGGATCAGCACCAGCCGCGCCGAAGGGCTGAACGAAGGCAGATGGGTGCTGCTCGATTTTGACGATGTGATCGTCCATATCTTTTATCATGAACAGCGTGATTTCTACGACCTCGAGGGATTGTGGGAGGAAGCGCCCCGCCTGGAGATCGGAAGCTGAATCGGAAGGGATGACGAGATCATGTTATATCTAAGCACCCGCGGGAAGTCTGCCGCTCGCTCCTTCACCGAAGCTGTCATGACCGGTCTCGCGGAGGACGGCGGGCTGCTGCTGCCGAGAGCCATTCCGAGAATCGACAGGGGCACCCTCGAAACATGGCAGACGCTGAACTACACCCAACTCGCATTCGAGGTTATGTCGCGGTTTATCGATGACATTCCAACTGCGGATCTCAAAGCACTGATAAAAAAATCTTATGCCACCTTCGACGTCGACGAGGTGGTTTTGCACGCTCACCTGGACGACCTCCACATCCTGGAGCTTTTCCACGGGCCGACGCTGGCCTTCAAGGACATCGCCCTGCAGTTTCTGGGCAACCTGTTCGAGTACCTGCTCGACCAAAACGACGGTTTCCTCAACATCATCGGCGCCACCTCCGGCGATACCGGCAGCGCCGCCATTCACGGCGTGAAAGGCAGGAAGCGGATCAGGATCTTCATCCTGCACCCGCACCAGCGCATCAGTGAAGTCCAGGAACGGCAGATGACCACGGTGGAAGACGAAAACGTTTACAACATTGCGGTAAAGGGCACCTTCGACGACGCCCAGGCAATTGTCAAGGCGATCTTCGGCAACAAGGAATTCAAGGACACCTACAAGCTCGGCGCCATCAACTCGATCAACTGGGCCCGGATTCTCGCCCAGGTGGTCTACTACGTGCAAAGCTATCTGCACGTGGCCGTGCACGAAAAAATCAATGCCATCGCCTTTTCCGTTCCAACCGGCAATTTCGGTGATATCTTCGCAGGCTACATAGCCAAGAAGATGCTCCCGGAAGGCGCCGTCAGCAAACTTATTCTCGCCACCAACGCGAACGACATCCTCGCCCGCTTCGTAAACAAAGGCGACTATTCGCTCGGAAAAGTCGTGGAAACCTCCTCGCCTTCGATGGATATCCAGGCAGCCTCCAATTTCGAGCGCTACCTCTATTACCTGATGGACTGCGAACCGGATCTGGTCCGCGAATCGATGCTCAAATTCAGCGTCGACGGCAAACTTTACCTGCAGGACTATCTAGCGCACATCAAGCGGGATTTCGTCGCCTCCTCCGTCTCCGAAACCGAAGTGCTGGAAACCATCCGCAAATATTTCAAGGGCCATCGCTATATCCTCGACCCGCACACCGCGGTAGGCGTCAGGGCCGCTGAGCAGCACCGCGATCTCGGCATCCCGATGGTCTGCCTGGCTACCGCCCACCCTGCCAAATTCGGCGCCACGGTTGAAAAGGCCATCGAGCGTCAGCCGGATATTCCAGCCTGCCTGGCAGGGCTGGCGGAAAAGCAGAGCCGCTGCGAAGTCATGGATGCGGACGTTGAGGCGGTGACAGCCTATATCGAACAGCACGCCATCCGCCCAACATGAGCCGGTTGCCGTCCGACTACCCCGATCAGGTCCGCGCAGCTGCATCATACATCACCCGTATCTGTCCCCACACACCGCTCCTCGCGCTGCAGCTCGGCACCGGTCTCGACGGACTTGCCAAGCAGATGGACATCGAGCATGTTATCCCCTACGCCGATATCCCCCATTTTCCTGAATCGACGGTTGAAAGCCACCAGGGAGCGCTGCTTATCGGCAGCATAGGTTCATCGAGGATCATTGTGCTGTCCGGACGCCTCCATTATTACGAAGGCTACTCGACCAGCGAGATCACGCTGCCGATCCGGGTCCTTCAGACTGTGGGGGTCAAGAGGCTGATCTTAACCAACGCCGCCGGCGGCCTCAACCCGCTGTTCAAGCCGGGCACCATCATGGTGATCAGGGACCATCTCAACTTCCTCGGGGAAAACCCGCTGCGGGGAGTGAACGTCGCTGAGTGGGGACCGAGATTTCCCGACCTCTCCGAACCCTACGATCCGGCAATGATCAAGATGATGCTGGACAGCGCCGATGCCTCCGGGGTGGACAGGGTGGTCACCGGCATATACGTGTGCATTCCCGGCCCGAGTCTCGAGACCCCGGCTGAGACGCGCTGGCTCAGGGAGAGCGGGGCCGATGCGGTGGGTATGTCGACGGTGCCCGAAGTGATTGTCGCCAATCATGCCTCGATGAAGGTCCTCGGTCTGTCACTGGTCTCAAACCTCAACGACCCGGACAACTTCCAGCCGATTCTACTGGAGGACATCATCGCCGAGGGCAGGCGCGCGGCCGACAGGCTTGCAAAGCTGATGCTCGAGTTCATCTCGCGGCTGGAGGACTGAGTATGGACCAACAAGCGAATCTCATCGTATCGGGGAAATACCTGATGCCAACCTGGCGCCAGGCAGACTGCATCAAACATGGAGCGGCGGCTGTCCACGGCGACACAATCGTCGCGGTCGGCGACCGAATCGAGCTGCGGGAACGGTTTCCCGACGCCGAAGAACTGCACGAGCCGGCCGGCCTGGTCATGCCCGGTCTGATCAACACCCACACCCACGCACCAATGAGCTACCTGCGCGGCATCGCCGACGACCTGCCGCTGATGACCTGGCTGCAGGAGCACATTTTTCCGGTCGAGAAGAAGCTGGATCCGGACATGGTCTACCACTCGACACGACTGTCCATCGCCGAGATGATCAAAAGCGGCACCACCTCGTTCTGCGACATGTACCTGTTCGCCGACCAGGTCGCTCGGGCGGCCGCCCGGGCGGGGATGCGCGCCTGGCTCGGCGAGGTGCTCTACGATTTTGATTCACCATCTTACGGACCGCTAAAAAACGGTTACGACTGCGTGAACGATCTGTTTGCGGCCTATTGCCAGCATCCGTTGATCACCGTCACCGTCGATGCGCATTCGGTGTACACCTGCGCCCCGTCCCTGCTCAAGACCTGCGGTTCGCTCTCAGAAAAACACGGTAGTCTGTTCGTGGTGCATCTATCCGAGACCGACTCGGAGGTAGAGACCTGCAGGGACCGGTACGGGGCGACGCCGGTCGAGCATCTCGACAATCTCGGCCTGCTCAATGAGCGGGTGCTCGCGGCCCACTGTGTAAAGCTGACCCAGAAAGACATTGAAACGCTGGCTGAACGGAGCGTAAAGGTAAGCCACTGCGTCGAGTCGAACATGAAACTGGCCTCGGGCGCGGCACCGGTTCCTGAACTGCTGAAACGGAAAGTCACCGTATCGATCGGGACGGACGGGCCGGCTTCCAACAACGACGTGGACATGTTCTCCGAAATGAGCAGCGTCGCCAAGGTGCACAAGGTCGTCAACATGGACCCGACCGTCATGGACGCCGAAACCACCCTCTACTGCGCAACCATGGGAGGTGCCGAGGCACTCGGCGCCGGCGCGTCGATCGGCTCGCTGGAGCCCGGCAAAAAGGCTGATCTGATCGTACTCGACCTCGATCAGCCCCACTTGACTCCCCTGTACAATATCCCCTCCCATCTGGTGTACGCGGCCCGGGGTGCGGACGTCGTGCATTCGGTGATCAACGGCACCATGGTGATGAGAAACCGGGAACTGCTGACCCTGGACGAGGCGGAAGTCATCGACGCGATGAATCGGCTGCGGTCGAAGGTGCTGAAGATCAGAGACCAAGCAGCCGGATAACTCCCATCGAGCCCGTTAGCCGTGCCTGCGCTCCCTCGAGGCTTTGAACCGAGGGGCTCGTGCCGCTTGACTTTCTGATGATACTGCTCTACATTCAGCGACGAAGCAGATCGACGATCTGAAGACGCAATTCATTTACTTCACAATCGAGGTACGCACATGTTCGGATTGGGAATGCCTGAACTCATCGTTATTCTGGTGATCATCGTGATAATCTTCGGGGCGGGGAAACTACCCGAGATCGGATCCGGCATCGGCAAAGGCATCAAGAATTTCAAGGAAGCCACCAAGCAGGAAGAGAAGAAATCGATCGACGACAACAAGCAGGACCCGGAAAACCCCACCAAAACCTGATAACTTCTGCTCCCGGAGCTGATCGACATGTTTGGACTCGGCACCCCTGAACTCATCGTCATCCTGGCAATCGCATTTCTGATTTTCGGCGGCAAGAAACTGCCGGAAATCGGCTCCAGCATAGGCAGAACCATCGGCTCGTTTAAAAAGGGACTCGGAGACGTGAAGTCCGAGGGTACAGAGCTGATCAACGACATTCCCGGGGTAAAGGAGGCGGCCGAGGTCAAAGAACAGATCGACAAGGTGAAGAACATCACCAATTTCACCAAATAATGCGAAGCGTTTTCATTCAATTACATTAACGATCGTTGATGTAATGATCAAAATTTCCTGCCCTTTCTGACCGTTCACACCGTTTTTTCGAAAATCTTACAATTCCGTCATATATACGGTGATATAGCTTACTTGACGACAATCCCCATTTTGTGTAATTTTCGCGCGCTTCGTGAATAATTACCAACTGGCTGGAAGTATCCCACCTGACGGTTCGCTTTCTTCCACAACCCATACAGTTGCCCAGTAGCGAAGGTAACTTCTTAACATCAGGAGAGTCTATGTGTCGGTTAGCGCTGAAAACAGCCAACGAGCCCTTTTCGCCCCATGAGGTGCTCGAAGCCATGGAAGCCATGAAGGAGGGCTACGACGGCTCCGGTCTCGGCTTGCTGCTGCGGGGAATGGTGTTCGAGGACTTCATTTACAACCCGAGATTTCCGATTCTGTCCGGCGTCGCAGAGAACAAACAGGCATGGAAACGTCTCGATGCGTTCATGGAACAACGGGGATACGAACTGAAGTACGACCACAAGTTCCACATGGACCGCGTCCATATGAACGGCAAGGACCGCTACCGCTATTTTCTGAGAGCCTACCGGATGCCCGATACCTACCAGGGAGGAACCATCGAGCAGTGGGAACCGGAATTGATGGCCACCCGCCTGGCCCTGCGCAAGGACGGAGAGCAAAATGGCGGCGACCTGTCGGTCTTCTCGTTCTGGCCGGACGTGGCGATGATCAAGGAAGTCGGCTGGCCCCTCCAGGTCGGGAAACTCCTCAGTCTGCACGACGGCCAGATCAAATCCCGCGTATGCATGGCCCAGGGGCGGCAGAATACCAACTACGGCATCAACCTCTACGCGTGCCATCCCTTCTTCCTGCAGGGCATTTCGACGATGACCAACGGGGAAAACACCGCTTTCGTGCCGATCCGCGACTGGCTGCTGGGGCAGTCTTTTGAGGGATACATGGGCTATCAGAGCGACTCCGAGGTGTTCACCCATATTCTTCATTATACGCTCAAACAGCTCAAGCTGCCGCTCGAGGCATACAAACATGTCATCACGCCGCTGAGCATCGATGAACTGGACAGGCATCCGCAGGGAGATTTTCTGAAGGGACTGCGCAACGTCTGCAAACGGCTGATTATCGACGGTCCCAATGCGGTCATCGGCACTCTTCCGGATGAGACCTGCCTGCTGGTCATGGATCACAAAAAGCTCCGCCCCTCTACGGTCGGCGGCAGGGAGGGAATGTGGGCAATCGCCTCGGAGATGTGCGGGGTCGATGCGATGATACCCGACCGTGATCCGAACCTCGATTTTCAGCCCATGAGAGAACATACCGTCATTATTCCGCCGGATAGAAAGGAAATGAAAATATGGTCCCAATTCGATCAGTTCCCATTGAGCCTGGCAGCCTGACCTATCACGACCTGCCGTGGATCATCCAACACCGGGAGGACCGCTGCACCCTCTGCGGACAGTGCACCAGCGTCTGCCCGAAGCAATGTCTGCATCTGACTTATCGGCGCCAGCGTGTGCCCAACCTTGAGGTACTGAGCAGCAAACGAGGCAGCGACTACCGGACCTTCGTCGGCATCAGGCAGCGCACAGACATGGGCCACGCCTGCATCGGCTGCGGCATGTGCGCGATGGTCTGCCCGAACGAAGCGATCACACCGGTCCCGAACACCACCGAGAACCGGACCCTGTTCCTCAACAATCAGAAAGGCGAAGCCTACAAACGTGGGGGCCGCAGGAACAGTCCGGGCCCCACCCTGCTCGACCGGATCATATTCGACCGCATCTCGATGCTCACCGACCCGGCACTTGACGCCGGCCGGCATGAGTTCACCGTGTCGACCACCATTGGGCGAATCCTTGCTCCCGGTGAATATCTGAAGCGCAAGGCAAACGGCGGCTGGATTCCACCGACCAGGGAGATCTTCCCGTTCGTCATCGGTTCCATGTCGTTCGGGGCGCTTTCGCCGAACATGTGGCTCGGCCTGCTCCAGGGCGTCGCCTACTGCAACGAGGTGCTCGGCATCCCCGTGGTTATGTGCACCGGCGAAGGAGGATGTCCGCCATGGGTCTTGAAAAGCCCGTATCTGAAATACATCATCCTGCAGATCGCCTCCGGGTATTTCGGATGGGATGAGATCATCCGCGCCATTCCCGACATGCAGTGCGCTCCGGCCGCCATCGAGATCAAGTACGGCCAGGGTGCCAAGCCCGGAGACGGAGGCCTGCTGATGTGGTACAAGGTGTCCAAGCTGATCGCCCGCCTGCGCGGAGTTCCCGAAGGCGTCGACCTGCCGTCGCCGCCGGTTCACCAGACGCTCTACTCCATCGAGGAAAGCGTCATGAAGATGATCCAGACCATGTCCATGGCGTTCGACCACAAGGTACCGGTCTACCCGAAGATTTCGGCCTCGACGTCGGCCAAGTCGGTGCTCAACAACCTGGTCCGCAACCCCTATGCCGGAGGGTTGCTGATCGACGGTATCGACGGCGGAACCGGGGCGGCCTATAATGTATCGATGGACGCGACCGGGCACCCGGTCGCATCCAACGTCCGCGAATGTTACCTTGATCTCGCTGCCCAGGGCATGCAGAATCAGGTGCCGATCTTTGCAGCCGGGGGCATCGGCAAGAACGGCAACGTCGCTCAGAACGGCATGGCCCTGATCATGCTCGGCGCCAGCGCCGTGCATATCGGCAAGTATATCATGCAGTCCACTGCCGGCTGCCTCGGTAACGAACAGAACCGCTGCAACGTCTGCAACGTCGGCATCTGTCCCAAGGGTATCACCAGCCAGAATCCCAAACTCTATCGACGCCTCGACCCGGACCGGGTCGCCGAACGGGTGGCGGAAACCTTCATGGCGATACAGACGGATGTGAAGAAAATTATGGCACCGCTGGGACGCTCCCAGAGCCTCCCCATCGGTATGTCGGACGCAATCGGCATTAACGACAAGGCGGCGGCAGAACGACTTGCAATCAAGTATGTCTGTTAGACGAACGTTTATATCTTCCAGGCCTGTCGGGGCAGGCTTGAGCCTGTCCCGACGGGCCTGTTTATTGGGTCTTCGTATTCTTGCCATATGACCGGGGGGCAGGCTAAACCATTCCCTTTGAATCGGGATTTAGTTGTTAATGAAAGTCACTGAGCACGGAGTTCTCATTCGACGATGAAAATCATAAAAGGTCAAGATCAGAACGGCGAGCGTATCAGCTCCATGGCCTTCGAGCAGATGGTTCGCGAAGCCGCCGCCGAACACGCTGAACTAACCCTGGAATCATACGGCCATCACAATATCGGCATCCGTCTCTATCGGCAGGACGGGCTGCACCTGCGAGTCACCGGGCCCTGCGGGCAGCGGCTCGGGTCGATGGGTATGCCCGGGACCACGATCAGCTGCGAAAATTCGGTATCGGACGACGTCGGGTACCTCAACATCGGCGCCGAAATCACCGTCCGCGGCGACGCCACCAACGGCGTCTGCAACGCAATGGCCGCAGGAAAGGTCTATATAGGCGGCTCCATAGGCGCCCGCGGTCTGACGATGACCAAGTGGAACCCCGACTATGAGAAACCAGAGCTGTGGGTACTTGGTTCCACCGGCGACTCGTTCGCCGAGTTCAACTGCGGCGGCGTCGCGGTGGTCTGCGGCGTCAACCCGAAAAATCCCGACAGCGTACTCGGCTATCGCCCCTGCGTCGGCATGGTCGGCGGGCTCATCTTTTTCCGCGGCAAAGAGGACGGATCATATTCGCGGACCAACGCGCGGCTCGACGTTCCCACTAACGATCAATGGCAGTGGCTGCTGGACAATATCGGCATCTTCCTGGAAAAGATCGGTCGTGCCGACCTGCTCGACTCCCTCAGCGTGCGCAGCGAGTGGCAGGTGCTGAAGGCGGTCACCCCGCAGGAACGGGCTCTGATGTGGTCCGGACCGATGCCGATGTCCCAGTTCCGTCAGGAATTTTGGAACAAGGCCTTTGGCGGCGGTGATCCGCTGCGCGATCTGGCTCCGGGGCTAGACCGGTCGGTCATCGGTTCAATAGAAACCGGAGAAATGAGAAGGCGGGCGCCGTGGTGGGCCAACAACGAATCCGCCGCCCCCTGCACCTATTATTGCCCTATCCACATTCCCACCGTGCAACGGCTGCGGCTGATCCGGGAAGGAAAAATCGACGAGGCCTATGAACTGATCCTCAGTTATACTCCGCTGCCGGCCTCGGTGTGCGGTGCCGTCTGCCCCAATCTGTGCATGGAGAACTGCACGAGAACCGGTATCGACGGCTCCATCGAGATGCAGGTGCTGGGGCGCGCGGTGGCAAATTACAAAGCCCCGAAGGTGGCCGAACCGATGGGCAAGCGGGTGGCTATCATCGGCGGCGGTCCGGCCGGGATCAACGCCGCCTGGCAACTCGCCATCGGCGGTGTCGAGGCGCACATTTTCGAACGCGACTCGCGGCTCGGCGGAAAACTGGCCCAGGTAGTCCCCTGGGAGAGGCTCCCCCAGGCAATCTGGGACGAGGAGATCAAGCGCTTCATGTCGCTGCCCAATGTCCACGTGAACCTCGATGTAGAGATGACACCGGCAAGGTTCGAACAGCTCAAGGATGAATTCGACTACGTGATCATCGCCGTCGGAACACACCAGCCCAGGCGGCTCACGTTCCCCGGCCACGAACGGGTTGTGCCGGCGCTCGATTTTCTGAAGGAAGCCAAGACCAAGGAGTCGATGAACGTCGGCAGGGAAGTGGTGGTGATCGGCGCCGGCAACGTCGGCTGCGACGTGGCCTGCGAAGCTTACCGGCTCGGCGCCGAGCGGGTAACCCTGGTGGACATCCAGAAACCGCTGGCGTTCGGCAAGGAGAAAGCGGCGGCCGAGGCGCTGGGCGCGGCCTTCAAATGGCC
>JAJDNR010000056.1 GCA_022340565.1 Desulfofustis sp.
CTGGTGAGGGTGGTGGCCGGCGAGGTGTTTGACGTGGCGGTCGACCTGCGGCGATCTTCGCCGACCTTCGGCCGCTGGGCCGGGGCCGTGCTGAGCGCTGAGAACAAGCTCCAGTTCTGGGTACCCCCGGGGTTTGCACACGGCTTCCAGGTGTTGTCGGAACAGGCGGATTTCCTCTACAAGGCCACCGATTTCTATGCGCCGGAGCACGAGCGGGCGATTATCTGGAACGATCCCGACCTCGGTATCGACTGGCCGCTGCCGACAGCTCCCGAACTTTCTCCGAAAGACCGTCAGGCTCCCAGATTCAGGGATGCCGAGGTGTATGATTGAAATACAGGGGGGCGAAAAGGATCAAAAAGGGGGTCAGATCTTGAATTATCACATGTGAAGTCCAAAATGTGATAATTCAAGATCTGACCCCCGGCGTTGCCCATCGCTGCATTACCCGCCGAACAGCAGTTCCCCTCCCGAGAAGCCGAGGCCTCCGCAGATGGCGAGGTTGACCAGGTAGAAGAGCATCATCTTTTTCTGGGGCGCGCCGCTCTGCTTCTGCCTGACGGTGATGAACAGCATCACGGTGAGGACCACGCCGAGAATCAGCTTGATGATGATCCACTTATTGATGTCGCCGCCGAACCATTGCTGCCAGTCCAGCAGACCGGCTATATAGACCGGGATCACGGCTATCAGTGCAAACAGAATACAGTGGTAGGCGGTTTGCGCGAAATTTTTTTCCGGCCACTTCAGGTCGGCAAGCGAAAAGGCGACGCTTCCCACCACCATTCCCATCGGGACGTGAACGACGATCGGGTGGAGGGGATGATGAAAACCGAGAAGTCCGAGAAAATTGTAAAGCGATTCTATCATGACAGATCTCTCCTGTTAGAGTTCACAATCTGCAATGCATGTCACAATGCAGCACCCCCATCAGGCGACTACATTAATCACCATCGATGCAATTGTTAGCGGATACAGGCTTTTTTTCCCGAGACCTGTTCAGCTTGCTTTCAAAAATGCATAGAGGTCTGCAACATCCTGTTCGGAAATTTTTTCCTCCGGATACTTCGGCATGATGGGAGATCCGGCATTTCTGATCTTTCTTTTAAAGAACCAGTAGTTCATCTCCAGATTGCTGATATCAGGTGCTTTTCCATCATTGCCGTGGGGACCGTGACAGGCAAAGCAATTGTTCATCACATACCACCGTTTGCCGTCCTGAGGATTGCCGTTGGGAGCCGAGCACGCGCTGAGAAAAAAAACAGCAAGAACTGCCAGTGACAAGGCTGCGACCGCTCTACAGGCAGGGGGGTGAAAGGCGAATTTCATGGTTGGACTCCTTTGCGAAGATAATGAGCACTGCCGACACATCTATACCGGTTAACAACCCATTAAACTTAGCTGAACAGCGCAATATCCGCAACGCTTTGTGCGGCTCGTACCGGCTCACTGGGCAGCAGGCTGTTGATTTGCCGCTTGCCGGTAGCGTTCGGCGAGACGGGAGAGCAGCGCGTCGCGATTGTTGCGCTGCTGGTTCAGCAGCATCACGAACGGGTCAAGCCGATCCGAGCTTTCGAAATATCCGGCATAGTTATAAACGCCGGTCAGCGTCCCTGACTTGAGGGCAATCCCGTTCTTGCGGCTGAGCAGGTAGGCATAGGGTTTGAAGGCTTCGAGCAGCTTGATCATGGCGGCCGGTGTAATACGGTTTTTCGGGGACAGACCGGAGCCTTCGACGATGATGAATTCAGATGGCTGGAGAGCCGCTCTGTCGGTAAGCACAAGACGGGCGGTTTCGGCGGCCTTCTCCCAGGTTGCAGGCGGCCCGAAGCAGGCTGCGGCGCTGGTCAGGAGCAGCTGATTGGCGATGAAGTTGTTGGAATAGCGGAGACACCCGCGGATCATTTCTTCCAGGCTCTTGCGGCTGACATAGGTGTGGAGCAGGGTGTCCGAGGCGCTGATACGGCCTGTCTGGTACCTTGAAGCCACCTCGATTCCCTGTCTGCGCAGCTGTTCCGCAAAGAGTTCGGCGACATAGCGGCGGTGGGTGATCGATTCGTTGGAACCGGTGAAGGATGCCACATTGACGCGGTGCACACCCGGTTCGAGATACGGCGCGATATCCCGCCCGATCGGCAGGAACGGAGTCTGCGGCTCGGGCGAGGCGGCCGTGCCGTTGTCGTACTTGATCAGCGGCAGCGAATTGAAATTGACCGACAGGGCGGAGTTGACGGCATCGTAGGGGTTGGCGCTGTTGGCGGAGCCGTCCGGCCCTGACTCGACCGCGAAGAAGCTGTCGTCGAGGACGAGGCCGCTGACCCGCTTCAGTCCCTTCTTCCTGAGCGCGTCCGCAATACCGGTGAGATACTCGGACAGGAGGTAGGGATCGCCGTAGCCCTTGATGACGAGTGTTTCTTGATCACGCAGATAGAATTCGGTTTTGAAGCGATACGAAGGACCCAGCACTTCCAGTGCGGTAAAGGCGGTGGCTATTTTTATGGTGGATGCCGGAATAAACGGGGTATCGCGATGGTACTGGACGACGTCTGAACCGCCATAGGTGACGACATAGCCGCCGTTTTCAATGAGCGGCCGGCCGTTTTCAGCATGCCCGGAGGCGACCAGCAGAGTCGAAACGAGAAAGGCCCGCAGCACCGTGAGCGTACTCACGACCGCGGGCCTTCTGGATGCTCTCATCCGGCGCATGGACATGGATGGAGGATCAGATCTTCGGCAGCTTCGCCATCGATTCGGCAATCTGTGCCGCCGGGTAATCGTAATCCTGCAGTTCTCCAGCGAAATACTTGTCGTAGGAGGCCATATCGATGAGCCCGTGTCCGGAGAAGTTGAACAGAATGGTCTTCGGCTCATCGGGGTCTTTCATCGCTTCGATGATGGCGCCGCGGATCGCATGGCAGGTCTCGGGGGCCGGGATGATGCCCTCGGTTCGCGCAAACAGCACGCCCGCCTCGAAGCATTCGAGCTGCTGCAGCCGCATCGGCTCGACGATGTTCTCCCTGACCAGCGCCGACACGATCGGCGCCATGCCGTGATAGCGCAGCCCGCCCGCATGGATCCCCGGCGGGATGAAATCGTGCCCCAGCGTATGCATGTAGAGCAGCGGGGTCATCTGCGCGGTATCGCCGAAGTCCCAGGCAAGCTGGCCGCCGGTGAGGGACGGGCAGGAGGCGGGCTCGGTGCCCACGAAGCGGATCTTCCTGCCTTCCAGATAATCCGGTACGAATGGAACGGCCAGTCCGGCGAAGTTGGAGCCGCCGCCGCAGCAGCCGATGATCACGTCGGGACTGTCTCCTGCCAGTTCCATCTGTTTTTTTGCCTCCAAGCCGATGATCGACTGGTGCAGGATGACATGGTTGAGGACCGAACCCAGGGAGTAGTTGGTATCGTCCCTGGTCGCCGCATCCTCGATGGCCTCGGATATCGCGATTCCCAGCGATCCCGGGGTGTCCGGCATCTGCTCGAGGATTTTCCGGCCGACGTTGGTATCGGGACTCGGGCTCGGCACCACGTTGGCCCCGAAGGTGTGCATGACTGATTTTCGGTAGGGCTTTTGGTCGAAGGATACACGAACCATGTACACCTTGCATTCGAGCCCGAACTTGTTGGTCGCAAAGGACAGGGCGCTGCCCCACTGCCCGGCACCGGTTTCGGTGGCGATGCGCTTGATGCCTGCCTGGTGGTTGTAGAAGGCCTGGGCGACCGCCGTGTTCGGTTTATGGGAGCCGACCGGCGACACGCCTTCGTTCTTGAAATAAATTTTGGCCTTGGTTCCGAGGGCTTTTTCCAGATTGGCGGCCCTGACCAGAGGAGACGGACGCCAGATCTTCAGGATATCCATAATTTCCTCGGGAATGTCGATGAAGCGCTGCGGTGACATTTCCTGCTCGAGCAGCGACATCGGGAAGATGGCGGACAGTTTTTCCGGCCCCATCGGCTCTTTGGTCTGGGGATCCAGCGGCGGCTTCAGTCCGCCTGGGATATCGGGAACGACGTTGTACCACTGCCGGGGCATTTCATCATCGCGCAAAACGAATTTCTTGTTCATGGTTTCACCTCTGATAGGACAAAGATTCAAGAACAGCTGTTGAGCCGGAAGGGCGACAGATTGTCTTATTACACAAAATCAGCTGGCCCGGCAAGAGATTCAATCCCTCAAGCCGGACCAGGATACCTTGGTCACCAAGGTCTGCAGCAGCATTTCCTCATCGTAGTCGAACAGCGCGGCGAGCACCTCGGCCGGCTTTGTTCCCGGGTGCCCGCTTCGACTGATGAGTTCCATGGTCAACCGTTTACCGCCTGTCGCTGCCAGATCCCTGATCAGCGGACGCAGGTCGACCCGTTTGAGCTTTCCTTTCCGTTCGCGGGCGACGACCATTTCGCCCAGGTTTGTGAACTGTTCGATGCGCGCCAGTTCGTTCTCTGTCAGTTCGGCGGGCAGGTCG
>JAJDNR010000064.1 GCA_022340565.1 Desulfofustis sp.
AATCGAAGACAGATAAACAAAACAGGATTTGCCATGACGAAAACCAAGGAGTTCAGGGTTCAGGATCGGAGGCTGTTGTTCAAGTGCCCATCCTGCGGGGCGCGAAGAAATTCGATCATTCCGGATATCCGCAGAAAGACCATCCGCTGCTACAGCTGCGGCGAGATGATCAAGTGTCTGTTCGACCGGCGCCCTGAACCGCGGACCTCCCATGCCGGAAGGCTGCTCATGAAGACCCGGGACGGACGGGAGATCGAGGTGATCCTGAAGGACATTTCATCGAGGGGCATCGGCGTCGAACTTCCGAACGGCAAATTCCTGCGGCATCTGTCCGTCGGCGATGAGATCCTTCTGTCCTGCAGCTGGAACCCCAACCTGATCGCCGATCCCCGATATATCGTCAGAAATATCAGAGGCCTCAGGGTCGGGGCGGAAAAGGCACAGCGCGCGTAAGCCTTCACAGGCCTCTGGGCAAGGCGCCGACTCGCTTGTGTGCCGATATGTCCCTGTCTTGTCTGCTCAGCTGCAGCCTGCCTGCACAACAAAGGAAGGTGGCCGGAGGGCCGGCTTTTCATTGGTGCCGGTTTTTTTGAAAAAGTAGAGCTGCCGGTTTGCTCTATGTTGCCATACCCGAACCGTCATGGTATCTATTGAACGGTGTTCTTCAGTGGCACAAGCCGTCAGATTGGTGGACGACAATATACCCGGGATGCTCTTCCCGAAACTCACAATCCACGTTCGGAGGGAATATGAACATGCTCAAAAACTTTTTGGTCGGTTGTTCGCTGGTGCTGGTAACCGCAGGCCTGGCCTGTGCGGAAAACGGAGACACCTTGAAAGCGGTCAAGGAGAAGGGGTACATCCAGGTCGGGGTGAACGGCGACCTGTTCGGCTTCGGCAAGGCCGATCAGAAAGGCGTCTGGAAGGGCCTCGACATCGATACGGCGCGCGCCGTGGCCGCAGCCGTGTTCGGGGATCTCAACGATCGCCTCCATTTTACCCCGCTGACCGCGAAAACCCGTTTTACCGCCCTGCAGTCCAAGGAAATAGACCTTCTGACTCGGAACGCGACCCGCACGCTGGGCCGTGAAACGTCGCTTGGCCTCGATTTCGTCCAGGTCAACTACTACGACGGCCAGGGCTTTATGGTGCCCAAGGCCCTCGGCGTGAAAAGCGCCAAAGAATTGAGCGGAGCCACCGTCTGCGTGCTGCCGGGAACCACCACCGAACAGAATGCCGCCGACTTTTTCCGCTCCAACAAGATGGACTGGAAAACCGTCACCATCGAAAGCACCGCCGAGCTTTCCCAGGCATTTTATGCAGGCCGCTGCGACGTGCTGACGTCGGACGCGTCCCAGCTCGCCGGGCTCAGGGCCAGCGCGCCGAATCCGGGGGACTACATGATCCTGCCTGATATCATCTCCAAGGAACCCCTGGCCCCGGCCGTTCGTCACGGCGACAACCAGTGGAAGGATATCGTCGACTTCTCGGTGCTGGCGATGATCAACGCTGAGGAACTGGGCATTACCTCGGCCAACGTCGACGAGATGCTCAAATCTACCAACCCTGAAATCCAGCGCTTCCTGGGCGTGTCTCCGGGCAACGGCGAGGCGCTCGGCCTGGATGAGAAATTCGCCTACAACATCGTCAAGCTGGTCGGCAATTACGGCGAAGTCTTCGAACGCAATGTCGGGGTCAATACCCCGCTGGGCATCGAGCGCGGCCTCAACGCGCTGTGGACCAACGGCGGGCTGATGTACTCGCCGCCGTTCAAGTAGGGCGGATCCACTCGTTATACCGTCTCGGTCCTTTCTCCCGGTTTGTTGCCGGGGACTGGACTGGGGCGGGCCGGCGCCCGGTGCCGGCACAACTCTGCCAGAACTTCAAACGCCATGGCCTCGGATCAGCACAATTACTCCAAAACGTATTTCTGGAACGATCAGAAGACCAGGGCCATTCTCTACCAGATCATCACCGCCATCGCAGTCGCCTGGCTCGGCTACTACCTGATTTCAAATGTCCAGCAAAACATGGAGCGGCAGTCAATCGCCAGCGGCTTCGGGTTCTTGCAGAAGGAGGCGGCCTTTGAAATCGGCGAATCCCTGATCGAGTATTCGGCGGCCGACACCTATGGGCGAGCGCTGCTGGTCGGGGTCTTCAATACCCTCAAGGTAGCCTTCGTCGGCATGATCCTGACAACCATCCTGGGGACCATCATCGGGGTCTTTACGCTGTCGTCGAACTGGCTGATCTCCAAGCTGGGGAGGATGTATGTGGAGGTGTTTCAGAACATTCCGGTGCTGCTCCAGCTGTTTTTTTTCTATGCCCTCTTTTACGAGACCTTTCCCGCGCCCCGGCAGGCCCTGAATCCGATAACGGGCGTGTATATAACCAACCGCGGCATCGATTTCCCGGTACCGGCGCCGCATCCGGCCTGGTCGGCGATGCTGTGGGCGTTTGCCGCCGCGTTGGTCATTACCTGGCTGGTCAACCGCTGGTCGGTGAAACGGCAGGAGAGAAGTGGCCAGCAGTTCCCGATGTTCTGGACGGGGCTTGCCATTTTGGTCGGGCTGCCGGCAATCGTCTGGGCGTTGTTCGGGGCTCCGCTGGCCATGGACGTGCCGGAGCTGAAAGGGTTCAACTTCCAAGGCGGCAGAAATATCAGCCCCGAGTTTTCGGCGCTGCTCATCGGGCTGGTCCTGTACACCGCTTCCTTTATCGCCCAGATCGTGCGGGCGGGCATCCAGTCGATCAGCCACGGCCAGACCGAAGCGGCCATGTCGATCGGCCTGAAGCCCGGACAGGTCCTCAAACTGATCATATTCCCGCAGGCCTTGCGGGTGATCGTGCCGCCGCTGACCAGCCAGCTGCTCAATCTGACCAAAAACTCCTCGCTTGCGGTGGCGATCGGCTATCCTGATTTCGTGCAGGTGGCGGGTACGACCATCAACCAGACCGGGCAGGCGGTGGAAGGCGTCGCCCTGATGATGCTCGTCTACCTGACCTTCAGCCTGCTGACCTCGGCCTTCATGAACTGGTACAACAAGAAGATAAAAATCGTCGAACGGTAGCCGGCAGATGAGCGAATCGACTGTACGCATAGAGGAAATCAAACCCCCTTCCAGCGATGTCGGCATGATCGGCTGGGTGAGGCACCATCTGTTCAACGGGGTCTTCAATTCCATCGCGACCATTGTCATCTTCGGCTTTCTTATCAAGATCATCCCCGACTTCATTCAGTGGGCCTTCATCGACAGCGTCTGGTTCACCTCCGGGAAAGAATGCCACGCCGCGCAAGGCGCCTGCTGGTCGGTTATCACCCAGAACATCCGTTTCAACATATTCGGCTATTACCCGTTCGAGGAACAGTGGCGGCCGCTGGTGGCGATGATCATCCTGATTTCCATGCTCGTCTACAGCCGGGACTGGAATCGGTGGAACAAGATGCTCGGGTATGCCTGGGCGCTGTCCCTGTTTATCATGGGCGTACTGATGAAAGGCGGTCTGTTCGGCCTGGTTCCGGTGGAGAGCACCAAGTGGAGCGGTCTGCCGCTGACCCTGCTGCTGTCGTTTTTCGGCATTCTCATGTCGTACCCGCTCGGTGTCGTGCTGGCCCTCGGGCGGCAGTCTCGGATGCCGGTCATCAAGGCATTCAGCGTCGTCTATATCGAAATAATCAGGGGTGTGCCGCTGATTACCCTGCTGTTCATGTCATCGGTGATGTTCCCGCTGTTTCTGCCTGAAGGGGTGACCATCGACAAGGTGCTGCGGGCCCAGGTTGCCATCATTCTGTTCACCGCGGCCTACATCGCCGAGGTCGTTCGCGGCGGGCTCCAGGCCATGGATAAAGGGCAGTACGAGGCGGCCGAATCGCTCGGACTGAACTACTTCCAGATGATGCGGCTGATCATCCTGCCCCAGGCCCTGAAGATCGTGATTCCGCCGACCGTCGGCATCCTCATTTCGGCGTTCAAGGACACCTCCCTGGTCGTCATCATAGCGTTGTACGATATTCTCAATACCACCAAATCGATCCTTACCGATCCGGAGTGGACCGGTTTCAGCACCGAGGCCTATATCTTCATCGCGATGATCTATTATATCTGCTGTTTCTCGATGTCCCAGTACAGCCGCCGAATCGAGAAGCAGCTCGAATACAAGCACACCCCGACTCAGGGACCCTAACTTTTGTTTTGGTGATTTATCCATGACTACCGAACAGACCAGCGAGCAGCCTTCAACCGGGAATTCCAAGCCGATCATCGAGATCATCGGGATGCACAAGTGGTATGACGATTTCCACGTGCTCAAGGATATCAATCTCGAGGTGCAGCCCCAGGAAAGGATTGTTGTCTGCGGCCCGTCCGGATCGGGCAAATCGACGATGATCCGCTGCATCAACCGGCTCGAGGAACATCAGCGCGGCCAGATCATCGTCAACGGCACCGAGCTTACCCGTGACCTCAAGAACATCGAGAGGGTCCGCACCGAAGTCGGTATGGTCTTTCAGCATTTCAACCTGTTTCCGCACCTGACGATTCTGGAAAACCTCACTGTGGGGCCTATCTGGGTGAGAAAAACCCCCAAGAAGGAGGCGGAAGAACTGGCCATGCACTACCTGGAGATCGTGCGTATTCCCGAACAGGCCCAGAAATATCCCGGCCAGGTCTCAGGCGGACAGCAGCAGCGCGTGGCAATCGCCCGGAGTCTGTGCATGAAGCCCAAGATTATGCTGTTCGACGAGCCGACCTCGGCCCTTGACCCGGAAATGATCAAGGAAGTGCTCGATGTCATGGTAGATCTCGCCCGGGAGGGCATGACGATGATCGTGGTGACCCATGAGATGGGGTTCGCGAAAACGGTCGCCGACCGCGTGATTTTCATGGATTTCGGTGAAATTGTCGAGGAGAACGAACCGAACGCCTTCTTCGACAACCCGCAGCACGAGCGGACCAAACTGTTTCTCAGCCAGATCCTCTAGCCGGTTTTTTCGGGACAAAAGAAGGGACTGCGGAACTTCTCTTATGGCCTTGAGAACTTCTTGAAAAGGGCCGGTACGATGGCGAGCCATTCGAAGGGTTCGTCGAAGCGGATGGCAAGCCCTTTGCTGTCGCTGCGGATGATATAACCGCTCATGTTGTTGATTTCCATCTCGCTGTGCTCCCCTTCGAGCACAATCTGAATGTCGCATTCCCCGGTAAGATCATCCGCCCCCTCAAGTTCCATGTAGAGACTGAGCAGACTGATGTCGCGGATGACCCCCGCAAATTCCCTGCCGCCGTCCTGAAGCTGACAGTAGGCCCGCGGTGTGAACGGCAGGCGGATCAGGTTACGTTTCTCTCCGGTTTCAGGCATCAGCCAGATCCTCCAATCTAACAAATTATTATTACAGGGAAAAACCTTTACCACCTCAGATGTTCAGATATACAACCTTTAGGGGCCGGTGACAATGATGATTTGGGCGATGAAGGTGAAAACGGATGAAGCTGTGTTGCCGCCAGTATGGCGGAGGAGAGTGGTGTCAGGCGTCTGATTGCTGCCCGGCTTACAGAAAAGGCGGAACCGTCGCCGGTTCCGCCCTCGATCATGCGACGGATAACGACCTTGATCGGGGTTCAGAAAAGCTTGGAGATCATGGAAACGAGACCGAGATTGGCTTTCTGCTGCGCCGCCTTATCACGCTCTCCGTGCAACAGGCCGGTGAGCCACGAAAAGGCGGCTGCGGCAAGTGTTACCAGCAGGGCTGCTGGAACAACGAAGAGCAGATAGCCGGCGATGAGCAGATAATCTGGGAACTTCAGATCGAGATCGAAGGAAAAGTCAATATCCCATTCTTCGGGACCGTACACTGGCTGACAATTTGTCCTCTTCATGGCTACCCTCTCAAATCTTCCGGTCATCTCGTGAACGGCCGGGCAGATATGTTGATGCCTGTCAGGCGTGGGACTACGGGTGTCGAAATCTGTTCGAGGCTGGATGGCGGGACGAGCGTCTCAGGGGTGCGATTGTTAGCGGGGTATCGCCGAAATCCATTGCTCAGCTGAGGAACCAAAGATCTGACACGTTAACAACGACTATAACCACCACAATGTAGTAGTCAAGGTAGGGCGTAGAGTATCTGAAGGGCCTGGCAGGAGTATCGCTGATGGCGGGGGTAAATCCTGCACGGCTATAGCGTGAGCCATCTCCGGGCCTGTTCGGGTTTGGTGAAAACCTGGTAGTTGATGCCCCTGATTTTGGCGACAGAACCGATATCCTGGGCGTGGATGATACGGTCTTTCCTGTCGGGGACGAGGTGCGCGATCTTCTCCCCGAATTGTTCCCTGATGGCGATAATCGTCGAAACGATATCGATGACCCGGTACATGTCCATTTGAGAGGGGCTGAGCTCGGTGTCCCTGAAGTCGAAGATCAGGTTACAGCCGGGAGTGTTGGCGGTAAGTATTTTCAGCTGGGCGAGCATGTCGACCAGAATCTCGCGGTGGATTTCACCGGTCACGGTTCCGGTGATGATCTGCTTTTCTTTGTCGATGTCGAAGCGTATTGCCATTTGAGCAGCGTTGCCTAACGATTCCGGTGGGTTTTGAAACGCCTTCGTGTTTCTCTGATCAGGCGATCCCCGATGCTTTAAAACGGGTGCGGTATCATAATACCTCGACTTTTGGAAATATCAAATAAAACAAACGGTTGCCCCCATTAATCTGGTATCTGACCGGCACCCTCAGGTGAAGATTCGCACGGAAGTGGAAATCGCCGGCGCTTTTCAGGTATGATGGAAATCAAACGGATATTTCCCTTTGCAAACAGAGAAAAGCACCGCAACCCTTCCGGAGGACCTATGAGATTGTTCGTTCTATTGCCCGTCTTACTGGCCGTCTTAACCTGTGCTGCTCCGGTTCGCGCGCAAACCTGCAGCGGGCTGATCAACTATGTCGAATCCGGGGCCATTTACGGGATACGGATGAAAGGCATCGACAAGGGCCATACGCTGACCATTACCAAGATCGACAAGGAGAACTGTGTGTTTGCGGCGACCACCGGTAAGGGTGATATCATCCTGATCGACGCCAACTCGGTGTCGGTTCTCACCAGGCAGTGAGTAAGCTCTAAGCCGGGCTTGGACTCCGCCGCCATTGAAGCGAAAGCTGTACGGTGGATGGATCATGCAGATGCGGCAGCGCTCGAGCGGGTCAGGTAGAGCAGAAAGAGGCAGACTCCGCCGCTGCTCAGAAGATAGGTCGTCACAAACAGCAGAATTGTCTCGCCGATTATACCGTCGATCGGCGTTGTGGAGTGATCCGCAATCTGTTCGACGGAGACCAGGGCGACCACCTTTTGATCGTTGCGCAGGGGCGAGAGCGCAGCCGTAATGTCCTGCGCGATGAGAGGATCCCGGTAATGAGCCAGGGTATCGCGGCCGGAAAAGGCATCCTGCAGATGGGGGAGATTCGAGATTTCATTGCCGGGATTGGCGCTCAACGAACCATCCGGCACGGTGCCGATGCTGCCAGTTTCAGCAAGAATCTGAAGATTCTCGTCGATGACGCGGACGCGATAGCCGGCAGGTGATGGATCCGTGGTTTTCAGGATCTCGTTGAGGTCGACCCGTTGAGACCATCGCGGTTCAGGCTCGGGCTCTTCTGTTGCAGCTGAGGTGTCGAGCAGGGTGGTGATTGCCCGAATCATGGTATCGTCGACATCGGCTATAGCCAGAGAGAAATGGTCTCCGAGAAGTGCACGGTCGATTCTCGCTTCCAGGACATAGCCGTTATCGGTTGATTTCCAGTTTCCATGGATGCGTTTTTCGACCTGGGCGATCTTATCAGGGTCGTCAGGGATCTCGAAACCGACGATCCAGCCGGGCTTGTATCCCGCAGCAATATATTTCTTCTGTTCTTCCCCGGAATAAACAATGATTTGCAGATGATCCGACTCATCCAGTTTCAGGGTATCGGTTGCCCGGTAGATGACATGGTCGTCCCTGACTTCAAACAGCAGATAGAGATATCGCCCTTGAATTCCCGCGTAATACCGGTAACTGAGATTGTCCCGGTCCGCTTCGTCTTTCTCCCTGAACGTTGCCAGCTCTGGCGGCCAGTCGTTATTGAGACCGTCGAGCCGCATGGTTCCGGTCAATCGCGGGTAGGCCGTCTGGGGGGGCGGCTGCTTTTGTGGCGGTTTTTTGGCAAGGGCGGCGGTGATCAGCTCAGAGATCTGTCCGGACAATGTTCGGGCGTGCAGAGCGAGATTGTTCTCGCTGTCTTTGAGCGCCTGATCCTCGAGTTCGCCAATGGACCTCAGACTGAACAGAGGAAGGACGAGAAAGGGAATGGAAAAGAACAGAACCGGTATCAACAGCAGTGTCAGTCTTCGCATAGCGTATCTTGATTGGTCCAGGTCAGTTCCGGGAGAAAACAACCGTTCAACTGCGGCTCCACTTTAACGGGTGAATCATAACACAAGTGTCGTGCCCGCGCTTCACACCAATCACTTATTTCCCGTTATTCTTTCTCGATTCGATATAATTTCTGCGCAGGGCGCTGCCGGTGCCGAAGCCGCTGATATGACTTCCTCCCGAGCTGCTCCGCGTGCTCTGTGTGCCCCGAGGAGCGGGAGCGGTCGCAGAAGACGCCGCAGCTCCCGTCTGCTTGGACTGACGAATCAGGTCGTGACGGGTTACCCGATGGGGGTCCGGTTCCGCATCCATGATTATGGTGGGCGGGTTGGCTTTTGTCAGCGCCTCATCCCACATCTTCCTGGATTCGATGTTCAGGCTTTCGGCCTCCTTTTTCAGGTACGGGAAGTCTTCGAGCACCTTCAGCGATATGTTATAGGCCTTTTCATATTCGCCGTGCCGGTGCATGAAATACCCCAGCTCGTTGAGGATCCAGCCTTCGTAGGAGGTGTTCAGGGCCTTGAAATAGTCCTCTTTCGCCTGAGCTATATTTCCGGCAATTTCATGATTCCGTGCCCGGTAACAATAGAGCTTCGCCTGGTCTTTCGGAGAGACGGCGGTCTGCAGCTGAAGGTTTATTGCCTCGATTTGCGCTTCTGGACCGGCAGCCCCCAGGGTCTCCAGAGGGACGATAATAACCAGCGCGGCACAGAACAGCAAGGCAACCAAAGCCCCGGTCGTGGACGGCTTCTCACCGTCATTGCTTGGCGTTTCCTCGAAAACCGGGCACCTGGATTCCACCATCGCCTTTCTCACTTGACGCCCCCGTCCTGTTGGACCCAGCCTTTGACCCGCTCCTTTATCTCCGCAAGTTTGGCGTTTATTTGCTGGTCTGAAAAGCCGCTGTCCTTCAGGCAGGTCATGAAGGCCCGTTCGGCATAATTCCGCTGCGCAAACGAGGTTCGGGGAGAATCGGCGCTATAGACCGCGTTTTCATACTCCCGGGCTTTGCCCTGGCATTCCTCCGGGACCTCGGGCACGTAGGTGCTCGTTCCACTGGTCGATGGCGCCTCCTCCTGGGAGGATTGATGCGAGGGCAGATACACGTACTGATATCCCCAGTAACCGGCGGCGGCGAGTATCACGACAAATATCAGTTTTTTCATTGCGGGGTCTGTCTGGTTGGCGGATTTTCCCTGTATAATAGTTTTAATAGGCAACTTGTTCAAGTTTGATATGACAGGCGATCCGGCGATGGTTCCGGTATTATGGCCGAAGAGCCGGGCGGACAGGTCACGCACGTCGCCGGTCGTCATCGACAGGACCGGTGCCTGTATTCACGGCGAGCGACACAGGCCCGATTCATCCATCCTGCTGCGTTGCTTGCTGGGCACCGCTGACTCCTGGCTTGCGTCCTGCCTGACGGGGCGCCCTGAACCGCTTCCTTTACGCAGAAAAGAGGCGAATCGGTGGTGAATCGTCCCGACATCTCTTGCAAAGACATCACTACTTTCATAGTATGCGTTTGACAGAGCGAGGGGTGACTGACCACCGGGGCAGGAAACTATTAGGGGATTGAGGAACATGAACAGACACGTATTGACGGTACAAGAAATCGAGGGGATCATCAGTCGCGAGTTCACCGACAGCCTGGTTGAAGGCAAGCGGATCCTGGTACTGACGCCGGATACCACCCGGACCTGCCCGCTGCCGATGATGATCCGGCTGCTCCATGAGCGGATCGGAAGGACGGCGGCCTGCGTCGATTACATGGTGGCCCTGGGCACCCATACCCCGCTCAGCGACGACGCGATCAACCGCCTCTACGGCATCACCGATGCAGACCGGTCGGCAGCCTTTGGCGGCACCAGGTTTCTCAATCACCGCTGGGACTTTCCCGATACCCTGACCCGCATCGGCTGGATCGAGGCGGACGAAATCCAGCAGCTGACCGAAGGACGGCTCAATGAACGGGTGCCTGTCGACATTAACCGGGCGGTGTTCGACTATGACCTGATCATTGTCCTGGGTCCAGTGTTCCCGCACGAGGTGGTGGGCTTCTCAGGCGGCGCCAAATATCTGTTCCCGGGCATCTCGGGCGGCGAGTTCCTCCATTCGTTCCATTGGCTGGGCGCCGTCGTGACCTGTGCGGGGACCATCGGCATCAAGCACACACCGGTTCGGGAGGTGATCAACCGGGCCATGCAGATGGTCGATGTCGACGTGAAATGTCTGGCCATGGTGGTCAAGAACCAGCAGGAACTGTTCGGGCTCTATGCGGGCGGGTATGAAGATGCGTGGTCGCAGGCGGCCGATCTTTCGGCCGGCATTCATATCGTCGAAAAGGACCGGCCGTTTCACACGGTCTTCGGTGTCTGCCCGCCGATGTATGACGAGATCTGGACCGGCGGCAAGGTCATGTACAAGCTCGAGCAGGTGGTGGCTGACGGCGGCCGGCTGATTATCTTCGCACCCCATATCACGGAGGTGTCCAGGACCTGGGGGCCCTACATCGAGAAGATCGGCTACCATGTCAGAGACTATTTTCTCGAGCAGCCTGAGCGGTTCCCCGACATCCCCCGCGGGGTGCTGGCCCACTCCACCCACGTCCGGGGTGTCGGCCGCATGATCGGCGGCGTGGAGCATCCGCGGATCGATGTGATCATCGCCTCGGCAATCTCCGAGGAGCGCTGCCGGAATATCAATCTCGGTTACCTGGATCCTGCATCGGTCAACCCCGATGATTATAAGAACAGAGAAGATCAGGGGATACTCTTCGTCGAAAAGGCAGGGGAAATCCTTCACAAGGTAAAGGCCCGAGGGTGACCAGGAGCACGACATGAAACCGTTTCTTTCAGATGACTTCCTTCTGCAGAACAAGAGCGCACAGCGGCTGTACCACGAGTACGCGGCTTCGATGCCGATTTTCGATTATCACTGCCACCTTCCCGTTGATGAGATAGCGGCCGACCGGAAATTCGAAAACCTCACCGCCATCTGGCTCAACGGCGACCACTATAAATGGCGGGCGATGCGGGCCAACGGCATCGACGAACGTTTTATCACCGGGGATGCACCGGACGAGGAAAAGTTCATGGCGTGGGCGAAAACCGTGCCGAAAACCCTGCGCAACCCGCTCTTCCACTGGACCCATCTCGAGTTGAAGAACCCGTTCGGCATCAGCGGCATCCTGCTCGATGAATCGACCGGTCGGCAGATATACCGGCTCTGTTCCGACATGCTGCAGCAGGACGATTTCAGCGCCAGGGGACTGCTGAAAAAGTTTGATGTACGGGTGGTCTGCACAACCGACGACCCGGTCGACCGCCTCGAGCATCACCGGGTTCTGGCCGATGACCGCGGATTCGACGTGAAGGTGCTGCCGGCGTTCAGGCCCGACAAGGCGATGGCGGTGGAACGGGCCGCCGAGTTCAACCGCTATGTGGACCGACTCGGCGAGGCAACCGGCACCGACATCGGTTCATTGTCAGCCTTTCTCGAGTGCATCGATAAACGGCATGAATTCTTTCACTCGATGGGATGCCGGCTGTCCGACCATGGTCTGGAGGAGCCGTATGCCGAAGATTTCTCCGCCACTCAAGCTGCAGCGGCTTTTGCCAAAATAAGGTCGGGGAGTGAACTGTCTGTGGAGGAGCAGCGCGGTTTCAAATCGGTGATGCTGACCGAATGTGCGATCATGGACCACGACCGCGGCTGGACCCAGCAGTTTCATTTCGGTGCGTTGAGAAATACCAACAGCCGGGCCTTCGCGCGTCTCGGCCCAGACTCCGGCTATGACTCGATCGGTGATTTTACGCTGGCACGCGCCCTCGCCAGGATGCTCGACACGCTTGCTTCACAGGACAAACTGGCGCGGACCATCCTCTATATCCTCAATCCCCGGGACAACGACCTGATCGCCGCAATGATCGGAAACTTTCAGGACGGCAGCATTCCCGGCAAGATGCAGTTCGGCTCGGGCTGGTGGTACAACGACCAGAAGGACGGCATGGAGAAGCAGATCAATGCACTGTCCAATTCCGGACTGCTGTCGCGTTTTGTCGGCATGCTGACCGATTCCAGGAGCTTTCTCTCCTACCCCCGGCATGAGTATTTCCGGCGGGTGCTCTGCAACCTGTTCGGTACCGATATCGAGAACGGGGAACTGCCGGGTGATTTCGATCTGATCGGCTCGACCATCCGGGATATCTGCTACCATAATGCGGTCGGCTACTTCGGCATGATTACGGAGGGGGAATAATGGTCATCGTGCTGATCGGCCCGATGGGCTGCGGTAAAACCACCATCGGCGAGCTGCTGGCGGAGCGGATCGGGGCCGATTTCGACGATGCCGACGATTTTCACCCGCCGGCAAATGTCGCCAAGATGAGGAGCGGCACGCCGCTGAACGACGAGGACCGGGCCGGCTGGCTGGCAATCCTGGCGAAGCGGATCAGGGATCGACAGGGCCGGGGACGGGACCTGGTGCTTGCCTGCTCGGCACTCAAGCAGAAATACCGTGAGGCGCTGGGCATCAATCAGCTCGATGTGGTGTCCGTCTACCTGAAGGGGTCGCGAAAGATTCTCGAGGAGCGGCTGGCCTCCCGGAGTCACCAGTATATGAACGACGATTTGCTGACCAGCCAGCTCGAAGCGATGGAGGAGCCCGCCGACGGCGTTGTCGTCGATATCGGTGCTCCGCCTGGTGAGCTGGTTGACAAGATTATAGATAACCTTGACTTGAACGGGTAAACGGTATGGCACAGACAGCACAGATCGGAGTGGCAGGGCTTGCGGTGATGGGAGAAAATCTGGTGCTCAACATGGCATCCAAGGGGTTCAGGGTATCCGCGTACAATCGCACCGGATCGAAGACTACGGCCTTTCTCGATGGCAGGGCCCGCGGCAAAACCATTTTCGGATTCCTGGATCTGGCCGATTTCGTCGGGTCCCTGGAACGGCCGCGAAAGGTGATGATGATGCTGAAGGCCGGCGCGGTCGTCGATCAGTTCATCGACCAGGTGCTGCCCCTGCTTGAGCGGGGCGATATACTGATCGACGGCGGCAACTCAAACTTTCACGATACCGCGAGACGGGAGGCGATGCTTGCCGGGCGCGGCATCCTCTACATCGGCACCGGCGTGTCGGGCGGCGAGGAGGGCGCCTTGACGGGACCGTCGATTATGCCCGGGGGGACTGAGGCGGCATGGCCGGCCGTGAAACCCATTTTCCAGGCGATCGCGGCAAGGGCTGGCAACGATGAACCCTGCTGCGAATGGATCGGTCCGGATGGGGCCGGCCATTTCGTGAAGATGGTGCACAACGGCATCGAATACGGAGATATGCAGTTGATCTGCGAGGCGTATCAGATCATGAAACGGGGGCTGGGGTTGAGCGCCGACGAGATGCACGAGGTGGTCGCCGGCTGGAACCGCGGCGATCTCAGCAGCTATCTGATCGAGATCACCGCGGACATTCTTGCTTACAAGGATGAGGACGGGAGCCCGCTGGTCGACAAGATTCTCGATACCGCCGGTCAGAAGGGTACCGGAAAATGGACGGTCAACGCGGCGCTCGACGCGGGCGTTCCGCTTTCACTGATCAGC
>JAJDNR010000074.1 GCA_022340565.1 Desulfofustis sp.
ATTTTTCAGGCAGCCTGATAATGGCTTTTATTCAAGCAAATCGACAAGATGGTTGTTTTCGCATGATTTTTACAATAGATTCGGTGAACCTTTGGACAACGGTGCGAGCCGTCTTATAGTAACCGCACCGATTGTCGGATCGATCGGGGGATGTATGACCAAACCTTATGTGCGGCCGCAGGCGGCTCTGGAAAAACTTGCTGAAAAGCCATGAAAAGACACAACCTTCGCGTTGAGAAAATCGGCGGGACCTCCATGTCCCGATTCCCGGAAATCATAGACAACATCATCCTGCGCAACCCTGCTGACATTTACGGCCGGGTCTACGTGGTGTCGGCCTATGCCGGGGTGACCGACGATCTGCTTGAGCACAAGAAGACCGGTCAGCCGGGGATCTACAAGCTGTTCGAGGATCAGGACAACTATCCGCGCAAGATGCTGGCGCTGCGTGACCGTCTTGTTGAATTCAATGAGAGCCTCGCCTCTGCAGGTCTCGATCTGGATGAGGCGAACGATTTCATCGGCGACCGCATCGATCTGTCCATCAACATCCTACGCTCCATGGAAAACGTGCTCGCTTCTGGCTACGTTTCGCGGACTGAGTTGCTGCTCGCCGCCCGCGAACTGCTCGCATCGCTCGGGGAAATGCACAGCGCCTTCAACTCGGCAAACATCCTCCGTAACCGGGGGTACGACGCCACCTTTGTCGATCTGAGCGGCTGGGAGGACGGCCGTCAGTTGACCATCGATCAGCGTATCAAAGACAGCTTCAACCGGCTCGACCCGTTTTCCACCATCTGCTTTGCAACCGGGTATACGAAGGGAACGGAAGGAATCATGAGGGAGTTCGATCGCGGCTATTCGGAGGTCACCTTCTCGAAAGTGGCGATCATGCTTGGCGCCAGCGAGGCGATTATTCACAAGGAGTATCACCTCTGTTCGGGAGACCCGCTGCTGATCGGAGAGGATGTCGCGCACCCCGTCTGCAACACCAACTACGATGTCGCCGATCAGCTTGCCGATGTCGGCATGGAGGCCATTCATCCGAAGGCGGCGAAACCGCTCGAAATCCACTCGATATCGATCAGGGTGAAGAACGCCTTCGATCCGGATCACCCGGGGACCCTGATCTCCAAGGATTTTATCGCTCCCAAATCAAAGGTCGAGATCGTTACCGGGTCGAACAAGGTGGTCTGCCTCGAGATTCATGACACGCGGATGGTCGGGGAGGTCGGATTCGACCGGAGGATCATGACCCTCTTCGATCGGCACGACGTGTCCTATATCTCCAAAATGACCAATGCCAACACGATCGATCTGATCATTTACGAGCGCGACTGTTCTCCGCATCTGCTTGCCCAACTCAGCGACAGTTTCGAAAAGGTCACCTCGACCTCGGTGGCCATCGTCTGCGCTATTGGTTCCAATATTGCCCAGCCGGGCATCATGGCCCGTGCCACCGAGGCGCTGGCCAGGGCCGGGATCAACATTCTGGCCGTGTCGCAGACCAGCCGCCAGACTAATATGCAGTTCATCGTTGAGCGCGAACAGTTTGCAGCCGCCCAGCGGGCGCTTCATGCGGCGTTGTGTATGTAGGGCGCAGGGGTGGAATGAGGGTGAGCCTGCCGCCGATCATTCGCGGGGCCAGGCCGAATCTTTTTCTTCGTCGACCAGGTAGCAGAAGATCGGCCATTCGAACTGCTTTTTCGAAATGGGGCATCTCAGCGTGACCGTATGCTCGCCGGAGGCCGCGACTTCCCAGTCGCCGGCCCTTCGTGAACCTTCAATGCGTATCTTCTGGCCGACCGCAAACGGGTAGGGTTTGAATACGGTTACCTCATGTCCCATCTCGCACCTCCGCTGTTCACTGTCGCTGAAAGGACCTTTGCGTCGTTATGCCGGGCATTTCTCGAGGAGCAGTGAGTCGACCGCGACGACCGCCGGTGAGTCGTCAGGCAGCTCCATCAGCGAGCGTTTCTCCATGTCAAAATCGATCAATGCCGGGTCGTCCGGGATGATGCCGACAATCGGCAGTCCGATTTCCTCGACCTCTTCAAGGAATTTGTCGTTGAGCCGAGCTGGTGCGCGGGTCACGACGATTCCCAGGTCATTGACGCTGAGCTTCAATCCTGCCAGCATCTCGTTGATCCGTTTCAAGGCCCTGAGCCCGCGCAGGGAATAGTCGGTGATCAGAAACAACATGTCGACCTGGCCGCTGGTGCGCCTGCTCAGGTGCTCCATGCCCGCCTCATTGTCGACCACCATGTAGCGGTAGCTGCGGGTCAATCTGTCAGTGAAGTTGTGGAGGATGTTGTTGACCATGCAATAGCAGCCCTGTCCTTCCTGCCGTCCCATTACCAGCAGATCGAACTGCGGTTTTTCGATCAGCGCCTGTTCGACCAGCGTTTCCAGGTAGATGGTCTTGTCCATTCCCGACGGAACTCCCTGCGGGTCGCGCATGAAATTTTCCCTGATATCGCCGATAGTGGTGGTGACATCGAGGCCCAGCGTTTCTCCGAGGTTGCTGTTGGGATCGGCGTCGACGGCGAGAATCGGGGTCTTGCCCTGCCTGGACAAACTGCGGATGACCAGGGCTGCGACGGTGGTTTTGCCGACCCCGCCTTTTCCTGCAAATGCGATGACTTTACTCATGATGTTCCCGTTATGGTAGAGATTCCATGATTGGTCCAAATACCGCTCCTCAGTATAAGCACTGGCAGCCAAAAAAAAAGGGAAGCAACCGGTCGGGGCCTGAATCCCGGGCGCTTCCCTGAATGGGAATGGGAGAGAAATCAGGCTTGCGCCTTCTGCTTCTGCTTCTTTTTCTTTTTCTCGACCGGCGGGCCGAGCCGCGGGAGCAATTGTTCGAGATGGGTGGGCTGGAAGGTCGTGTTCTGCTCGAGACCCAGAATCTTTTCGTCGATACCCATGCACAGGCCGAGCAGCTGCGGCAGCAGCAGCACCGGCAGGACCTGCTGCCCCGAACCTGGCTGCCGGATGGCCGGCTGGGTGGTGTCGAACTGCAGGTGGCAGTATGAGCAGACCGGCATGATGAACTCCGCACCGGCGGCCAGGGCACCGTCGACCTTCTCGTTGAGCAGCGCCTCGGAGAGTTCGCTGTTGAGCCCGGCCAATGCCGCCCCGCAGCATTCGAGCTTGCCGCGCCAGTCGAGGCTCACCGCACCGGTCAGCGCCAGCAGCTCGTCGGTGAATCTGGGCACGAAGGAGTCGTCGAACCTGGTCACTTCGCGGGGACGCAGCACATGGCAGCCGTGGATGACCGAAAGGTTGAGATCGCTGACCACCTTGCCCAGCTGTTTTTTGATCGAGTCGAGGCCGATGTCCTCATGAAGCACGGTCAGAAAGTGTTTGACCGCTGTTCTGCCGCTATAAGTCAGACCGTCCTTGGCGAGCAGTCCGTTGATCTCGGCCGCCAGCGCCTGGTTGGCGGCCATCACGTTCTTGGCCTTCTGCAGGCTGGCAAAGCAGCAATTGCAGATGACCATGATGTCCAGTCCCCGTTTCTCGGCGATCGCCAGGTTACGGACAGACGGAATAATGTAGGCCTTCTCGTCGACGTTTCTGACCGGATACCCACAGCAGGTGAACTCGTCGATTACCTCGAGCTGAACCCCCAGCCGCTCGAGAACCGCCGTGGCCGAAACTGCGTACTGTTCTATTCTGATCGGGATATTGCATCCTTGAAAGAATGCCAGTTTCATGCGCGACCTCCTTCGATTCTCCTGAGGGCCTCATTCTTGAGATTGTAGAAAATGTCGGTCAGTTCGACCTGGTTCGGGCAGTGCTCCTGGCACAGATAACAGGTGGAGCAGCTCCAGATCATCTTCGATCCTACCGCGATATCCTTGTTGCCGATGCCCAGGCTGAAGATGATCTGGTGCGGCAGCATGTCGAGCTTTTCCACCGGGTCGTCGTACAGTCTGACCACCGGGCAGATGTTGGTGCAGCGTTGGCAGGAATAGCAGCTCTGATAGCTGTCGGTTCCTACCCGGGCAGGATCAGCGATGGTGATCGTGGTCAGATCCTTGAGTTTGGTAAAGGAATCCTTGAATATCGTCTCCAGCTTCCTCAGTGCCTTTTTGTGATCTTCGACAAAGGTCCTGGCGAGCGACAGCGGGAAGCTGAAGTGGCTGAGCATCGATGTTTCGGGAACCCCCCGATTCAGCAGCTGGTAGCGTGAGCTGGTAAACAGCTCGCGCAGGTTGATTCCCGACGGGCAGACCTTCGAGCAGCGGTCGCAGCTCGTACAGATGTAGAGCCCTTTCTGGAGGTTGTCCAGGGTTGTCTGATCCACCGCCTTTCCGGCCGCCACCTTCTTGAGGATCTGTACTTTCTCGGACGGCAGGATGAAGTCGTTCTGGAACGACTCGTAAAATGTCAGCGACGAGCAGAGTTCGCTGCAGGCCCCGCAGTGGGTGCAGGCGGACAACCCGATCATGCGTCGGTTGACCAGGTTGGCGGGATTTGTACCGGGCTCCTTGAATCCCATCACGCCGTTGATCAACAGCGAAACCGGAGCGGAGATCACATGGAACATCTTCGAAAACGGCAGCCAGGCCAGCAGTCCCACGCAGCAGAGGATATGCAGCCAGAAGAGCAGGTTGACCATGGTTGCGTCGCCAAGGCTGGCGGTGATCGGCCCGACCACCTTGGCCAGCGGGAAGCTCACGAAGGCTCCTGCCGCCGGCGCGTGGCATTCCATACAGGTGTCCGCACTGATTTCCCGCCCTTCTTCAACGAGCGCCGGGTCGAACGGTTTGGTCACATTGGGGGATTTGAGGCCGTGTTCGGCGGCCCAATATGTCTCGAGAGGCAGCAGTTCTTCGGCGTCGGTGATGCCGCCATAGTCTTCCGCCATCGTCTGAAAGGCGCTGTATGAGGAAATCTTGGAGCTTTCCAGCAGCATACCGGTAACGACGATCGCCCCAACCAGGGCCAGCGATACCCAGTCGCTGGCCATGCTCTTCACCCGCTGCGGCTTATCGGTCAGCCGCCGGTACAGGCCAATGCAGACACCTGCCAGCACCATCAGGCCAAACAGGTTGCGGAGCGTCAGGTAGGGCTGCAGTGTGGACTGGTAGTCGTTGAACATCGACTCGCTGAAGGAGGTTCCGAGGCCGTGCATCAGCAGCAGCGGAATGAATCCGAAGAAGATCAGGCAGTGGGTTATCCATCTGAGTGTCGATTTCGCGAGCAGCCGTTTCTGGAACAGCACATCGGTGAAAAAGGCGGTGATGAGGGTAACCAGTTTGGCGCTCAGCAGGGTGGTGAACAGCGCTTTGAGTGCTGACGAAACTCGATCCGGAGCAGCCGCCTTGTCCGGGGAAAGGATGGTTTGTGTTACCCAGCCATAGATTCGATAGGAGATTCCTGCCAGGAACACAAGCAGAGACAAGCCCACAAGTACGTTCATATCAATCTCGCAGTTCGGATTTAGGGTGTCCGAATCGGCAGGGGGAAGCAGCCCCTCCCGAGGTCCTCGACGTCTGAGTTATTTCAGACACAGGACTGTACCGGCCGCTGTGAGAAAAGTCAATTAATGAACAGATATTTGTTTAGACCCCCTGAATTCAGGGGGATGCGAAGGATGGGCAAGGCTGCGGCTGTGAAATTGCGCAGCCGCCCCGATCAGGTTTTCGGCCGTGATGGAACGGTGATGACGCGGCTTTCCGTTACGATGCGGTCGAGCAGCTGATCGTGCGGCTGCAGGTCGAGCCGGTCTACCACCTGCAGGTCGTAAGCCAGGGCGATCCTCTGTGCAGCCGGGATCTGTTCGAGGAGCCGGTCGTAGTAGCCGCCACCGTAGCCGAACCTGCCGCCGCGGGTGTCGAAAACCGAGCCGGGCAGGATGATCAGGTCCAGCTGAGCGGGGTCGATCGCATGCTGCCGCGCATACGCGTCCGTCGGTTCAGGAATGTTGCAGTATCCGGGAGCGAGGTCTTTGTGAGGATCGTCGATGACGACGATATCCAGCCGTTTTTCAGCGGTCCTGGTAAACGGCACCGACACGGTCTTGCCCCGGGCCTGCAGCGCCTCGATAACGGGCAGCGTCTGGACCTCGCTTCTGAAACTGACGTAGATGAAGACCGAACCGCAGTCCCTGACTTCAGGCAGCGCCAGCAGCGAGGCTCCGATGGCCAGGCTTTTGGCGGTACGCTGCTCCGGGGCGATGCGGTCGCGGCGGGCGAGGATATCTTTTCTCAACTGTCTGGCATCCATCATGGCTCGGCCTCGCTGGCAATTATTTACGGATCATGGGAAATTACTTCATAATCGCTGAATCGTATACATAAAAAGCGGCAGTCGGCTGAGCCGCTTCAGCCTGTAGAAATCGAACAGCCTGGCCCGGGAAGGACTGTCGAACTGGAGCGGGGACAGGTAGATGCAGCCTTTGCTTTTCGCTGAGTTCAGGCTGTTCCTGACCAGAGACAGCAGAGCTTCGTAGTGTCCGTCGGGCAGCTCCTGGCCGGTGACGAAATTGGCGGTCATCTCGACGTTCGGACAGGCCTGGTTGATCTGCTGCATGCGTTCGAATGCGGCTGCGACCTCATGTGCCGACAATGGTTTTTCGAGAAGATCGAGGGTGTTCTGATGGGCGGATTCAAGGCCGATATTGATGTAGACGCTGATCGGCAGCCTGCCGAGTGCATCGAAAAAGACCTGTTTGTGCTTCATCAGCGACGACACCGAGCCAAACATGAAGACGTTGCCGCCCCTGATGGAGGAGCTGTCCAGGCGCAGACCTGCGCAGGCCAGCTGGATGGCCTCGAGAATCAGATCGGGCTCGCAGTTCAGAGCGTCGTGATCGCCCAGGAACGCCGCATTGAAGTTGGTCAGGTCGTCCCCGAAAAAATCGGCGAGACGACCGATATTGGCCTCGATGGTATCGCGGTTCAGCGGCGTGAATCGACTGCTGTTTTTTACCCGGCAGAACCCGCATTTATACAAACAGCCCCGGGAGATGTTGAGGGGAATCACCTGATAGTCGACATGGCGGGTGTCGGGCGGTAGCACCGATACCGGACCGCCCGTGATGCGGCGCAGCAGGCCGCTCTTTGCGGCGAGTGCCTCCGGACTGCTGGCGAGGATTCTGCGGGCTACGGATGAAATCTGGCTTGGCCCGTCATCGACATCGGCCAGGGCCGCTCTGGCATCTTCGAACCAGCTTCTGATCAGCGTCTTGACGGCCGTAGTCTCGAATGGTCTGCCGCCCATGTGATTGTTGGTCGGGTAGGGTAGGTTGGGGAGGTAGTACTCGCCGGTGGTTTCGAAGACGCCCGTATATCCCCCCGTGGAATAGTAGATCCAGTCGTTGCCGATAGTTCGTTTCAGCCATTCCTGTGGATGCGGCCAGTCCTTCCCCCTGCCGGCCAGCCTGATGATTTCTCCGTTGAGGTTGAAGTGAAGCACGGCGCGTTTGCTTATGATCTCGTGGTAGATTCCGGTGCGGCTTGGATAGCTCGTCTTTTCGTAACGGTCCCGCCCCCGTTTGAAAACGTCCAGTCGGCACTGCCCGCTCAGGTGTTCAAGGCTGGAAGGTTCAGGCATCGGTGTAACGTCAGTGCTGTTCCTCAGGTTTGGTTCGAGGCCCCCGGATGTCCTCGCGAGGTCTCTTTTTTGCATCAAAAGCGCTTAATAATATTACACAAAAACAGCAAGAGATAAACGGCCTGAATGGAAAAATAAAAAAGAGATTGTCATCGCCTGAAAATTCCACAATAATGGTACCGTTTGTGCTGTGCAGACTGAAGGCATAACTGCTCATTAATTCTGATCAGAACCCGCGCTCAGCACCGGTGAAGGTTGACAAGCCGGTTTCATATGCAGGGCTGATACGGAGGAGGTTGTTTTGACCAAGAAAGCTCCCTTGGAAAGCAATGTGGATAAGGTTGGTTCGGTTCTGGTTGTGGGCTCGGGTGTGGGCGGCATGCAGGCCTCGCTCGACATGGCCGACAGCGGACTGATGGTCCACATGATCAACGAGGAGCCGTCCATCGGCGGTACCATGGCGCGCCTCGACAAGACGTTTCCGACCGGGGACTGCGCCATGTGCATGATTTCCCCCCGCATGGTCGAATCCAGCCGTCATCCCAATATCAAGATGTACACCCAGACCAGGGTCGTAGCGGTGGACGGCCGTGAAGGCAATTTTACCGTCAAACTTGAGGAGAAGGCCCGTTATGTCGACCCGGACCGCTGCACCGGCTGCGGCGCTTGCGAGCCGGTGTGCCCGACCCGGGTGCCCAACCTGTTCAACGTCGGTCTCGACAACCGCAAGGCTATCTACGCCCTGTTTCCTCAGGCTGTGCCCAATACCAGGGCGATCGATCCCGCCCGCTGCCTCTATCTGACCAAGAACGTCTGCCGTAAATGCGAAAAGGTATGCGATGCGGTGGCGATCAAGTTCGACGATACCGACAAGCACTATGATCTCAGCGTCGGTTCGATCGTGCTGACGCCCGGCTTGAAGACATACGACCCGGCCATCCGTCAGGAGTTCGGCTACGGGAGATTCACCAATGTCGTGACGGCGCTGCAGTTCGAGCGGCTGCTCTCGGCAAGCGGCCCCTGCGGCGGCGAGGTCTCGCGGCCGTCGGATGGCACCCATCCGAAGCGGCTCGCCTGGATCCAGTGCGTCGGTTCGCGTAACACCCACAACGCCAACGGCTGGTGTTCGTCGGTCTGCTGCATGTACGCGGCGAAGCAGACGATCATTGCCAAGGAACATGACAGTGAGGTGCAGGCCACCGTCTTCTACATGGAACTTCGCGCGTTCGGCAAGGATTTCGACAAGTATATCGACAAGGCCAAGAACGTAAGCGGCACCATCTACCGGCGGGCAATGGTCTCCGAGGTTATCGAGGATCCAGACACGAAGAATCTTTCAATTCACTATATCGATGAGGACGGCAGGCGGATCAACGAGGAATTCGACATGGTGATTCTGTCGATAGGCTTCGAGCCCCGCGAAGACGCCCTGGCTTTTGCCGACGTCTTTGGCATCGAGGCCGACGAATACGGGTTCGCGAAAACCTCCAAGCTCAATCCGGTGGAGACCTCCCGCAAAGGGATCTACGTCGCCGGTATCTATCAGGGCCCCAAGGATATTCCGGAAACGGTGATCCAGGGTAGCGGCGCCGCCGCCGGCGCGATGTCGATCCTCGGCGAAAAGCGGGGCACCGAGATCCAGGAAGTAGTGCTGCCGCCGGAGCGTGACATCAGCGGGGAAGAGCCCAGAATCGGCGTGTTCGTGTGCCACTGCGGCGTCAACATCGCCGGAACCGTGGACGTGAAGCAGGTTGCCGACGCCGCGGCGTCCCAGGCCAACGTTGCCCACGCTGAAACCATTATCTACGCCTGCGCACCGGACGGCCAGGCGAAGGTGAAAGACATCATCAAGGAGAAAGGGCTGAACCGGGTCATCATCGCCTCATGCACGCCGCGTACCCACTCGCCGCTGTTCATGGATACCATCAGGGAAGTCGGCCTCAACAAATTCCTGTTCGAACTTGCCGATATCCGCGAACAGTGTTCGTGGGTGCACAAGGATGACAAGCAGGTCGCCACCGACAAGGCCATCCAGATAACCAATATGAACGTCGCCAAGGCCCGGCTCCTCGATCCGGTCCAGCAGAACTCGGTGGGCGTCAACCATGCCGCGATGGTGGTGGGCGGCGGCATCGCCGGCATGACCGCGGCCCTGTCTCTGACTCAGCAGGGGTACCATGTGCACCTAGTAGAGCGTGAGGGAAGGCTCGGAGGGTTGCTGCATCGGGTTCGACGCAATATCGAAGGCGACGATGTGCAGACATTTCTTGCCGATACGATTGCCAGAGTTGAGGCCAACCCGGAGATCACCGTCCACCTGAATGCAGCGGTGGAAAGCACCGACGGATTCATCGGCAATTTCGTCACCAAGCTGAGCGACGGCGGGTCCGTCCAGCACGGTGCGATTCTGATTGCAACCGGCGGGATCGAATACCAACCCAGCGAATACGGCTACTCCGATTCGGACCGGGTGATCACCCAGCGCCAGCTCGAAGACCTGCTCGCCGAGCGTGATCCGCAATCCGGAGAAACCTATGTGATGATCCAGTGTGTCGGTTCCCGTGAGGAACCGACCAACTATTGTTCCCGGATCTGCTGCCAGGACGCGCTGAAGAACAGCATCGCGATCAAGCAGAAGAACCCGGCGGCAAAGGTAATCGTCCTCTACCGGGACGTTCGTGCCTACGGCCTCAAAGAGGACTATTACAAGCAGGCGCGCGATCTGGGCGTGCTGTTCTTGCTATTCACGCCGGATGCCAAACCGGTGGTCGATACCGCCGGGAAGACTCTGCGGGTGAGCCTGCCGGGCACGGTGCTGGGCAAGGAGATCGTCATCGAGCCGGACTATGTGGTGCTGTCTACCGGGCTGCGGCCGCAACCCGATTCGAAAGAGTTCGCCAAGAAGTACAAGCTGACCTGCAATATAGACGATTACTTTCTCGAGGCCCATGTCAAGCTGCGGCCGGTCGATTTTCCCAGTGAGGGATTTTTCCTGGCGGGCCTTGCCCATGCGCCGAAAAACCTCGAAGAGACCATCAGCCAGTCTCTGGCGGCCGCGGGCCGGGCCGGAGCGCTGCTGTCCAAGGAAAAGCTGACCGTCTCCGGCATCGTTTCCAAGCACAACCGGGACATCTGCATGTCCTGCCTCGCCTGTTTCAGGGCCTGTCCGTTCGGCTCCCCGTTCATCGATGAGGACGGTATGATCAGCCATAATGAGGTGAAATGCACCGGCTGCGGGATCTGCGCCGGGGTCTGTCCGGCCAAGGCCTTTCAGGTGAATTTTTTCCGGGACGATCAGATCATTGCTATGATCGATTCGGTAACCGAGATCAACTGATTACCATTCAGGAGGGATTGCATGGCATCCGGTGAAGAAGAAAAGGCAGTCGTGGACAACCCCGAAACGATCAGCGGGGACATTCCGCCCGACTGGAAGGCCAACGTTATTGCCTTCGCCTGTCACTACTGCGCTTTCGCCGCGGCCGATCTGGCCGGTGTCATGCGGCTGTCCTATCTGCCGAACGTGAAGGTGATTCGCCTGCCCTGCACCGGCAAGCTCGATCACTCGTATGTGATGCGGGCATTCGAGCGGGGCATTGACGGCGTGTTTGTGGCGGGCTGACTTCCCGGTCAATGTCATTTCCTGGAAGGAAATACCAATGCGGCAAAGCGGGTGCAGCAACTGAAGCGGAAGCTGCAGACCGTCAATATCAGCCCGGAACGGCTGCATTTTTATAATCTTTCAGCTGCGGAAGGCCCGCGCTGGGCGGAGATCTGCAGCGAGTTTTCAAAAAAAATCATTGCTCTCGGCCCGTCGCCGATCTGGATCGCTTTGAAGCGTAAACAGGGTACGGGCACGCCCGGGGAACCGGCGGCCGAGATCGTCGAAGGCCAGGAGCAGTAAAATCGTCTCGTCGTTTGATGGTGTGAGATAGAGGAGCATACACATGATCGTTGGGGAACAGAAACCGTTTGAAGAAATTTGGGAGATGGTCAAGGACCACAAACAGCTGACTGTTTTCGGCTGCAATACCTGCGTTGCGGTCTGCCACCAGGGCGGTAACAAGGAAGCCGGGATTCTCGCCTCCCAGCTCAAGATGCGGGCGACCCAGGATGGCGTTGATATCCAAATCGTCGACAGCGGCATCGAGCGTCAGTGCGAACATGAGTTCTTCGAGAAGACGGAGGATCTGATCCGCAAATCGGAGGCGGTGCTCAGCCTGGCCTGCGGCATCGGCGTGCAGTTCATGGCATCCAAATACCCCTCCACGCCGATTTACCCTGCTCTGAACACGACCTTTCTGGGCGATGTCCCGGAGACCGGGCTGTTCACGGAAAAATGCCAGGCCTGCGGAGACTGCGTGCTCGGCATTACCGGCGGCGTCTGCCCGGTAAGCCGCTGCGCCAAGCGTCTATTCAACGGGCCGTGCGGAGGTTCAACCACCGGCAAATGCGAAATTTCCAAAACCGTCGACTGTGCCTGGCAGCTGGTGATCGACCGGCTCGAAGCGATGGGGCGTCTCGGTGACTATGAGAAGGTGATGCCCGTCAAAGACTGGTCGAAAGACCGGTCCGGGGGACCGAGATCATTCAAACTGGAGGATTTCTAATGGCCGAGACAATTACCCGCAGTCGACTCGAAAAGATACTCAAGAGTGGCTATCAGGCGGTAACCAGCGAATGCGGCCCGCCGCGCTCCAGTGATCCGAGCCATATCATCGAGAAGGGGGAGATGATCAGGAACCACGTGGACTCGATAAACATCACCGACAACCAGACGTCGGTGACCCGGCTGTGCAGCCTCGCCGCCTGTATTCATCTGAAACAGCTCGGGGTAGATCCGGTTCTGCAGATGGTGGTCAGGGACCGCAACCGGATCGCACTGCAGAGTGATATCCTCGGCGCCGCCTCATTTGGCATCAACAACGTGCTGTGCCTGTCCGGAGATCACCAGAGTTTCGGCGACAACCCCCAGGCCCAGAATGTCTTCGATCTGGACTCCATGCAGTTGATCCAGACCGTCAGGCACATGCGTGACGAAGGCAAGTTTCTTTCCGGAGATGTGATCAAGGTTCCACCGAATCTGTTTGTCGGCGCGGCGGCCAATCCCTTTGGAGATCCGTTCAAGATCAGGGTACCGCGGCTCGCCAAAAAGGTCGCCTGCGGGGCGGAGTTCATTCAGACCCAGTGCATCTATAATCTCGACAAGTTCGAGAAATGGATGGAGGGAGTACGCGAGCGGGGTCTCCATGAGAAGGTCTTTATCATGGCCGGAATCACGCCCCTGCGCTCGGTCGGTATGGCCCGCTATCTACAGAAAAACGTGCCCGGCATGGATGTGCCCGATGCCTTGATCGAACGCATGAAAGGGGTGGAAAAGAACCAGCAGGCCCAGGAAGGGATCAATATCGCCGTCGAATCGATCCAGCGCTTAAAGGAGGTCAAAGGGGTTGCCGGATTTCATGTGATGGCCATCGAGTGGGAGGAAAAGGTCCCGGAAATCGTCGAGCGCAGCGGTCTGTACCCAAGGCCTCAGATCGACTGATCCAGGCCGGCGCATAAGGGTGCATGGGGAGGCTTCGGCCTCCCCTTTTTTTTTGCAGCGTGCGGTCTTGCAGGTAGCGCCGGGTAGGCCCCGGATCGCGCTGATACGGCCTTGACTCAGTTTATCGCCGGCTGTTTCGAGGAACTGCTGCAGGATTTGCAGATCCCGACGAATTCGATGTGGTGGCCGAGCACGTACCAGTCGGTTGCATCGGCTGCCGCCTGATCGAGTTGGGGAACGGTTTTGATGTCGATATCATCGACCCGGCCGCAGTGGAGGCAGCGGATATGGTAGTGGAGGTCGGTGGTTGCGTCGAAACGCTTCTGGGTGCCGCCAACCTCGAGTTTCAGGATGAGTCCGTTTTCGGCCATCAGCTCCAGGTTGCGGTACACCGTCCCCAGTCCGATTCTGGGCAGCCGCCTGCGGACCATGTCGTAGATTTCATTTGCCGTCGGGTGCGTTTTTACCTTGCTCAACTCCTCGAGAATGATCTGGCGCTGAGGAGTCAGCCTCATGTCGGTGTCGGGTTTTATGTCCATTCCCAAATTCCCTAGCTGTGAATTTCATTAAGAATATTTCTTATTCCCATTCTATTCGGTATTCAGAAATTTTCAACACCATAGTGCAGTAATTGCCGGTGCTGATGAGCGGCTGTCTGATTGTCCCGGTGCCTGCCTCCGCGTCACGGGTTGAGGCACGGATTGTAATAGCCGAAGCGCAGTGACGGAAAGGCTTTTTTGATCATTTTCAGCCATTGCCTGACCGAGTGAACCGGTTGATCCGGCGGCGAGTCGACGGATGCGAGATACCATTCCGGGTCGATGTTGAGGTTGCGCAGCTGGATGAAATTCGGCTCGGTCTGCTCGATCAGGTCCATGAAGGCTGCCGTTTCCTGGTGGGAATCTGTGAAGCCGGGCAGAACGAAATAGTTGAGCGACACGAAGCGGCCTGCCTTTTTCATGCAGAGGATCGACTCCCTGACGTCCGCAAAGCAGTAGTTTCGCGGCCGGTAGTAGGCCTCGTAAAAGGCCTGCCTGGCGGAATTCAGACTCACTCTCATCGAATCGAGCCCGGCTGAAGCCAGCCGTTCCACCACTCCGGGCAGGCTGGCGTTGGTATTGCAGTTGATGGTGCCGCGTCCGGTCTGTTTCCTGATCGCCTTTACGGAGGCCTCGAGCAGGTCCCCCTGAAGAAGCGGTTCCCCCTCGCAGCCCTGACCGAAACTGACCACCGGCCGCTCGGCGCGGTTGAGATGGGGCACCGCAATGTCCAGTATCTCCCTGACGGTGGGGACAAACTGCAGCCGTTCCTGGGTGGACGGGCAGGACCCCGAGGGCTGCAGGGAGATGCAGCCAAGACAGCGGGCATTGCACTGCGGAGAGGTGGGCAGCGGGGCTTCCCAGCGCCCCAAAAAGTAGTTTCGTGCGGCGGGGCAGCGGTAGCTCAGACAGCAGATGCCTAGATGCTGGACCAGCCGGTTGGCGGGGTGTTTATGCAGCTGCTTTGCGGTGCGCCGGTCGATAGCCTGCTGACTGAACCGGCTATGGTCCTGGCGAGGGTCGTCGTCGCTCCGGAAGCCGGCAACCCAGAATCTGCCATCGTGCCACCCCACCGCCGTGTAGGCAAACAGCGGCAGCAGATCCGCACCCTGCTGGGACTGGTATGCCGCGGTGTAGGTCGAGGTGTGGGCCGGAGCCATGAAGGCGGCCACCGCCTGGATCTTTCGTCCCGGTCTGAAGTGGTCTTCGGCGAGCAGCAGCGGTTCGCCGGTGCCGGGATCGATGCCCACCGGCAGCCGCTGCGGAAGGCTGAAGAAATCGCTTCCCTCGGGCAGCTCGATGAGATCTTCACAGCGGGGCTGCACGTAGCGGCCGTGGGACATCCCGGCCATGCGGAGGTCGGCAAAGTCGCGGATATTTCCCGATTCGTCGCAGTAGACGAGGGCGGGAACGGTGTCGGGGTGGATCACTTGGGACGGAGCACTTTGGTTATCGAATCGACGGCTCGATAGATGTCGATGTCTTCACCGAATACATCCTGAATGTGGGGATTGTCTATCAGATCTTCAACAATGTACTGGGTGACGTACAGCGTTACGATATTGGGGTCCTGCACCAGGGTGCGCACCGGGGCAAGTTTCATTTGCAGATCGAACTCTTCGATCAGATGAAGTGATTTGAACTGGGTTTCGAGCGATTTCCGTATAGACTCCACCGAGTCGGTCTCGATGATATTGCGGTCGATGAGACGCTGGCACAGTTTGGTGGAAAGAACCTCGGCGTGATCCCTGGCCAGCATGAACATTTTTCTGCGTTCCTGTTCCCGCTTTCTGTCAATGGCTCGAACCGCTTTATCGGTGGCGCGGTTAGGGTTGACATGTATTTTGGCCATGTATTTCTCCCGGGTAAGTCGTGATAAACGGGGCCGGATCCGCCTTACCCAATAAGACCCGTTCGCCGTAGGTACTGGAGCGGCCCCAAGTCTTTCTATAATCCGTCTGTGAGGTGGAACACGCAAAAATGCCCCATCGCCTGCTGATTGCGCCGTACTTTATACCGAAACAGTAAATATCACTAGAATAAAGTACAGGGAAAAATAAATTGCCTGTGCCGAGCAGGAGCCAATCGGGCCGGTGAAATTACCGGTGGTGAACGGGCCTATTCCACTTCGGGAAGCCTAAATATTCCTTGAAATTTTCCAATTTTTATTCTATATTTAATAGCTTAAGAGTAACTCCGTTTTGTTGTGCGGAGAGGGGATCGAAAAACCGTTCTAGGCAGAATTGGCTGCCGACATTTTAGCTAAATTTCAGGAGGTTGTAATTATGTGGGGCAAGATCCGATTGATTTTATCGGTGTTGATGGTTGCGAGCCTTATCGGTTTGTCCGGCTGTGCCAAGAAAAAGACCACCGATGAAGAACTCAAACCGTCAACCGACAGTTCGGCAATGGGCAAGGAAGAATCCCTGGAGTCCAAGCCGATCGGGATCTCCGAGGGAAGAACGTCCGAAGGTATGCTGCCGGTCTATTTCGATTTTGATTCATCCGACATCAGAAATGATCAGGTGAGTCGCATCGAGACGAATGCCGAATTTCTGAAAAAGGAGATGGAGCGGAATATCCGCATCGAAGGAAACTGCGACCCCAGAGGGACCAGTGAATATAACATGGCCCTGGGCGAGAGACGGGCACTGAGCGCCAAGAAATACCTGGTAAATCTGGGCATTGACGAATCCCGCTTGAGTACCATCAGTTTCGGTGAAGAGCGGCTGTTGATGCATGGCCACGATGAGCTGTCCTGGGCCCAGAATCGTCGTGATGATTTCGTAATCGTGGAATAAGGTTTTATTCAGCAGCCGTAACCCCAAACAGCGGGCCCCCGGGGCCCGCTTCTCATTTTATTCGCAGGGAGTTGGTATGTCTAAACGATTGATATACGCAGGCATCATGTGCTGCCTGGTTGTTTTTGTTGCCGGTCAGGTGTCTGCCGCAGATATGAAAATCGGCGTGATGAATGTTCAGAAGGTTCTCGTTGAATCTGTTTCCGGGAAATCCGCGAAAGCCAAATTCGATGATAAAATGCAGGAACTGCAGAACAAGTTCAAGACTGAGGAAGATGAATTGATCGCGATGCAGAAAGACATCGAGAAGAAAAGCTCGGCCTGGAGCGAGGAAACCAAGCAGACAAAAGCCAGGGAATTCCAGAAGAAACGCCGTGAACTGCAGGATAAATCAGAGGATGCCCGGTTCGAGTTGAAGACGCTGCAGGATAAGGAACTGGCTCCAATTCTCAAGGCGCTTGAAGGGGTTGTCACAGAGTACGGCAAAAAAAACGGCTATACGATGATTTTAGACTCTAAAAGCGGTGTCGTCTACTTCAGCGAGGCTGTGGACATCACCGACCAGCTTGTCAAAGAACTGGATGCTGCAATGGCTGCAAAATAACGGGATCCGGTTGCTACCGGAATAATGGAAGACGATGCCGGGCAGCTGCCCGCGCATCGTCTTTTTGTTTGAAATTTGAGTTGTTTCATTTGGGGAGAATTCATGGCCTTAAAAAGCATGACCGGTTACGGAAGGTCCGACACCGGAAGCAGTGGACGAATCTGGACCGTTGAGGTGAAAAGCGTCAACAACCGGTTTCTCGATGCCAAGGTGAAGCTGCCGAAAAACTATGCTCCCCTGGAAGATGAGATACGCAGGAGAATCGGCGACTATCATCAGCGCGGCAGAGTCGACCTGCTGGTCTCCGTCACGGGCGATTTTTCTGACCTGGTGAAGATCAACGTGAACATCGAACTGGCGAAAAATTATCGGCAGAGCCTGAGCAGGCTGGCCCGGGAACTGGACATCGACGCCAACATCGATCTGCCTCTGTTGATCGGACTGCCCGACGTGATGACCAGAGAGCAGCAAAGTGAGGATCTGGAGTCGGTCCGTTCGCTGCTGTTTGTTGGCATCGATCAGGCCCTGGCGCAGTGTCTGGAAATGCGGCGGGTGGAAGGCGAGGCGCTCAGCAGAGATCTTGGCGGGCGGCTGCAGCTGTTTGCTGATCTGCTCGAATCGATTGCCCGGGACATCCCCCGTCTCAAAGAAGAACGTGAAAAGGGGCTGCAAGAGCGGCTTGACAGGCTGCTCGGTGCGGTCGGCCTGGATCCGGTGAGGCTGGCGCAGGAGGCAGCGATTATCGTCGACAAGGCGGATGTCACTGAAGAAATGGTCAGATTGCGAAGCCACATAGACCAATTCGAAGAGCTGCTCGAATCGGATGAGCCGGTCGGCAGAAAACTTGATTTTTTGATCCAGGAGTTTCTGCGCGAGGTAAATACGATTGCATCGAAAATCAGCGATGCCGAGACCGCGCATAAAACTGTCTCGTTGAAAAGCGAGCTTGAAAAAATGCGGGAGCAGATTCAGAACATCGAGTAGGGGCGTGACCGCAATCAACAGAATTTGACAAGGATTTGACAGCATGCAGTTGCTCAACATCGGATACGGCAATACGGTGATGGTGGAGCGGGTGGTGGCGGTGATCAATACCGGTTCCGCACCAGCTAGAAAACTCAAGGAACTGGCAAAGAATTCCCAGCGGCTGATCGATGTCACCGAGGGGCGGCGCACCCGGTCGATTATCGTCACCGATTCCAATCATGTCATCCTGTCGTCGGTTCAGCCGGATACGATCGGCCAGCGGCTGGCGGCGCTCCAGGAGGGATATCATCTCGCGGAACAGAAAGAGGACCTGAAAGAGGAAAAGAAGAAATCCCGATGACCGGCAATCTCATCATCGTCTCCGCTCCGTCGGGCGCGGGCAAGAGCACCCTGCTGAAGGCCGCGATGCAGCTGGTTGACCGGCTGGTTTTCTCGGTGTCTCACACCACCAGGGGGCCGCGGTCAGGCGAGCAGCATGGCCGGGATTACTATTTCGTGACGGTTCCGGAGTTCGAGAAGATGATAGCCGACGGTCAGTTTTTGGAGTGGGCCCGGGTACACGGGAACTACTATGGAACTGCCTCGACGCCGATCAGGGAGCAACTGGCCCAGGGGAATGACGTGATCCTCGATATCGATGTGCAGGGTGCGGAGATAATCCGCAACAGCGGCACCGTGGATTTCACCGATGTGTTCATTGCCCCGCCCGACATGGAAGAACTCGAGCGGAGACTGAGACGGCGGGGTACCGAAGATGAGCAAAACATAACCAAACGGCTGGCCAACGCGGTGGAGGAAATGGCGCAGAAGGGAACCTATGAGCACCTGATCGTCAATGATCAGGTGGAACGCGGAGCGGCCCAGCTGGCCGAGATCATCGTTGCCCAGCGGGCCAGACGGCGGCGCGGTGATGCTGCTCAGCCGGCCGCCCCTTCGGGAGCGTGACGATGAGGGGCAAGAAATTTGACGCTGGAACTCAGAAGGCTAAAAAAAAGCCGATGGTGCCGCATGGGGAAGGCAGTGAGCAACGCATCCGCTACCGTGATGATCTCATCTGGGGAATTCATCCGGTAACGGAGATGCTGCAATCGCAGCCGGACCGGGTGACCGAGATCATCCTGCAGAAAGACAGGCGCTCCAGAGCCTGGCAGGACGCCATCGAAACGGCCCGCCGCATGGGCGTCAAATGCACCTTCGCCGATCGCATCAAGATCACCGGCAGCACGGAACCGGTGCATCATCAGGGCATCGTCGCGCGCTGCGCTTCAGTGTCGCTTGAAGACTTCAGCACGATGCTGGACCGGTTCAGGGCAGGGTGCGCCGGCAACGGGAAGCCGCGGATCATGGTCTGCGACACCATCCAGGACCCGCACAATCTCGGCGCGATTATCCGTTCGGCCCACGCCGCGGGCGTGTCCGATCTGGTTTTGACCCGGGAACGGTCGGCACCTCTGGGAGGTACGGCGGCAAAGGCCTCGGCGGGGGCGATCGCAAAGGTTCGCATCGCCTCCGTGGCCAACCTGGCCGACGCATTGACCCGTCTCAAGGACGCTGGTGCCTGGATATTCGGCGCCGTCAAGGATGAGCTGGCACAGTCTATATACGATACGGATTTCAACGTACCGGCCTGTCTGGTGGTCGGCAATGAAGGAAAAGGCCTCAGGCCGCTGGTGAAAAAGCAGTGCGATTTTCTGGTTTCGATACCGATGGCAGGAGACATCGATTCCTTGAACAGCTCGGTCGCCGCGGCGGTGATTCTGTTTGAAATGGTGCGCCAGGCGATCGCTTCAAGATAGGCTGAACTATTTTTGCTTTTTGTCCAAGGTAGCTTTGAGCAGTGCGCCGAAACTGCCCAGCGACTCCTGCGCTTCCGATTTCTCCGCCTCTGTCCGGTAGCTGCGGAATTCCTGCCGTTGCTTTTCAGCCTCGTCCTCGGCGGAAAGGTAATCCGACGGAGCGAGGCTGATACGTTTGGAGTCCGGATCGATCGACTCGATAACGACTTCGATGTTCTGTCCGGCTTCGACCACCTCGCGGGGATGATTGATGCGCTTGCCGCGGCCGAGCTTGGAAATATGGATCAAGCCGTCGACTCCCGGGGCCAGATTGACGAAGGCACCGAACTGGGCGAGTCTCGATATGGTGCCGACGCAGATCTTGCCTTCACCGAGATCCTTCACCGCCGCATCCCACGGATCCTCCTGCGTCTCCTTAATGGACAGACTGATACGATCGTTTTCCCAGTCCAGCCCTTTGATGATTGCCTGCACCTGCTGCCCGACACGAAAGATTTCCTCGAGGTTTTCCACCCGGCTCCACCCCACTTCCGAGATCGGGACCAGCGCGTCGATTCCGCCGATATCTACGAACAGCCCGAAGCTGCGGATGGACGAGATGGTTCCCGCAACCGTCTGTCCTTCTGCAAGTTCCTTCTGCAGCTCTTCCTTCCTGATCCTGCGCTCCTCTTCTTGAAGCAGCCGGGCGGACAGAACGATATTTCTGCCGCCGGCATCGAACTTCGTGATCAGAAAGCTCATGTGCGTTTCCAGATATGCTTCGGCGGCATTTTCTACCCGCCGCAGCCCCATCTGGGAATACGGGCAGAAGGCCCTGACATTGCCTGAGAGGGTTATCTCAAAGCCGCCCTTGATCTCAGCTTTGACGAAACCTTCAACCGGGACCGAACTGCGGTAGGCCTCCTCAAGATGGGCGCTGCTCGCCCCCGATCCGAGGCGGGCGGTGAACAGCTGCCCCGCTGCACCGGTCTTGAGACAGTAGACCTCGATCCTGTCCCCGACCGATATCGACAGCTGGCCGTCATCATTGACGAATTCCGATGCTTCGATGATGCCTTCGCTTTTGGTGCCGACATCGAGAAAGATCGTCTCCTTGTCAATGCCGACCACCGTCGCGCTGACCTTGTCGCCGGGGGAGAGCTTTTTAAGTGATTGTTCCAGGCTTTCGCTGAAAAGGGCTGCAAAACTGTCTTTTTCGTGTTCCGTCATGATAGTTCGCGTTGTGTGAAGATTGATTCCGGTGTGCCGGACCGGCCGGCTACTGCCTGATTATTTCCGTACCGTCCGGCGGGACGAAAGAGAACCGTGCTGAGAGATCCTGTTCGTCGGTCAGGTCGAGCGGGTTGATCTCGATGTTCGAGAGGTTGATGGTTGTGTGGGTGTCGAAATAGTCGAGTAGGTCGATGCGCCTGATAATTGACCTGCTGTCCGTCCAGAGATGGATCGATTTGATCTGGGTGTCGCTGTCCAGCGGCTGCAGCTGCAGAACCTGCAGGCCGGCTCCGCTGTCCGCGGCGGTTTCCGGATCTGCTGGCAGCACGGCGAAATGGCTGCTCAGCGGTTCTGTGGCGGTGAAAAATGAAAACAGGATGTCGGTGTGGGCCGTGTCGACATCGGTGACGATCATCTGGTTCAATTTTTCGAAATACATCGACACGGTGGTCCCGTCGCTGATCACCACCTGCGGATCGGGCAGCAGGTAATTCCAGCGCATCAGGTGTTTGCCCCGATCCTTGGCGAATAAGGCAGTGCCCTTGCCGGTCCGCGGACGGCCGGCAACCTGACCGCCGGTGGTCTGGGAGAATGAAAAGCTGATGCTGCCGATCTCGGCATAGGTGGTTCTGATCTGTTCCGCTAGTGCTTCCGGAGTTTGCGCAAGAACGGGAAGAGAAGGTGTAATGACCAGCAGGAAAACAGTCAGGAACAGATGCAGATCGATGAACCGGATACGGATGGTTTTCATAAGGCGGAATCCGACGGATGAACGACGTGTGGATGCTGTTCTATACCAGATACGGCGGTGAACGACAAGCGATGAATCGAGGTTGGCTGCCGAGAGATCCCAGGGCGGTAACGTTGTGGAGAGGGGCGACAGATGCGCTTCTCACTGCCTGGCGGGGAGGGCAGGTCTGCATCGCTTCCGCAGATGGGCGGAGGGTCCTGTCGAAAAGTGGTGTTGACAGATGGTGAATCGAGAATTATCGTAGCGACCGAAAAATGGATAAAGAAAAAGAGCCGTTCCGACTGGAAACGGTTCAGAGAACTATATGGAGTCGCACTATGCCGGTCTATGAGTACGAATGTAAGAACTGCCAGCAGATTTTTGAGGTTCAGCAGAAGATTGCCGACGACCCGTTAACGGCATGTCCCCGGTGTCACGGGACGGTCAGGAAATTGATGTCGATGACGTCCTTTCAGTTGAAAGGCGGCGGCTGGTATGCCGACGGATATGCGTCGGCGGCCGGCAAATCATCGAATCACGAGACTGACAAACCGGCCGCGCCCCCGTGTCAGACCGGCAATGCCGGCGCTGGCTGTGCCGGCTGCCCGGCCGCCGCAACCGGTAAATAGTCCCCCCAAGACAATCCCTGATCATGTACAATAACCCGGTCTGCCCTGTGCAGACCGGGTTATTTGATTATCGCCATGGCATCCCCGTAGGAAAAAAATCGATAGTCCTGTTCGACCGCCGTACGGTAGCAGTCGAGCAGCACCTGCCTGCCGCACAGCGCTGAAACAAGAAACAGCAGAGATGACTGCGGCAGGTGAAAATTGGTTATCAGATTGTCTATGACCCGGAACGAAAATCCGGGAGTGATGTAGAGGTCGCACCAGTCCTTGAGCGGCCGCACACGGCCTCCTGCAGCGGCGCTGAACTCCAGGGATCTGACGGTGGTCGTCCCTACTGCCCAGATCGTGCCCCCGGACGCCCTGACACGATTCACGGTGTCGGCCGTCTCTTGAGATATCTCAACGTACTCCCGGTGAATCCGGTGATCACGGATATCTTCCGCTGCTACCGGAGCAAAGGTTCCGTAGCCGACATGCAGCGTGACCGCAGCGCGCTCGACCCCTTTTCGTTCGAGCTCACCTATGACTTCATCGGTGAAATGCAGGCCGGCGGTGGGGGCGGCGACAGCGCCGGGCCGGTCGGCATAGATGGTCTGGTATCTCGAAGCATCTTCGGGCAGCGCTCCGTCGGTCCGCTTTATATAAGGAGGCAGCGGCACCCTTCCGGCACGCTCCAGTACCGCAGCGAGTCCCACACCGGCCGGGATGGCCAGCTCGATCAGCCACGTACCCCTGCCGGTATGCTCGATCATGATGCATGTACAGTCCTCGTCGACGACGATCAGGGATCCCGGTTTCGGCGGCCGCGAGGTCTTGATCAGCGCATCACACCGGTAGCGGCACATGCCCGTTTCCGGCCTCCCGGCATCGTGGGGCGCCGGATAATCGAGCAGGAACACCTCGGCTTTGCCGCCGCTCTGCTTTTTGCCGGTGAGCCGGGCCGGAAAGACCCTGGTGTCGTTTACCACGAGCAGGTCTCCGGGCTTGAACAGGGAGACGATCTGATGAAAATGCCGGTGCTCGAGGGTGCCGCTGGTCCGGTTCAGCACCAGCAGCCGTGAATGGTCGCGCCTGCCGGCGGGGAACTGGGCTATGTGTTTATCCGGCAGATGGTAATCGTACGCCGTGCGTTTCAAATCATCTTGCATCGTGTCAGTCGGCCAGTTACAACATAGATGAGAAGACAGTAAGCGGGCACTGCCGCCATATACAAATCAAGGTCGGAGTTCATACCATGCATCTGGCTGTCGCTGCAACCCAATTCGAGATGAACGCCTTTCTCGATATGGGAAGCGCGCTGCCGGATGGGACCGTCACCCTCCTCGTATCGGGAATCGGTCCCGTCGAGTCGGGAATCTCTACAACCCAATTTCTTGCAGCACACCATAGCAAGATTGACTGCGTTGTCAATTTCGGTATCGGCGGGGCGTACAGCGCTGGTGCGCCGGAGCCCGCGGGGCTGCTCGACATCTGCCTAGCCGATGCGGAAGTGCTCGGCGATTTCGGGGTCTGTGTCGGACATGAAATAAAACCTTTCGAGGGTGCCGGATTTACCGCCCCTAATCGTTTCGAGATCGACCGGCTGCTGCTGGATACGGCACAGCAGGCGCTCCGTGACCATCATCTCGATTTTCGTATCGGAACCTTCGTTACCGTGAACGCTTCCAGCGGCAGCAGGGCGCGGGGCGATTTTCTGTGCACCACCTTCAAAGCCTTGTGCGAGAATATGGAAGGTGCGGCGATTGCCCGTGCCTGCGCCGCTTATGAACTTGCATTTCTGGAGGTGCGGGCGATGTCCAATGTCGTCGAGGACCGTCCGGGGAGTCCGTGGAAAACCGTTGAGGCAGCTGAGCAGGCTGCCGGGGCTGCAGCGCGGATTATCGGAAAATTGCTGGATACGCCATGACCCGTAAAGCGCCCCTGTCGCTCGGTTTTTCACCATGCCCCAACGACACCTTCATTTTCTGCAGACTGGTGAAGCAGCTCAGGGAGGAGCATCCGCCCCTGTTTCACACCCCGTTCCTTGAAGATGTGGAAACACTGAACCAGTGGGCGTTTACCAAAAAGCTGCAGGTAACCAAGCTGTCTTTTCACGCCGCTGCCCACCTGCTCGACTCCTACTGCATCCTGTCCGCGGGCAGCGCCCTGGGTCGGGGCTGCGGCCCGCTGCTGGTGAGCCGGGAGGGCGGATCGCTGGCTGATCTGGAAAACGGAAGCGTGGCGATTCCCGGAACGTACACGACTGCAGCGTTGTTGTTCAAAATGTTTTTACCGGATTACACCGATGTGGTGGAAATGCGTTTCGAACAGATCATGGGAGCGGTGGCCGACGGTGCGGTGGCCGGCGGGGTGATTATCCATGAAAGCCGCTTCACATATCATACGCTGGGATTGATTTGCCTCCAGGACCTCGGGCAGTGGTGGGAAGATCGTTTCGATCTGCCGATTCCGCTGGGATGCATCGCGATCAGGCGGGATCTGGGCGCGGATCTGATTGGTGAGGTGAATGAGCGGATCAGGAACAGTCTGATCTGGGCGCGCAACAACCCGCAGGGCTGTCGCGACTATATCAAGCGCCATGCCCAGGAAACCGATGACGCGGTGATCGAAAGCCATATCGGCCTGTATGTCAACGACTTTTCCCTTGATCTCGGCGAGGAGGGACGGGCGGCGGTGGAAACGTTTATCCGCCTGGGACAGCAGCGAGGGGCGCTGCCGCAATGGGGCGGTGAGCTGTTTTGCGCAGGGGCCGGCGGCCAATGAAGGGGTTACCTCCCCATGTGCCGATACTGGAGTGCGCCGACGCTGACGATGGCTGCTGGCCTCCCGACTGGGCGGAAGTGCTGGTACAGGGAGTGCGGACGGCTTGGGTCGATGATGCCGG
>JAJDNR010000081.1 GCA_022340565.1 Desulfofustis sp.
CGGTCATGGAGAGACTCAGGGCCATCAAGGCTGATGCCGACGAGGAACTGATGTCTGGCCAGGAATTCGGCCCATTCGACCGTGAGCAGGGAACCGTTGGTTTGGAGTCCATTGGTTACGTGTGCCCCATCTTGTCTATAATGGAGCTGGTATTCGTGCGCCTGTTTAAAAAATGTGTTCTTCTTGAATCAAAACGCTGCAATTAATATATTGATTATATTTAAATAATTTAACAAACAATGCAATTGAGACAGGTCATGAATAGAATTGTAAACTCGTATTTCTGCCGGCACGGTGAGAAACACCAAGGCGATTAATGATAACGTTTCCATTATCAATACGAAATATTGACCTGTTCCTGCTTGCGTGTTTTCCTTGAACGAGGATCCGCACGTAGACGGGCGGCGGTGATTAGCCCTTTCCGGCCCACTCTTCAGCAACGGTGATGAAGTACCGCAGGTAGTGAAGCAGGTATTTGCGTTTCAGTTCCGTATACATCCCGGCGCCGGAAATTTCCCACAATGGCCCTCTGTGCCAGGTACCGGTAAGATCGCCGATCATCTTACGCAGGCCGCCGGCAATCCGCTCCGTCTCCAGGCATTCCATGCCTGCCGATTTTGCCTCGAGTGGAGGGGGAGCGAACGGTAATCCCTGCAGCACCAGCCGGTATGAACTAAGAACCTTCATGCGTCTGACGAGGTCCTCTTCGGTGTGGATTGGCGTCACATCTGTTTCCACCGCGGGGATATGCCGGTATGAAACCCAGTGGCGGTCCGGCGCCTGCTCGCTCATTCTGATGCATATCTGCTGGAACTCGATAAGCAGATTGTTGAGGCGGTTCAGGTAGAGCAACTTTGCTTCAAGCTGTGCAGAAGTCTTCATACGAACTCCAAAGGTTTCGATAACATTAATCATGGTTTCGCAAGACCCCAATGGATTTACTCGAGGTTTTTCAGGTCGGTGGTGCCGGAAGGGATTGTGCACAGGTGTCGTTGCAATTCAGTCTGCAGTCCCGGCATTGCCGGGGCGGTTAGCGGTTCTCCGGGAACGTTATCACGCTGCAGGTCGCGCCCACCCCCTCTGCAGTTTTCGCACTTCGCTCTCCGCGCATATTGAAATACCACGAAGTGGCACTATAGTGCGAAACAGCAGGTTGATGGATCAACCAATACCCTATCACACATTTGAAGAAAGGATTATGATATGAGAACACTGCTAATGATGGCGAGTTTCCTGCTGGTTTGCACGATTCCTTCATTGAGTCTTGGCGGGCCGGTGGTATACCAGGTTGGTGGCCAGGACTATGAAGGCTATTTCGAGGAAGCGGCAAAGGGGGCGCCGCTGCTGATCATGGTTCACACCTGGGACGGACTCACCGAATATGAGGTGCGGCGCGCGGAAATGCTTGCCGAACAGGGCTACAACGTGTTCGGTGCCGATTTGTTCGGCAAGGGAATCCGGCCGACAGAAACTGAGGAGAAAAAGGCCTTGACCGGCGCCCTCTACCAGGATCGGGAAAAGATGAGAAGGCTGGTGCTGGCGGCCTATGAGGAGGCCATGAAACTGAGCGGAGGTAGCAGTAAGGTCGTGTATTTCGGTTACTGCTTCGGCGGCGCCGTGGTGCTCGAGATGGCCAGATCCGGTGCCCCTGCTGCAGGCTTCGTCACCTTTCACGGCGGTCTGGCAACGCCGGAGGGGCAGAGCTACCAGGGTACCCGCGGTAAGGTGATGGTCTTCCACGGCACGGCCGATGCAGCGGTAAGCATGGAGGACTTCAGCAGCCTGGCGGTCCAGCTCGAGAAAGCCAAGGTCGCCCATGAGATGACGACCTACAGCGGTGCGCCCCATGCTTTTACGGTATTTGGGTCTAAAAGCTATCATCAGGAGGCCGACACCCAGTCCTGGCGGCGCTTTCTTTCGTTCCTGAAAGAGATTTGACGCGATTCGAAAACGAGAGGGATTCAAGGGCAGAAATCGCACCAGGACGGCAGGTCCAAAAATTTGGATGGCGAACAAAAGCCCGGCTTTTTGAGGCAGCCATGAGTGTCACGTGCCCGCAGACGATGATGTGCACGGTGAGGCCGCGGGCACTTCACCGGCCGGCATGGGCCGCAACCTGTGCTCTGCTGCCTGCGCGGAACATTTTAATTAATGCCTTGATTTGAAACCGCAATTCTCATCTTTCAAGGCAGATGTCAGCTAGTAGGTGAACAATGAAATCAATGATCATATTCATTCTGGTATCGGTAAGCGGACTTGCTCATGCCAGTCAGGAAACTGAATCGGTTGTCCTTGCAATTCAGGGGGAATGGCACGAGCAGGGGCAAGCCTGCGGCACCATCCTGCAGTTCGAACATCCAGATATCGTGTACATTAAAACCGGGGAATCTGAGGCCCAGGGGACATTTACCGTAGATGACGGCCCGGTGATCTCTCCAGGGTTCAGGTATCGCTTTGATATACAAATCAGGGAAAATAATGGAATCAGTGCGTGCAACAATTCCGTTCTGTACGAAGTCGGTGATTTTCCGCCCATGAGCTTTCGGCTCGAGGAACGCGACACCCTGATCATAGAAGGCGCTGTGTTCAGGCGTGGAGAATAGGCATCGCAGTTTGTCGCGTTTATAGCAACAACGCTCTTCAATTCAGGCAGCGCTGCTTCCGGTAAGAAAACAATTCTTGCCTGACCTTCCGTTAGTAAAGGCTTGTTCCTCTTGATCCCCCGCTTGCCCTGAAGTTTTGCTGTTGATAAAATTGACCCGGAATATGCATCGTTATCATGTCATTTCACCAAACTGATTGGAGAGACTCATGGAAAAAGTGAACATCCTGCAGATCGGTCCGTATCCGGAATGGGACATCGAGGCTTTAGCCAGAAACTTCATACTTCACCCCTACTATGCCGCAGACGACAAAGCGGCGTTCATAGAAGGGTGTGCCGGCGTCATCAGAGGTGTGGCAACTCGAGGAGACCGCGGCCTGAGCAGAGAACTGATCGAGGCCCTTCCTCATCTGGAAATTATCGCGGTTTACGGTGTGGGATATGATGCCGTAGATCTCGATGCCGCCAGGGAGCGGAATATCCGTGTCACCAACACGCCTGACGTGCTGACCAACGATGTGGCAGATTTTGGAGTGGCGATGATGCTGGCGGCATCCCGGGGAATCATTGGCGGCGAACACTGGGTCCGTTCCGGAGACTGGTCAAACAAAGGGATGTACCCGCTGAGAAATCGAGTGTTTGGAAAACGGGCGGGAATTCTCGGCCTTGGACGAATCGGTTACCAGGTCGCCAGGCGCTGTGCCGCCTTCGAAATGGATATTGCCTATTCGGACCTTGAACGGAAAGAAGGCCCGGATGACTGGAGCTATATCAGGGATCCCCGGGCTCTCGCCGAACGATCCGATTACCTGTTCGTCACCACAACCGGTGGAGCCGCCACCAAACATATCGTCAACAAAGCAGTAATCGAGGCTTTGGGACCGGAGGGAATGCTCATTAACATATCCAGGGCTTCAAACATTGACGAGGAAGCGCTTCTGACGGCGCTTGAGAACAGGACACTCGGCTATGCAGCACTTGATGTGTTTGAAGGCGAGCCGAAGGTAAATGCCCGCTTCTTCGAGCTCGACAATGTTATGCTGCAGCCGCATCAGGCCAGCGCTACGGTCGATACGCGGAAAGAGATGGGGCGTCTGGTGCGAGAAAATCTGGAAGCACATTTCAGCGGCCGGGAGCTTCTTACCCCGGTGATCTAAAAACAGAACCAGAAGCAAGACATATCCCTATATCACCGCCGACTTTGATCGGTATTTCCGATTTGACAGATTATATATATCGATATTAGCTTGCCATTGACAGGCACCTGACTTTTATGGCTACCCTGGAACATTGTCTTTTGGCCCAAATGCTGCGTTATGCGTGAACATGTTATTTTCGACATATCAACTATATGCCTCCGGTAACAGTTCCATGCGTGTTTTGAATTCGAACCAAAATTCTCATTTTTCAAGCTAGCCTGATAAACGACGATTTAAAACGTGGAGGACATTCCTGTGAGAAAGGTTGTATCGATCGTGCTTCCCATCTTTATGCTCCTGCTTGCCTCACTGGCATCCGGGGCGCAACACCGATCCGGCACTGTTACCTTGACAGTGGATCTTTCCCGTCAGCCGATCGGGAAGGAGGCTCGACTGTGGGTCCCGTACCCGGTATCGGATGCCCGCCAGGTCATCTCCAACATCAGGGTGGAAGGGGACTTCGCCGTGTCCGCGGTCTATACGGATCAGGAAAACGGCACCCCGATTCTCTATGCTCATTGGCCGGAGGAAGCCGCCAGCCGGACCCTGGTCATGTCGTTTACGGTGGATCGCCAGGAAATTCGCCAGACCGACCTGCCGGCCGTCGAGCCCCCTTGGAACCCGTCCGATTATGCTCAGTATCTGAAGTCGACCAGCCTCGGTCCGGTTGACGGTCCGGTGAAGCTGCTGGCCGATTCGATCGTCGCCGACAAGAAGACGGTCCTGGAAAAGGCGCGGGCCATTTACGACTGGACGGTGGACAACATGTATCGTGACCCGGAGACAATCGGCTGCGGCACCGGTGATGTCTGTCTGCTGCTGCAAAAGCCGGGCGGGAAATGCACCGATATCTCCTCGGTGTTTGTCGCCCTGAGCCGTGCCGCAGGGATACCGGCCCGCGAGCTGTTCAGCATACGCCTGGGGAAAGCGGCTGATGAGGATATCTCAACCTGGCAGCATTGCTGGGCTGAGTTCTTTCTGCCCGGCTACGGTTGGGTTACCGTTGATCCCGCAGATGTCCGCAAGGCCATGCTGGTCGAAAACCTCGAACTGGACAATGACAAGACCAGGGCATACCGGGAGTTTTTCTGGGGCGGCGCCGACCCGTACCGGGTGGTGATCGCCCAGGGCCGGGACGTGGTGCTCAATCCCCGCCAGGCAGGACCCCCTCTGAACACCTTCGGCTACCCGTATGCCGAAGTGGGAGGTGAGCAGTTAGACTTTTATAATCCGGAGGGATTTGCCTACCAGTACACCTTCAAGGCCCTATAAATCTGATGTTCGAGGGGTTTCCACCAGACATGCCTGATTGCCGCGGCGTCACTGGCTGCGCCACCCCGGCCGGCTTCCTGTCCGTTAGCTTGGCTCCTGCCCGGCCCGGTTTTTCGCACCAGCCAGGATCAGAAGCACCAGGGATGAGCGCAGGGAACAGCGCAACAGGTCGATTTATTTTTATTATCTGCTGAAATGAATATCGGTTTGAACACCCTTCCAACAATCCCTCGCTGTGATACATTTAAAGACTTTTCAGAAAGTTAAGGTGCTTCTTGATTTTGAGATTTTCCTGGCTATTGTCTGGAGTGTAGTATTTTCCTGAAAACTCAATTGAACAAGAGGTGAACATGCCATGACAGATGAAAATTATCAGAATCTCGACAGTTCGGGTGGCGGCTATGAATCCATGGTTTGGGTTCGCGACAAGGATGGCAAGGAGTATGCCTGCTACCTGAGAGATATCAAAGCGGTAAAGAAAAAAGAAGAACTCACCGAAGAGGAAAAAGCCAAATGTGTCGATGTCAGTACCATCGTCGGCACGGAACGATGGTAGCAGACCGCACTGCCGTCTCTGATCGTTGAGAGCCGGCCGGTACGATATCGGTTAAAATGTATCGGCCGGCCGGCGTTCCGGCACCTCGGCCCGCCCAGTGCTCATTCATTTTATGCGGCGCTGGCGTCGAGCCGACAGAGACAGGCGCCAAACTCCTCGACGTCCGGCTTCAGGTAAATCGACCGGCGCATGATGTCTTTCTCTTTCGACGGTTGCCGGAAGCAATCCGGCACGGACAGGCCATCTATCCATGCCGGTCCTCGCTGGTGAGCAGACCGCCGAGGAGAATAGGGGTTCTTTCGCGGCCTTCATTGAAGCAGTTATCTCTGCCTTCCTGACGTATTTCGAATATGTCAGAAAGATCGTCCGTATCGGTGCGAATCCTTATAGTCTTTTTCACCTCCTGGATCTCGAAGCCGATTGTCACCGTACGTCTACCGTCACGGTCGGTAAAGAGCATATCGGGTTGATTCTGTCAACCAGGCGTCCTGGAAAAAAGCGGCAGAGTCACATGGTCGGCCGGTGGTCCGCAGATGCCGCAAGAACACAGCCCCTCCTGTTTCGTACAAACCACTCGCGAGCAGCGCTCCGCTCATTCGCTCACTCTTTTCAGGTCCAGCTGGCGCATGATGAACTTCTCGATCTCGACCAATACAAACACCACAACGGTAAAGGAGATGATGCGCAGCCAATCCTCCAGCGGTATTGCCGCAGTGCCGAAAACCTTTTGAAACAGTGCCAGGTAGGTAAACAGTACCTGCAGGGCGATGATGCTCGCGACGGCGATCAGCACCGCTGGATTGCCCAGCAGTCCCTCTTTGCTGAGGACCGGCGCTTTCAGGTAACGAGCATTGAAAAGGTAGAATATCTGAAAGAATATCAAAGTGTTCACCGCCGTGGTTCGCGCCATCTTCAAGGTCTCGCCGTGATGGAGGTCCCAGAGGAACAGGCCGAGGGTACCCATGACCAATATCGCAGAGACAAAGATGATTCGCCACGAGAGAAACTGATTCAGCAGCGGCTCTTTGGGGGACCGCGGCGGACGTTTCATGACACTCCCCTCGGACGGCTCGAAGGCCAATGAAAGGCCCAAGGTTACCGCGGTAACCATATTTATCCACAGAATCTGCAGCGGCGTTATGGGCAGAGCAATGCCCATCATGACCGAGGCAATGATGATGCCTGCCTGAGCACCGTTGGTCGGTAGAATAAATCCGAGGGTCTTCCTGATATTGTCATAGACGGTGCGACCCTCCTCGACGGCACGAACAATTGAAGCGAAGTTATCGTCGGCGAGTACCATCTCGGAGGCTTCCTTGGCGGCCTCGGTTCCTTTCAGTCCCATGGCGACGCCCACATCGGCCCGTTTCAGTGCGGGGGCATCATTAATGCCGTCGCCGGTCATTGCGGTGATATGTTCATTCGCCTGCAGTGCGGTGACCAGGCGCAGTTTGTGCTCGGGACTCACGCGAGCGAAAATATTGGACTTTTGGGCATAAAATTGCAGTGTTTCATCATCCATACTCTCGAGTTGCTGGCCGGTTATGGGCTGGTTCGTGGTGTCCAGGCCGATCTGGCGGCCTATGGATGCAGCTGTCAGGGCGTGGTCGCCGGTAATCATCTTCACCCTGATGCCAGCCGAGTGGCAGCTCCTGACCGCCGCAATCGCCTCATCTCGGGGTGGATCGATCAAACCGAATAGACCGAGCAGCGTCAGGCCGCTGCCAACATCCTCGTGCCGGATCTGCTCCTGCCCGGGAAATTCGGCGGAGGCAATGGCCAGCGTGCGCTGACCAAGTTGAGCGACGTGCTCAATCGTTTCGTTCCAGAATCGCAGGTCAATTTTTTTATCGCCGTCTGCATGACGCTCGGCACCGCACATGGCCAGAACGCGCTCCGGCGCTCCTTTGAGATAGGCGATATTTGTACCGTTGGCCGGCTGATGAAGGGTGGCCATGAACTTGTGTTCCGATTCAAAGGGAATGATATCGAGGCGAGGATACTGCTCTTTACATGCTCGCTCCTGCAGGCCCGCTTTCATAGCAAATGCCAACAGTGCTCCATCGGTTGGATCGCCCTGCACCAGCCACTGGCCATCCTGCTGAACGAGGGCGCCGTCATTGCAGAGCATGGCGGCGCGTGCCAGTTCCTGCAGCACAGCATCTTTTGCGGCATCAATGGGGTTCTCATCACGATAAAAGGCGCCAACGGGCTCATATCCGGCACCGTCCACCCGGTAGGAATCTTCAGCCTTAACGACGGTGGTAACCGTCATTTCATTGCGGGTCAGGGTTCCTGTTTTATCGGAGCAGATGATGGTGACCGAGCCGAGGGTTTCCACGGCGGGCAACCTTCGAATGATCGCTTTCTGCTTGGCCATTCGCTGCACCCCAAGTGCCAGGGTGATGGTAATTATGGCCGGCAGACCCTCGGGAATGGCCGCCACCGCAAGGGCAACGCAGGCAAAAAACAGTTCGGTGAAGGTGTAGTCGCGCAGAGCCATGCCAAAGAAAAGTGTGCCAAAGGCAAGAATGAGTATGGCCCCGGTAAGCCATTTGCTGAACTCATCCATCCGTTCGGTAAGTCGCGTCTTCAGGGGCTCCACCTGGGCCAGCAGGCTGCTCACCTTGCCGATCTGGGTATCCTCTCCGGTGGCAACCACCACCCCCGTTCCCTGACCGAAACTCACCAGCGTACCGGAAAAGGCCATTGAGATTCTGTCTCCCACGGCAGCGTCTGAGGCGGCCGGTTCGGTGACTTTATCCACCGGCATGGATTCACCGGTCAATGGTGCCTCTTCGATGCGCAGGTCCTTGGTTTGAAACAAACGCAGATCGGCAGGGACTTTGTCTCCCGAATGGAGAAACACCACATCACCGGGTACAAGATCCTCTACTGCGAGAGATCTTTTCTGCCCATCGCGCTGCACGATGGCCTCATGGGTCAAGGTGTGCCGGATCGCCTCAACGGCCTTTTCCGCCTTGCCTTCCTGAAAAAAACCGATAACAGCATTAATGACGACCACGCCAAGAATAACGACGGCGTCAACCCAGTCCGCCATCAATGAGGTCACGACTGCGGCGCCAAGCAATACGTAAATCAGCACGTTGTTGAATTGCCCGAGAAATCGCATCAGCGAGCTTCTCTTGGGCGGCTCGGGGAGGCGATTCAAGCCATAGAACTCGCGTCTTTCAGCAACCTCGGGTGAGTTCAGTCCTTCCGCCGAGCACTGTAGTTTCTGAAACACTGATTCGACCGGTTCCGCATGCCATGCTATCTGTTCACGTTCCATCTACCGTCACCTTTCCAAACTGAGGTTGCGATCGGCAACTGCACCTATGTGGCAGAAACCCATTGTTGTATACTGGTGATCGAGAGCATTGAAGATGTATTAACAGGCAAAAAAAATTTTTAATCTTACAAAATATCATGTGGAGTATGTTCTTCACATAAGGTTGCTAAGATACGACCATCTACCCTTGGTTCGACAATACATACTTTGCTGAATACCCAATATCCTTGAATGAAGATTGTTTCAATCTGCAGAAAGAAGGGATAAGCCGGTGCACACACTATGGTAGTAAAAACTATCATGGACCGACCGTATAACTATGATTGATATCATGCCTTCTTGTCTTAGGATTAGTTAAGAATAAGAAGCTTGAACCGCCAGCCGGGGCCTCAGCAGGTTAATTTTATCTTGATTTTTAGTTTCATTACTAATTTTACCTTATCTGAAGGACTAGAATAGCTCGCAAGAAAAATTTGACAATCACGCACTCACGTTTCAGGGTAATTCAGTGATTTTCAGGAGAGCAGGCATACTCGTCGATCGACTCACGAGCATGGCGATACATTTTGTTGCGGTACTTGTCTTAACGGGCTGTTCTCCGCTTGCCCTGGTTAACGCCATCGCCCCGGAAGATGGCTTTGAAATCCAGCGAGGAGTCGACTATGGACCGCTGGAGCGACAGCAGCTGGATGTCTATTACCCCGAGTTGATCAACACCCAAGCGCCAGTTATTGTCTTTTTTTATGGAGGCAGCTGGCGGAGAGGCGACAGGGCCAATTACCGATTCATTGGTCAGGCCCTGAGTTCTCAGGGATATGTCACGGTCATCCCTGATTACCGGCTTTATCCGCATGTACGGTTTCCGGCATTCGTCGAAGATGGTGCCGCCTCGGTAGCCTGGGTGAAACAGCATATCGCCCAGGCAGAAAACGGCATTATTCTGATTGGTCACTCCGCCGGGGCGCATCTGGCGGCACTGCTGGCCCTCGATATGCGCTACCTGAGCAGCACGGGAATCACCGGCGGCGCTATCCGCGGCATGATCGGTCTGGCCGGGCCGTATGCCTTCGATCCAGCCAAATTTCGACGCTTCCGACCCATCTTCGCCACCGCGCAACCGGCTGATATATCCAAACCGGTGTCCTACGCCCGTGGCGACGCACCGCCTCTTTTACTGATCCACGGCGCCGATGATCGGGTGGTTCTGCCGCTCCACTCGCGACTGCTGGAGGAGCGCATGGAAGCTGAGCATGGTCGAGTGAGGCGGCTGGAAATGCCGGGTGTCGATCATTTCGACATAGTCCTGGCCCTGTCTGGACCCTTCTCCCATCTGGCCCCTGAACTTCTTCCCCTTGTCAAACAGTTCATCCAAGATCAGACCTGATCCGTCCCCCCTGAGTCAAACAGTGCTGCTCCCGAAATCCTCGCAGGATATAAAGCCGCTCATCGCCGCCAGTGATCGCTTGATGAAGGCCGAGATCGTTGCTGATCATCGCTTTCCGTCGCAGCGTTCTCTGTGTGCGCCGAACCTTAGTGTCTTCAATGCGTTTAGACAGCCATATCAGCCTTCTCTTTGCATATGAAGCCGCTCTGAAATCACTGGTAATGGCAATTTTTTGTTGCTTCTTTTTTCAACCGGTAAACTCATTCGGCAACCGTCGGCAGGATTCCGATGATATCGATGCGGCGAGGTATCCCCCGTATTTGCGACAGTGAAATCTTGCCCGGAGCCCCAGGTACAGGCGGTTCGCTGCACAAAGCGCAGCCCCCGGCGGCATTCCCGGGAAGTGAAGTGATGCTATCCAGGTGCGTTTATAATTTGAAATATTTCTATCATCATGAGCCGGCTCTACCATTGCTGACGTTCCCCGGCTTTTCGATTCATGGAGTCGGTTTGTTCGTTATTGCATTGTTTTATGAGATAGATTTGACTGCTGTACTGCGCGCACCTCTTGACATAATCTGATCGTTGAATGGTGGATAGGGGACCTGTGGAAGAATACAGCGTTGTCAGGGCAGCATGGATGTGCAGACCGGAGGTGAATGCGGCCTCGGGCTCAGGACTGAGGCCGGGTCGTCTTGACCCGGTTGGCAGATCAATGATGCTGGTAGGCGAGATCGCGAAAATCAGGAGAGGGCGGTGATCTACACATTTGCGGTAATCGGGGGTGGGTTGACCGCCACTTCCCTGATCTGTCAGCTGGTGGACGAATTGTTGCGTCGAGGGGAGGCGGGACGCCGCCTTGGAGCATCGCTTGCCATCGATCTTTTTGAAAAACAGGGGGAGGCGGGACCCGGGTTGCCGCACAGCGCTGACCATGTGTTGCCTTTTCACATCACCAATATGTGCGCCAGGGACATGACGGTGCGAGTCTCCAGGCCGGATGATTTTCAGCGATGGGTAATGGGCAATCAGGATTGGCTGGCGAAGCGATTCGAGAGCCGGGAAGGTGATGTTTTCTCGGTCTTCAGCGGGGATGCCCGATGTGTTCATTATCCCCGCGAGATCATGGGCGAGTACCTAAAAGACCAATTCGATGATGCCGTCGCGCGGGCCTTGAGACTGGGTATCCGGATCACGGTACAGACCCGCACCGAAGTAACGGATCTGCGGGTGCACGGTGCGGGGTTCCATCTGATTGTCGCCACAGATGAACCGGATACACAGGAAATTGGTCCCTATCACGGCGTCTTGCTGGCCACTGGCCACTGGTTCGAATCATCCTCGACAGAAAACTTTTTCCCGTCGCCGTGGCCGGCGCGAAACCTGCTCTCCAGCATACCGCAGGGAGCTTCAGTAGCCGTCATTGGCTCGAGTCTGAGCGCTATCGAAACGGTGCTGACCCTGACCTCGGATGGGCAGTTCCGCCGTCTTCATTCAGGGAGGCTGGTATTTGAACAGCCCAAGCTGCCGAGAAAGCTCACGCTTTTCTCCCGGCAGGGACTCGTGCCCCGGGTCAGGGGCCGCATCGGAAACCGGTTGAATCGCTGGTTTACCTGCGCCAGGCTGGCTGAACTCATGGCTGGTCATAACGGCCAGGTCACCCTCGCAGAGATTTTCAATCTCCTCGATCAGGAACTCGTCGAGGCCTACGACGCCCCCATCGACTGGCAGCTGGTGGCAGTGCCGCCCGGAGAACCGATCGAGATCCTCCGGCAGGATTTGGATCGGGCCATAAAGGGCGACGGGCCGAACGGAGAACTCGTGTGGCAGACGGTGCTTGTCCAGATTTTTCCCGTGGTGAGAGACCTTTACCTGGCGTTGCGGGAAGATGAGCGGCAGCGGTTTGACCGGGAATTCACTACCCTTTTCTTCATGCACGCTGCTACCCAGCCGGTCATCAACGCGGAAAAACTGCTGGCTCTCATGGAAGCCGGGGTCGTGGAGGTAATCAGGATGGGCAGGGATTATCGATTTTCGCACAACGAATCGGAACGGCACTTTGAATTTCATTTTTCCGAAGACGACGGCAGAACGCGCAGTGCGTCGTTCTCTTACTGCATAGACGCCCGCGGCCAGGCCCGGTCGATCGAGAGCGACTGCTCGGCGCTGACCAGAAATCTGCTGGCAAGGGGGCTCATCCAGATCCATCCCAAAAAATCCAGTGACGGTTCCGGCGTGATATCAAGCGGGTGGGGTTCGGTCCTGATCGACCCGGACACCCACCAGGTAATACCTGCTCGCTCCAGACACGGGGGAAAATCGAATTTCCACCTGTTTGCGGTGGGTGCGATGACGCGGGGCCAGATCATTGATGCAAGTATGGCCTACGGGCTGGCTCGGTCCACCGAAACGGTCGCCCAGCAACTTATCGGAAAGCTGTCCGGTCTGCATGAGAAACGGTGAGCCTGGTCGATCTCTGCCGGGGCGCTGAAAAAAAATCAGGCAGGACAGCGCCGTGGTCAGGGACAGCGGTGAAATTGGTTTTATAGTTACTCAAACTGATGTTCATCTCCGAGAACTCTGGCAGGAGGCTGAGATGATTTCAATGGTGTCCTCGGGTACTCAGTATATCGCACCTGAGCCATTACAGAATGAGCGCTGCCAACAGGTTCTCTCTGCTTGGTCGGGGGTGTAATGGGCCGCATAGTGCTGGCGGGAGGGGCTGAGTTCAGCGGTCGAATGCGTGATCTGGACCGCCGGGCGATGGGGCATGCCGGCGGCGTCGGTGCCGCGATCCGTATCGTTCCCGCAGCAGCAGCTCCGGATAACAACCAGGACAGGGCCGGAGGGCGCGGGGTGGACTGGTTCAGGAGCCTCGGAGCGACTGACGTGGCCTGCAGTGCGATCGTCGACCGCGCCTCTGCGAATGATCCCCGCGAAGCGGACAATCTCACCTGTGCCGATCTGATTTATCTGCTCGGCGGTTTCCCGGCTCATCTTGCTGAGTCGCTCCAGCATTCAAGAAGCTGGTTGGCAGCCATCAGGGCCTATGGTACCGGGGCGGTTATCGCAGGTAGCAGCGCCGGGGCCATGGTGCTGGGGGAGCGGTTTTATGATCCGGCAGGGTCAACGATAAGGCCTGGGCTTCGGGTTATCGGATCGACCTTGGTAATCCCCCACCATGAGCGAATGGGACCGACTTGGGCATCCCGGCTTGAGACTCTCGCACCAGGTTCGCTGCTCCTTGGCCTTGACGAGTCTACCGGAATCATTGATGATGCGGGCAACGAGGGCTGGACCGTTTACGGCGGCGGCGAGGCGGTGGTCTATGTGGACGGCCAGCAGTTCCGATTCAGGGCCGGACAGGTAATTCCCTTTACCCGGCTACCGCCGCCGCATGTTGACCGGGAACATCATCCATGGTAAAGACTGGGACACTGGCAAGCCGCTGCAGCAAAGCCCCGCAGCACTTACTGGCATAGCGCATATGGGAATTTTGGCACTCATGGGGTCCGGCGAGCTGACCGCCACAATGGTTGAGGTTCATAAACTGTTGTTGTCCCCCTACCTCCCTGAACCGCAGGCGATGTTTCTCGACACCCCGGCAGGTTTTCAGCTCAATGCCGACCAAATCGGGAAAAATGCCGTCGGCTATTTCAGGCAGCGGGTCGGCTGTCCGCTTCAGGTCGCCAGCTTCAAATCCGCCGAAACCATTACCGAGATTGAGGCAGCCCGGACCTACCGGCAGCTGCGCCAGGCCGACTATCTTCTCGTTGGCCCGGGAAGTCCGACGTATACGGTACGCCAGCTGAAACGGTCGCCGATTCCTGAAATCATGATCGACCTGATCAATCGGGGCGGTTGTCTGGTAATGGCCAGCGCCGCGGCACTCACCGCTGGAAAATATACCCTGCCGGTTTATGAGATCTACAAGGTGGGAGCCTCGCCCCACTGGGTTCAGGGCATCGACGTTCTCGGCGCATTCGGGCTCGACATGGTCGTCATCCCGCACTGGAACAACGCTGAAGGCGGCACCCATGACACCAGCCGCTGCTTCATGGGCGGTACCCGGTTCGAACGGCTCGTCGAACAGCTCGAAGAGCCGCTGCCGGTGCTTGGGCTGGATGAACATTCCGCCTGTATCATGGATTTCAGTTCCGGCATTTTTACCGTCCACGGTATCGGCAGTGTCGTGCTGCGGGAAGGTGCGGTTCAGCGGCGCTTTACCTCCGGCCGCGGTTACCCGCTGAGCCTGCTGACGGGAAAAGGGGACATCGTCCCGCCTGACGCCGGTGAAGCCCGCGATCAGACTCCGCTTGATCTCCGAGCCGAGGCGCTGCCTGACTTTTGGCCGCGCCTGCATGCGCTGACCGGAGAATTCAGTCAGGGCATCGATAAGGGCGATCTGGGCAGATCTGCCCAGGCGCTTCTGGAAATGGACCGCTTGTTATGGCAGGCGCAGGGTGAACTCGAAAATCCTGAAGCTATCGCCCAGGCCCGTGACCTTTTCCGGGAAAAGCTGGCAGAACTCGGCACCTGCCAGATGCTGTCCGAGGCCAGCCGCTCCCGTCTGCTGGCGCCGCTGATCGACGGTCTGCTGGCCGCTCGCCAGCAGTTCCGCGAGACCCGCCACTACGAGGGGGCAGACAAAATCCGGGACCTGCTGAGCAATGCCGGGATATTCGTAGAGGACACGGCTGACGGTTATCGCTGGCGAATCAGGGAAGCAAGGGAGTAGGTGCATGATAGTACATCAACCGTTGAGAATCCTGGCAATTGCTTCGATACCGGGGGAGGCCCCCCCGACCTGGCCGCTCATTACGGAGGCCATGGACCACGTCCGGATCGATGCAACGACTGGGGTTCCGGATGATCTGGACGGGTACGATGCGGTGATAAGCATCGGCGCACCGTCATCTCGAGCGGACAGCGGGAAACTGCTTTCCCATGCGGAACGGGGCGCAGTCTGGCTGGTTCTTGCCGCTGGACAGGAGCAAAAACTGCCTGAGGAATTCGGGGTTCAACCGGGTCCGGTCGGCCCGCAAACAGAGTTGCGGGTGATGTTCACCGATGGTGCCAATCCGCTCGGTGCCCGACTGCCCGACGCCGTCTATGCGCAAGGCATTTACCAGCCTCTAGAGATACATGCCGGTGAGACCGAGACCGTACTCTATGTTGATTACCATTATCAGCACAGCTCGTTACTGACCATTCGGGGCTGCGGCAGAGGGCACCTTGCCTGCACCACCCTGCAGGACTTCGGGCCTCTCCTGATCCGGCGGGCACTCTACAGACTGCTGCGCCAGTGTCAGGGGCTTGCGCCCGCGCCGGAACGTTCGCTGGGAATTGGTATTCTCGGCTATGCGCCGTCAGTGGGCCGGCTTCATGGGATCGCCGCAGAGCGAACGCACGGGCTACACCTGGTGGCAGCCTGCGACCTCGACCAGCGCAGGCTGGACCAGGCGAAAATCGATTTTCCGGGCATTGTCGCGTATGGGAAGGCGGCTGAAATGGCGAACGACCCTGCCGTTGATCTGGTGATCGTCGCCACCGCACCGAACTCCCATGCAGCGCTCTCTATCCAGATGCTGGAGGCCGGCAGGCATGTGCTGTGTGAAAAACCCCTGGCTTTGAATGCGGCCGAAAGCCAGGCAATGCGGCAAGCGGCCCTGGCCAACCAGATGCATCTGAGCTGTCACCAGAACCGGCGCTGGGACCCCGATTTTCTTGCCATCAGCCAGGCACTGGCCGACAATCTGATCGGCCAACCGTTTTACCTCGAAACGTTCGTGGGCGGCTTTCATCACCCCTGCGGGTATTGGCACTCACATGCCCCGGTCTCGGGCGGTACCGCCTATGACTGGGGAGCCCATTACCTGGACTGGATTGTCGGTCTGCTGCCCGAGCCGGTCGAGTCGGTGGTAGGGACGCGCCACAAAAGGGTTTGGCATGATGTCACCAATGCCGACCAGGAGCGGATTCAGATCCGTTTCACAGACGGTAGAGAGGCGGAATTCATTCACTCCGATATTGCCGCGACACGAAAACCGAAATGGTACGTGCTCGGCACCACCGGGGCAATCGTCGGTCACTGGCGCGACATCTCGGCAGTAAAAGCCGATCCGCTCTACTATTATTCATGGGATGACATTCCAGCCACCGAAATGATGCCGGCACTCACTTTGCACCGGCGGATACCCGGGGGCTCCATCGAAGCGACGCAGATGGTGCTGCCCGAGCGTGATCCCCATGCGTTTCATGCCAATCTCGCAGATCATTTGTTGTGGGGAGAACCCCTAGCCGCGCCGCTCACCGATTCTATGAAGGTGGTGGCCATTCTTGAAGCTGCCGCCGCGTCCATGGCAGCCGGTGGCAAACCGGAGGCTGTCGATGGGGGATAAGCTGCGCTGGGGGGTTTTGGGAAATGCGCTGATTGCCAGGAAGTGCGTGATGCCGGCAATTACCGCCTCAGCAAACGGTACGGTCTACGCCCTAGCCACGAGCCGTCCGGCAGATGCGGGAGCGCTCGTCGCGGAGCATGAAATTGAGCTGCTCTGTGATGATTTTGACGAACTTCTCCACGCCCCTGAAGTCGACGCAGTTTATGTTCCGCTGCCCAATGATCTGCATGCGCCATGGGTTATCAGGGCGCTGAATGCCGGGAAGCACGTGCTGTGTGAAAAACCGCTCGCCTGCAGTGCTCAGGAAGCGGCCAGCATGGCCGCAACCTCGCTTTCCTGCGGCCGGCTGCTGATGGAAGCGCAGATGTATCGCTTTCACCCGCGAACCCGGCGCATCGAAGCAATGGTGGCAGGTGGAGCGGTGGGTACCCCGCTGTTGGTGCGTGCGGCTTTTTGCTTTGCCATGTCCGATGATCTCATTGCATCAGGAGATAATTATCGATTGAGACCAGTTCGGGGCGGCGGCGCTCTGCTCGATGTCGGCTGTTACGGGGTCGGTGCGGCCCGGCTTTTCCTGAAGCAGCGGGTAACCAGGGTGCAGGCTCTCGCCCTGAAAAAAAACGATTCGGGTGTTGATCTGCACCTAGTGGGCAATCTCGATTTCGACGGCAAAGCTCTGGCTTCAATTGAGGCCAGCTTCTGCTCAGGTCTCCAGCAGACCTATTCGATTGTCGGAAGCACCGGGGTGATCGATTTACCGCATGACGCCTTTATTCCATGGGGTGAAACAACACGCTTGTATCTGAGGCTTGAAGGCCGGGACAGGGCCGAGCCGATGACCCTTCCGGGTGCCGACCAGTATCGGCTTATGGTCGAGCATTTCGGCCAGCGGGTGAGGTTCGGGGGTAAACCGATGGTCACCCTTGGAGATTCCATCAGGACACTG
>JAJDNR010000002.1 GCA_022340565.1 Desulfofustis sp.
CCGCCGAGCAGCGAACCGAGGGCGGACCCCAGTTTTTTGGCCAGCGAATGCTTGCCGCCGATCTGTCTGGAGGCTGAATTCAGCAGCGCCGGACCAAGCAGGGTGCCGAACATGAACAGCCCGCCGATGAGCAGCCCCTTGCCGCCGAAAAAACTCTGCCGGACAAAATTGCTCGACGATCTGAAGCCGCTGCGCTGAAATTCACGCAGCAGGCTTTGAAACATCATCTGGAATCGCGGATCGCGGAACAGGTCGCGGAGGATGTCCTCCTGGCTGTAGGTGAACCCGCCCTGACTCCCGTTGTCCTGCCAGGCTCCGCCATAAGATCTGGCCCGGTCGTAGGCCGAACGTTTTTCCGGGTCGGTCAGCACCCCGTAGGCCTCGGCGATCTCCTTGAACTTCTCCTCCGCCCCCGGGTCGTCAGGGTTGCGGTCCGGATGGAACTGCATCGCCAGTTTCCGGTATTGCCTGCGAATCTGCTCTTCGCCGCTGTCTTCGGTAACTCCGAGTATCTGATAATAATCCTTCATCCCGCTTCGCATCCACGTGGTATCGCGCCGTCCGCGACCTTGTCGCGCCGCCCATAAACTATAAAGAGCCGGCCGAAAAATACCATCGATTTTATCGTATCCGCATGGATAAAATAGCTGCAAAACCATCTCCTTGAGCCGCCACATTAACCCCCAGCGTTCTTGGTATCTCTTGATTATCATCCCGATATTGCATACAATTGTCTGATAAAGAAAGCCTCTGTCCAGATCAACCACAAAAAACGGTACCCGATGTCAACAGCAAAGCAACCTGCAGCCCCCCCGGTGTTCAACCTCGACAGCCACGACTTGTATCTCAACCGCGAGCTGACCTGGCTGGCTTTCAACCAGCGGGTTCTCCACGAAGCGACCGAAGAGGATGTGCCGCTTCTGGAACGTGTCTTTTTCGTCGCCGTGGTCGGCTCCAATCTCGACGAATTTTTTATGAAACGGATCGGCGGCCTCAAGCAGCAGGTCGGTGCAGGGGTCCGGAAGCTGACGGTAGACGGCATGCTCCCCCAGCAGCAGATCGATGCGTGCTACGAGGTTGCCCAGACTATTCTGGTCGAGCAGCGGCGAATCGAGCAGCAGCTCCGGGAACTTCTGGAAAAAGAGGGGATCTGCTTCAAATCCTACGAGGAGTTAACGACCGTTCAGAAGAAAGAAATGGACGCCTACTTCAAACGGGAAATTTATCCGCTGCTGACACCGCAGGGCATGGATCCCGCCCATCCGTTTCCGTTCATTTCGAACCTGTCGCTCAATATCCTGGTGACCACCAGCGAGGCGAATTCCACCTACCAGTTCCTGAACCGCATCAAGGTCCCGCTGGGGGTCGGCGTCCCCCGCTTCATTCAGGTCGGAAACAAGACGACCTATATAACCTTCGAGGACCTGATCGCGCACAACCTCAAGGATCTGTTCCCCGGACTCGACATCCACAGTTATGAATTTTTCAGGGTCACCAGAAACGCCATTACCGATCAGCGCGAGGAGCAGGCCAACGATCTGCTGTCGATGATCGAATCGGCTCTGCGCGACCGCAAGTTCGCCGACATCGTACGGCTGCAGACGGCCGCCAACATGAACCCCCAGCATCGGGGAATGCTTGCCGCAGAACTTGGCATCCACGAGAAGAACGACGTCTTCGAGGCACCAGGCATTCTCGCCAAACGCGACCTGATGGAGATCTGGAAAATAGACCGGGCGGACCTCCATTACCCGGTACACCAGCCATGCGATCATCCGCAGCTGCTGATCGACGAACCGAACATCTTCCATGTGATCAGGAAGCAGAAGAACGTGCTGCTCCAGCATCCTTACGAATCCTTCAACACCTCGGTGGAGCGCTTCCTCAAAGAAGCCAGCACCGACCCGAAGGTGCTGGTCATCAAGATGACCCTGTACCGGACCAGCTCGGATTCACGGATCATCCAGTATCTCCTCGATGCCGCCCAGAACGGCAAACAAGTCGCAGTGGTCGTGGAACTGATGGCCCGCTTCGACGAATCCGCCAATATCAAGTGGGCCGAAGCCCTCGAGCAGGCGGGCATTCATGTGACCTACGGGGTCGTCGGCCTGAAGACGCACTCCAAGGTCATTTTCGTGGTCCGGCGCGACTACAGCGGTCTGCAGCGCTACGCCCACATCGGCACCGGCAACTATCACGCGGGAACCGCCCGGCAGTACAGTGATCTCGGGCTGCTCACCAACGACCCGGTGATCTGCGAGGACCTGACCGAGCTGTTCAACTACCTGACCACCGGCTATGCACCGGTCCGCAAATATCAGAAGCTGCTGCCCTCCCCGAGGATTCTGAAACGCTCATTGCTGAAGAAAATCGAACGGGAGATCGAGCTGCACAGCCCGGACAGCCCCGGACTGATCCAGTTCAAGTCGAACGCCCTGGAGGACAAGGATATCACCAAGGCCCTGTACCGGGCATCACAGGCGGGGGTGCATGTCGATCTGATCATCCGCGACTCGTGCCGGCTGCGGCCCGGCATCAAGGGACTGTCCGATAACATCTCGGTGATTTCGATCGTCGGCCGCTTCCTCGAACACTCGCGGATCTTCTACTTCAGAAACAACGGAGAGGAGGAGTATTTCATCGGTTCCGCGGACCTCATGAAACGTAACCTCGAAGCCCGGGTGGAGGTGGTCACCCCGATCGAGGACCCGCTCTGCAAGCAGCGGCTGCGCGAGATCCTCGACATTCAGCTCAACAACCGGAGAAGCGTCTGGGAGATGCAGCCGGACGGCACCTATGTGAAACGCACGCCGAAAAGCGGCGAGGAGCCCCGGTCGGCTCAGGAACTGCTGGTCGAGCTTGCCGAAAAACGGCTCGCCTCATCACCCTCGCCGAAAAAGAAGCACGTCAAGAAATCGAACAAGCGGCCGGCCCGCAAGCGTGCTCAGGAGGCGGGAAAATCAGGCTAATTCGTCGAACCGGCAGGTAAGCAATAGTTCACCATCTTCCAGCTGTTTCTTCACTTTATACGGAAGCGTCTTGAACAGATTGATCATCGCCTGATTCGAAGGGAAGGTGTACGCCAGCAGACCGGCAATGCCGCTCTCCCGGGCGGCCCCGGCCAGCTTGTGCAGAAACAGTCTGCCCAGCCCTTTGCCCTGGAAGTCGGGACTGACCGAAAAGGCCACCTCGGCCATATTGATGTTCTGCAGCCGCATGCTCTCGGCCACCGCGACCACCCGGCCGAAACCGAATTCCCCGACCACGGCCACCAGCGTGAGGCTGTTCACATAGTCGATCTGGGACCGCAGTTCCACATCCTTGCGGGCAAAAATCGTCTTCTGCCCGAAAAAGCGCGACACCACGTCTTCCTTGGGCAGCGTGTAGTAATGCTCCTGGATGCGGCGCTCATCCACCGGCTTGGCGGGCCTGATGAACACCTCCGTACCGTCGAGGTCGATGGTTTCCTCCAGCCGTACCGGGTAGACTGCCTTGACCGCTTCACCGAGCGACCGCTCCATACCGATGAGCCCGTGCGCCTTGGCCGATTCAAACAGGTGCTCGCGGAAATCGGGGTGGGCGATGCTTATCATCGCAATGACCCGCTCCTGCAGGCTCTTGCCGAACAGGTTGACGGCTCCGTACTCCGACACCACGTAATGCACATCGCCCCGAGGCACGACCACGGCGGTGTCTCCCAGGCTCGGCACGACGTTCGAGATCAACCCGCCGTCTGGTCCCTGGCAGGTCGACATCAGCATCAGGATCGACTTGCCGCCCCGCGACCGGCGCGCGCCGCGGACAAAGTCGGGAATACCAGAAACCCCGGCGAAGCGGGTCGCCGCAGAGGCCTCCGCCGACACCTGACCGGTCAGATCCATGCAGTTCGCGACATTGAGCGACACCATCTGGTGATGCTGGGCAATCACGAACGGATCGTTGACGTAGTCGGACGGGTGAAAGTCTATTGCCGGATTGTCGTTGAGAAACTCGTAAAGATCGTGGCTGCCGACCGCCATCGACGCGACCATCTTGCCTTCGTTGAGGCCCTTCTTGAGGTTGGTGATGATACCCTTGGCGTAGAGGTGCATGATATCGTCGGTGATGAACTGCGAATGGATGCCGAGGTCCTTTTTATTGCTCAAGCCCCGCAGCGTTGCCTGGGACGCGGCGTCGAGCCCGATCTGCAGGGTCGCGCCGTCCTCGATCAGGCGGCCGATATGGCCGCCGATCTCGTTGGCGGCCTCCGACACCGAGCGGGTCGGCGGCACTGCCAGAAGATTCTCCTCGAACTCGACCAGGTAATCAACGTGGTTCACATGGATGAAGCTCTGTCCCATGACCCGCGGCATCTTCGGGTTCACCTGGGCGATCACCAGATCCGCCGAGCGCGCCGCAGCCATCGTTACGTCGACCGAGATTCCGAGGCTCATCCAGCCGAAATCGTCGGGCGGCGACACCTGGATCAGCGCCACGTTGAGCGGCAGTTTCCGGGACATGAACAGCCCCGGCACATCAGACATGTTCATCGGCGTGATGAACCGCTTCTGGGGCGCGATCGACTCCGACTTGGCCGAACCGAGATAGATGGATCGAATATTGAGGCTGGTGTCCCTGGTCTTGTCGGCTATGGCGGTCAGCGAAGCGGTCTCCCGGCCGAGCAGCCGGACGATCTCCAGACCGCTGAAACTGTTGGCATTCTCGGTCAAGGTCTGGACCAGGTGCTGCGGTTCTCCGCAGCCCGAGCCGATGAACACCCGCTGGCCGGATTTGATCAGCGTAATTGCCTTTTCGGCAGAGACCTTCTTGAGAACATAACCGTCCGCCCAATATTTCGATGCAGGCATGATTCCTCCTGTGTGCCACTGTCAAATAATGAAAAACAACCTACCCAGAGGCGCCCCGGCGGCTCCCTTGAGCCGTTGGTGCTGCAACGCCGTCACTGCACGGCTAGTTATAAGATGATTGTGAGCAACGCTCAATCAGAATCGAACGATTTTGAAAAATGCCTCCTGGTAGTGACTTTACGGGGACGGGCTGAAGCCTGTCCCACCCGGGGTGAAAGCCGGTCCCGGCATCGCGGCGTGGACCCCGGAGCAGGCCGGGATGGGCGCGGGTCTTGAGCCGCCCCGGTTCCGGATCAGGAGAACTCGGCGAGGATCGACCGGGCGATGATCAGCCGCTGGATTTCACTGGTTCCTTCATAGATTGTGGTGATGCGTGCATCCCGGGCGTAGCGCTCGAGCGGGTAGTCCCTGGTGTAGCCATAGCCTCCGAGGATCTGTATCGCATCGTAGCACGCTCGGTTAGCCGTTTCAGTGGCGAACAGCTTGGCCATCGACGCCTCCCTGGCGAACGCCCGGCCCTGCTCCTTTTTGTACGCCGCGTTCAGCAGCAGCAGCCGTGCCGCTTCCAGTTCCGTGTAGCGGTCCGCTATCTTCCACTGGATGGCCTGGAACTCACTGATCTTTTTATCAAACTGAACCCGTTCCAGGGAATAGCGGGTCGCCGCATCCATCGCCGCAAGGCCGACACCGAGCCCCAGCGAGCCGATGCCGATGCGGCCGCCGGCGAGTTCCGACACCGCCACGCGAAAGCCGTCGTTAAGGGTGCCCATCAGCGCCTCGGCGGGAATCCGGCAGTCCTGGAAGAGCAGTTCGTTGGTCGAAGATGCGTGCTGGCCCATCTTCTTCTCGGCCTTGCCGATCGTAAACCCGCGCGTTCCCGCCTCAACCAGAAATACGCTGACGCCCTTGCCTTTCGGTGCGGCGGGATCGGTCACCGCCCACACCACGAACACTCCGGCACAGTCGCCGCTGGTAATGAAGATCTTGGAGCCGTTGAGGATCCAGGAATCCCCGTCTCGTACCGCGCTGGAGGTCATCGACGACGGATCCGATCCCGCTCCCGGCTCGGTGAGGCCGAAGGCGCCCGCCAGATATTCACCGCTGCAGATTCTGGGGATATAGGTGCGTTTCTGCTCCTCGGTGCCGAGGGCCTGAATCACCTCGCAGACCATATTGTTGACCGACACCGTGACCGCCGTCGACGCACAGGCCCGGGCTATTTCTGTCATCGCCACGGAAAACGCGATGGTGCCGGCCTCGGCGCCCCCGAACTCATCGGCAATATTGAGCCCCATGAAGCCCAGTTCGGCAAGTTTCCGCAGGTTGTCGTGAAAGATCTGCGGATCTCCGCCCTGGTCGAGTTCGGCTGCAACCGGTTCGAGCTCAGCCCGGGCGAACTCCCGGGCCGTGTCCTGGATAAGCTTCTGTTCTTCGGTAAGATCGAGGTTCATTGACCACCCCTTCGCAGCTGGTTGAACGGTCTGACTGCCGGCATCAGGTTCACCGGTTTTTGAAATCGGCCTTGCGTTTCTCCAGAAAGGCCGTCATCCCTTCCTTCTGATCTTCACTGGCAAAACAGATGGAGAACAAGTCGGCCTCGTACCGGCACGCCCTGGCGAGGTCAAGCTCCATGCCGGTTCTGACCACATCCTTGCACAGCTGGATGGCCAGCGGCCCTTTCGTGGAGATTTTCTTCATGATCGCAAGACATTCGGGAAGCAGTTCTTGCTGCTTCACAACCCGGTTTACCAGGCCGATTCTGAAGGCCTCAGCGGCATCGATCATGTCGCCGGTAAACAGCAGCTCCAGGGCGCGGCCGGTGCCAACCAGCCTCGGCAGGCGCTGGGTGCCGCCGAAACCGGGAATGACGCCGAGATTGACCTCGGGCTGCCCGAACTTGGCATTGTCGCTGCAGATCCTGATATCACACGCCATCGCCAGCTCACAGCCCCCGCCGAGTGCAAAGCCGTTGACCGCGGCGATTACCGGTTTCGGAAAGGCGGCAATGGTATCCAGCACCAGGTGTCCGAGTTTCCCCATCTGCCTTCCCTCCAGCACACCGTAATCCTTCATTGCGCTTATGTCGGCACCGGCGATGAAGGCCTTCTCTCCAGACCCGGTGATGACCACCCCAACGAGATCTTCGTGGTCTCCCAGGGCGGTGAACACCTCCAGCAGTTCTGCAAGGGTATCCGGGTTCAGTGCATTCAGCGATTTTGGCCGGTTCACGGTTACCACCGCGACGCGGTCTGTGAGTTCCAGGGTCAGATTGTTCAGGTCCATCATGGGCTCCACTCAGTTGTTCCAGTCCGTGCCGGAACTGTTGTCTATTCAAGAGAGAATTTCCAGGCGCAATACCACTCGTCGGGATGATCGTCGGGCGGGCAGCCGATGCATTCGGTCCTTATCCGCGCATCGATGGCGCGCGCGAAGTAAGCGTATTCGACGAGCCCCGCCGACTTGCACGGATAATCGGGCAACCCCTTTCGCTTGCGGGCGGCCTGCACCCGGCACTCGTCCATGCGGAACACGAAGCTGGTGGCGGTCTCGTCGACGATGGACTGGACATTGATCGACGCGTATACCCGAAACCCCAGCGCCCGTTTGAGTCCCTCCAGGCCCGGTGTTTCGGACAGCCCCAGCCGCGCCTTGATGGTGCGTGCCTCGAACGGTGAAAAATGGGCCCAGCACGAATCGTTGCAGCGCTTCGCTTCGTTGAGTCCTTCGCTCTGCTCGATGGTCTGGAACCAGACGCCGTCGTTCACCAGCCAGTTCTTGGCCAGCCGCTCCTTGAGCTCGAGCAGCGCGCCCTCGTCCATGTTCAGAAGCGATGACGGGACCCCGTCGACCATGTCGAACCCGAAGATCGACCCGAGATGCTTCATCTGGATCGCGAAGCTGGTTGTGGACGCCTGCTCCAGGATGGTCAAGGCCTTGTCGGTCCCCATCTGGTGCCTGACCTCCGCGTACCACAGGCCGTGGTGGATAATGATCCGGTGCATCAGATCGACGATGAACCGCGCCGTCTCCTCCTTGTTGAGACCGGCTGCGGTATCCGCATGATAGTCTGCCATATCTTCTCCTCTCGGCACTCTAGAGAAAGGTGATCGCGTCGGGGGCTCGGGTCAGCGGTTCGAGCCCGCCCTCGGTCACCACATGGGTATTCTCAATCCCCACCACACCCTTGCCGGGAATAATCAGCTTTGGCTCCAGCGCAATGACCATATTCCGCTCGAGTTTCAGCTTCTGTCCCTGGGCGATGAAGGGAAACTCGTCGAGTTCGAGGCCGATGCCGTGGCCGGTGAAGCGGATGCGCCGGTCGCCGACCCCCATGAACCAGTCGCCATACCCGTTATCGCGGGCCGCAGCGATCATCAGCTGGTAAATTTCTTCGCCCGTGACACCCGGGCAGGCACGGTTTTTGACTGTTTCCTGGATCTCCAGCATCGCCTTATGACCATTGAGGAGTTCCTCCGGCAGCGAACCGATGCAGAATACCCGCGTGTGATCGGACAGATAGCCGTGCAGCGCGAACACGTAGTCGACGATCACCGGCTCGCCGGCCGCGATCTTTTTGAAGCCGGCGCCCTGGGATATGCACCTCGAAGGCCCCGTTCCGCCGGTAGGCGAGGCAAGATAACTCGGCGTCGCCGCATCGGCACCGGACAGCAGATGACCGTAAAACAGCTCGGCTCCCCACAGTCGCATCCGCACGATACCCTGATGACCGAGACTGCGCGCATAGGCTTCGAGTTCGCCGGCCACCTCGATTTCGGTTTTTCCCACCGCCAGCAGTTCCGGAACCTTTGCGCTGACCAGGTCCGAACAGGCCGCCGCGGCGCGGAGGCGCTCGATTTCCCAGTCTGACTTGACCGCCCGGATAAGGCGGATTCCGGTGGAAGCGTCGACGAGCTCGGTTTTCGGAAAAATCTTTCGGTACTGCAGGAACAGGTTCACCGGCAGCACGTCGAGTTCCAGCCCCATCGCCGCTGGCGTCTCATAGCCATACGCCGCCAGTGTCTGGGGAATCTCTCTGGCGCCGGCCACCGAGCAGACTCGATCCAGTCCCGTCTCCGCAACGGCCCGGTCAAAATCCTTGAAAATCATCAGCAGCGGCTGTCCCGAAACCGGGACATACAGCCACCCCTGCTGCGACGTCCCCGAGAAATAGAACAGGTCGGTCTTCTGCACGATCAGGGCGGCGCCGGCCCCGCTGGACTGCAACTCCCGCTGGAGCCTGGCGACCCGCGCTGCAAGTTCGGATTTCGGTACCGCCAGGTCAGCCGCTGTTGTCATCTCAGAACCTCTTCAGGATAACCGGAGGTATCTCTCAGTAGGAATAAAAGCCTCTGCCGCTCTTTCTGCCGAGCCACCCGGCCTCGACGTATTTTCTGAGCAGCGGGCAGGGTCGGTACTTGGAATCCTTGAACCCGTCATAGAGCGTCTCCATGATCGCCAGACAGGTGTCGAGCCCGATCAAATCGGCTAGGGCCAGCGGGCCCATCGGGTGATTCATGCCGAGCTTCATCACCGTGTCGATATCCTCGGCTGTGCCGACGCTCTGATAGAGGCAGAAGATCGCCTCGTTGATCATCGGCATCAGGATGCGGTTGGCGATGAACCCCGGGAAGTCGCTTGCTTCGGCGGCCACTTTGTTGAATTTTTCACACAGCTGCCAGGTAACGTCGAAGGTCTCCTGGGAGGTGGCCAGCCCCCGGATCACCTCGACCAGCTTCATCACCGGCACCGGGTTCATGAAGTGCATGCCGATGACCTTTCCGGGCCGCCCGGTCTGGGCGGCGATTCGGCCGATCGGTATCGACGACGTGTTGGTGGCCAGGATCGTCTGCTTCGGGCAGGCTTCATCGAGCTGGCGGAAGATATTGAACTTCAGATCCTCCATCTCCACCGCCGCCTCCACCACGTAGTCGGCACCGGCCATGTCCGCAATATCGGTGGTGGTGTTCAGCCGGGACAGGATCGCCCGGGCCTCGCCCTGGTCAAGCCTGCCCTTCTCCACACTGCGGTTCAGGTTCTTGTCGATGACCGCCACTCCCCGGGCGACGCACTCCTCGCTGATATCGCTGATGATCACATCGAGTCCGCTGGCCGCCGCCACCTGGGCGATTCCGCCGCCCATCTGGCCTGCGCCGACAACCCCAAAGGTTTTTATATCCATATTCCGTTTTCCTTTCTGTTCAGATTCGTATCACCCTCAGCGACTGACCACCAGGGCCACTGCCTCACCCCCGCCGAGGCAGAGCGAGGCCAGACCCCGCTTCAGATCCCGCCGCTCCAGTTCATGGAGCAGGGTGGTCAGCACGCGGGCGCCGCTGGCGCCGATCGGATGGCCGAGTGCCACGCTGCCGCCGTTCACGTTGACCTTCTCAGGATCCAGCTCGAGCACTCGGTTGATCGCGCAGGAGGTGCCGCTGAAGGCCTCGTTTATCTCGAACAGATCGATTTCTCCGAGGCTGATCCCCTCTTTTTTGAGCACTTTCGGTATCGCATGGATCGGCGCCATCAGCACGTATTTCAGTTCGATACCGTGGGACGCCTGGGCGCCGATTCGCGCCATTACCGTGCAGCCCAGTGCCTCCGCCTTCTCCTCGCTCATCAGCACCAGCGCCGCCGCCCCGTCACTGATGATAGACGCATTGCCGGCAGTGCCGACGCCGTCCCGGGTGAATGCCGGGCGCATCTTCGAGAGGACCTCGAAACTGGTGGCTGCCGGACATTCGTCGGTGGCGAAAACCTTCGGATCACCTCTGCGCTGCGGGATCTCGACCGGTGCGATCTGGGAGCTGAAATATCCCGATTCGATGGCTGTAAGCGCCCGCGTGTACGACCGTTCGGCGTACCGATCCTGTGCTTCCCGGGAGATCTCCCAGCGCTGACAGATATATTCGTTGGACATGCCCATGTGGAAATCGTTGACGATATCCCACAGACCGTCGTGGATCATGTGATCCTGCAGCGTCCCCGGTCCCATACGGTGCCCCCAGCGGGCCTTTTCCAGGTAGTAGGGGGCCATGCTCATGTTCTCCATGCCGCCGGCCACAACCACCTCGGCATCGCCGCACTGGATCGCCTGAGCCCCGAGCATCACCGCCTTCAGCGAGGAACCGCAGACCTTGTTGACGGTGATGGCCTCCATCGTCTCCGCCAGTCCCGCTTTCAGCGCCGCCTGTTTACCCGGATT
>JAJDNR010000139.1 GCA_022340565.1 Desulfofustis sp.
GCCGAAAAGCTCAAGGGACCTGACCCATCACGCAACCGCAAGACCGCCTGAGTATTCTCTCCATCGATTCTGCTGGGGAAACCGGGTTGCAAAACTGGAACCGAAACACAGCCTATCAGTTGATGCGACGGGCTGTTCTGAAAATCGCTTTCCTGATCAAGATTCAGGATGTGGCTTCCGCAAATGCCGCCCGAAAGCCGGCTGCCGAGCGGGCGATGTAGTCCTCATCGGTGCAGAAGGCCAGTCGGATATAACCGGGGGTGCCGAAGCCGCGGCCCGGCACGGCAAGGATTTTCTGTTTCTGCAACAGTGAGCAGAATGCCGCGTCATCTTCAATCGGACTCCTCGGAAACAGGTAGAAAGCACCCTTGGGCTTGATGAACTTGTAACCAGCCTCCCCGAGAACGGAGCAGAACAATTCCCTTCGCTTCTCGTACACCGTGCTGTCCACGCTCACGTCCTGAAGTTGCGCCACTACCCGCTGAATAAAAGCCGGAGCGTTGACGAATCCGAGTATCCGGGTTGCCAGTGTCATCGCACTGATCAGATCGGCCTTGTCGTCGGCGTCTGGATGAACCGCCAGGTAGCCGATCCGTTCACCCGGCAGCGACAGGTCCTTGGAAAATGAGGAGAGCACGAGGCTGTTGCGCACATGCTGGAAGATCGGCGGCACCGTGTGGTCATCGAAGACGATCTTCCGGTACGGCTCATCCGAGATCAGATAGATGGCTGTTCCAAAGCGATGGGAGGCCTCTTCAAGCAGTCTGCCCAGCGCTGTTATCGATTCAGCCGAATAGAGCTGGCCGGTTGGGTTGTTCGGCGAGTTGACGATCACCGCCTTGGTCTTTTCGGTCAGCGCTTGCTCAATGGCACCGAGATTGATGTTGAATTGGTCGTCGGTATGTACGACCCTGGAGACACCTCCGTGATTATCCACATAGAAACTGTATTCGACGAAGTAGGGGGCGAGCATGATGACCTCGTCGCCGGGATTGAGTAGCGCCTTCATGACCACGTTGAGGGCACCGGCCGCGCCGCAGCTCATCAACATGTCGGAAGCGTTGACGGTAACCCCCTGTTCAACGGACATGCGGGCAGCGATGGCCTCGCGCACCCATTGATAACCGCCGTTTGGCATATAGGCGTGCTGGCCTGGCATGTCCTCGGTCGCGACTTTTATCATCGTTTCCCTGAATTTGGCGGGCGGCGGTACATCGGGGTTGCCGAGGCTGAAGTCAAAAACCTGGTCGCTTCCGAATTCGGCCTTGAGCTTAGCCCCTTCTTCGAACATCTTGCGGATCCAGGAGGATTGTGCTGCGAACTGCTTCATCTTCTCTGCTATGGCCATGACGTTGTCCTTGTTAGTTCTGGTGTTTGTTCTCAGCGATCACGAATTGCCGAACTTCTTCTTGAAGTGGTCGTAGGCGGCGTTGATCTCCTTCATCTTTTCCTCGGCGACCTGCTTGAACTCGGCCCCGAGGTGGGCCACCTTGTCGGGGTGGTACTGCATGCTCAGCCGACGGTAGGATTTCTTGATCGTTTCCATGTCGGCCCCCGGCTCGAGGCCGAGCACGGCGTAGTGGTGGGCGTCGCTTTCATATGCCTGGGTGGCCTGCCGCCTCCGGTGGTACATGTACTTGGCCTCGATGGTGCGCAGGTCGTAGGAGGAAATCTCCAGAAACGCGGCGATGGAGCGGGCCTTGGCGAGTTCGTCCTGGGCGATCGGGTCTTTGGTGTAGACGATCTGGTAGATCAGTTCGAGCAGGATCAGCCGGGGCTCGTAGGCGAAGGTCCGCTTGAACTCCTCGAGCATCGATTCGAGGGTCTGGGTGGATTCGGTCGCCTCCTTGATCAGGTTCTTCACCCAGGCCATCTTGGTCTGGTTGTAGTGCAGGCTGTATTGAAAAAAACGCTGGATGGTCTGGACCTCGTCCCTGGAGACGTGATCGTCCATCTGGGCGACCTTCACGAGGATGTGCACCAGCAGCCACACGAAGCGGTTATGGCTTTCAGTCTGGGTCGATGCGTAGGTTGCAACCTGGCGCTGCAGCCAGAACTGGAACCCGAAGAACATTGCAGCGGCGATAAGGACGAAAAAGAATCCGGTATAGAGCAGGAAGCCGAGGAAATTGGCGAGTCCCGCAAAGCCGCCGGAAACCAGCGCGATCAGGCAGGCGATGACGAGGCAGCCGCCGCATCCCGGCCCCGAAGTTTGATAGTGGTATCGCATCGTTTTCTATTTCAATTGAGAACGGAGCATGGAGGGGTCAAGCGGACGCGAACAGGGCTTCGATGAACTCTTCAGCGCTGAAATCCCGCAGATCCTCGGCTTTTTCGCCGACGCCGATGAAGCGGATCGGCAGCTGCAATTCCCTGGTGATCGTGGCGACGATGCCGCCTTTGGCGGTGCCGTCGAGCTTGGTCAGGGCGATGCCGGTGACGCCGATCGCGTCGTTGAACAGGGTGGCCTGCGATATGCCGTTCTGGCCGGTGGTCGCATCGATGACCAGGAGCACCTCGTGGGGTGCGCCGGCAAGCTGTTTGTCCATCACCCGCTTGATCTTTTTCAACTCCTCCATCAGGTTAACCTTGGTGTGCAGCCTCCCGGCAGTGTCGACGAGCACCACGTCATATCCCTGATCCTTGGCAACGCTCATCGCATCGTAGACCACCGACGACGGATCGGCCCCTTCATGCTGGGAGATGACCCTGACCTCGTTGCGCTCCCCCCAGATCTTCAACTGCGAGGCGGCCGCAGCCCGGAAGGTGTCGGCGGCGACCAGCAGCACCGATCGATCGGCCTTCTGGAATTTCCTGGCGATCTTGCCGATGGTCGTGGTCTTGCCGACGCCGTTGACGCCGACCACCATGATCACGAACGGCTCGCCTTCGGGCAGGCTCAGCTCCGCCGACTCGACGCCGGCCCGCATGAAGCTCTTGAGCTGGTCCTTGATGATCTGTTTAAGGGCACGGGGGTCCGAGAGCCCCTCCCGGTTCACCTTCTTGCGCGCGAACTCGAGCAGCTCCTGGGTGGTCGCAATGCCCAGGTCGGCGGTGACGAGAATCTCTTCGAGGTCGTCGAACAGTTCTGCGTCGATCTCCTTTTTCCCAAGAAACAGTTCATCCATCCGCTGCGTGAGGGATTCCCTGGTTTTCGCCAGCCGTTCCGACAGCCGTTTGAACATCGACGTCGATTTTTTCTTCTCTGCCTGGGCGGCAACAGGAGCTTCGGCCTCAACGACCCGAGTGCCGGACGGGTCGATCGCTGCAATCTCAGCTGCTTCAAGCGGTTCGGGCATCGCTTCCGGAGCCGGTTCAGCGACCGCTTCGGGAACGGGTTGAGCCTGCAGATCTTCG
>JAJDNR010000148.1 GCA_022340565.1 Desulfofustis sp.
CTGGCGGGCAGCCTGGAATCGAGAAATGAGCCGATGTCGGCTCGCAGGCGCTCGATCCGGTAGAGAACGCGCCTGCTGAGCGGTCTGTCGATTTTCTCGGTATGTCTGATCAGTGCCGGGTGAGTGACGAATCCGGTAAGATATATGGAACGGCGTGCCAGATATTCCCGATAGTTAAAGGTTCCCGGGGTGTTGACCACCGCTGGAAAATCCAGCACTGCCCGGGCCGTAAGGCTGTCTCCCGGCCTGATATCGGTGGGCCAGGCGCCTTTTAGGCTCAGCAGTGTCCGACCTTCCACGGGCTTCAGCGGGCCGTCGATATCTGTTCGAATAAACGAAACATCGATCTGCGCCCGGCATGAACTTCCGCCTTTTGTTACGGTTTTAGCGAGCGTACCAACGATGACCACCTGCTGCGGTGCAGTGACGTGACGGACGATATGGTCCTGGTCCAGGGAAGGCAGTGCACGCCTGTCCGCGTGCGCGAATCCGAATATGACGAAGGTCAGAACAAGCAGGATGATGGCAGACAAGCGGTGCCCACACAGATGAGAAAGCAGGCAGGCTGCCGAAAAAACTGCAATCGAGATCCACCAAACCCATCCCCTCTGAGCATACCACAGAGTAAGGTATATCCCCGAAAGGTAGCCGGCGGTTATCGGTATCAGGATCTGATGATCTGCCAGAAATGCCAGGTGTCTCACAGATGAGCTATGATGACGCGCAGGTGGTCGGCGATGATGTGCTGCTGACACATCACGAAACTCCTGGCTTTTTCTCCTAGCCGCGTTCTTGACGTCTCCGATACGATGAGTGTGGTGATGGTTTCATGGAGTTCAGCAGGGTTGGCAACCTGAATTGCACCGCCTGCCTGGACCAGTTCGGCGCTGATTTCTGAAAAATCCGCCATATACGGTCCAAAAAGAACCGCTCTGCCATGTCGGGCCGCCTCGAGTGGGTTGTGCCCACCCTCATCGACGAGACTGCCGCCGACAAAGCAGATATCGCCGAATTGATAGAGGTCGGACAGGTCACCGATGGTGTCGATGATGGTGATGTCGGCAGCCTGGTGCGACGGAGAGGAATAGCGGCTGGAGGTGAATCCGTATCCCTCCGCAAGTGTCGCGATACCGTTACTGCGGGCGATGTTTCTCGGGGCTATGGCCAGATGCAGTGATGGATGATCGGCGCGGAGCAGCTGAAGACTGTCGAGCAGCATGCGTTCTTCTCCATGGTGGGTCGAGCCGGCCAGAATAACGACTTGATCAGGAGGGAACGGGGATGACTTGGGCGGCTGAAGCGTTCTTGACTGGTCGGCGAATTTCAGATTTCCGAGCACGGCTATTTTCCCCTCATCGATGCCGATGCTGACCATCCGGTCACGATCATCGGCGGTTTGCATGCAGAGCGTGTCGAACTGGTCGAGCATCTGGCGAAACAGGGCACGGAAGCGGATGTAGTTTCGTGCCGACGACTTCGAGACCCTGCCGTTCACTAGCAGCAGTGCAGCATTGGACCGTGTCAATGTATGCAGGAGATTGGGCCAGAAATCGGTTTCCACGAGAATGAAGAGATCTGGTGACATTCTCGTGACGAAGCGTCGCACGACCGGGAGGATATCCAAAGGCGCATAGATCAGCCGGTCACAGTGTGCGGACAGCAGTTGGGAGGCCAGGCGGAACCCGCTGACGGTCGAAACAGAAAACACAATGGTCGCCGTTTCCTGCGCTTCTCTCAGGCTTCGCACCAGCGGCAGCACCGATGTCACCTCACCCACGGAAAGCGCATGGAACCAGACAACCGTGCGGTTCGATTTTTCAAGCGGTTTCAGTCCGACTCCCAGCTTGGGAAGAATTGCCTTACATTTTTCCGGTCGACTGAGTAAATAGACTGGCAGCGCCAGAAGCGCCAGCGGTGAAATCAACAGCTGGAGCAGATTGTAAATGACGAGCATCATGGGTTGACTGGCCTGCTGTTACCTGTTTACGTGGAGTTCGCTTCTTGACCCAATTATAACGTTCAACCTTTACAGACCATGAACATCATCCTCATCAGGCCGCATGAAATCGACAGGGATCGGGTCGTGCTCGAAGACCACAGGGCCGAGCATATCGTAAAAGTGCTCAGGTCGGACAAGGGCGACCGGGTCAATGTCGGTATCCTGGATGGAAAGACCGGCTTTGCTACGATAGAGAAAATAGACAGGAAAAGACCTTTTCAAGTCAAACTTTTTCTGAATATCGATCAAGATCCTCCGGCGCCACCGCTGACTGATGTTATCCTGGCCCTTCCCCGGCCGATCGTGTTCAGACGGATCATCCATCAGCTGACATCGCTCGGAGTTGGTCAGGTCTTCGTAATCAATGCGTCCAGGGTCGAAAAGAGTTACTGGGAAGCTTCGATTGTCTCCGATAACGGTTGGCGGGAATATGTGATCACCGGTCTCGAACAAGCTGTCGACACCAGAATGGTTCCGATCACCTTTCACCGCGGATTCAAACCGTTCATGCTGGAGACGGTTCCGGAATTATCAAATCGTTACGCTTCGATGCTGGTCGCCCATCCCGGAGCTTGTACGTCGATCTCGAAAATAGGGATTCACAAAACCAGGCCGGTCCTGGTCGCGATCGGCCCCGAGGGAGGCTGGAACGATTTTGAGCTGGCACTGATGCGGAGCCAGGGATTCGTCGAATTCACCATCGGCGCACGCATATTAAAAGTCGAGACCGCTGCGGCAGCGATCCATGCGCAGATTTCGCTGATGAGGGAAATGAGTTGATGTGCTCTGATCTGATTTGTCGCCACGGATTAACACAGGAAGGGACTAAGCAGGGAGCAAGCCATGCCGGAAGATTCCAAAGTACTCCAGAAGCTGGTATTTGATATTTGCAAACAATCCTGCGGGCAGCCTCAGGATGCTGCAGAGGATCATCAGTTCGTTTTCATCTTCGGACTTGCCCCGGAAGGGCTGAGCGAGTTCGAGTATGCAGTCAGCTCTATGAAGGTTGGGGATGAACTCGAGCTGGCGTCCAGAGACGTTGACCTTCGCAGCTATATGGGCCGGCTGTTTCCGATGTTCTGCTCGCAGTTAGGAGTTCTTGACGACGGCGGCCGCTGGCAGCATCTGAATTTCAGGTTTCGAGCGGCGTGTTCGCCGTCGCCTTCCGAAATCGTTGCGGCAATGGCGGATATGCAGAAATACGGGGGATGCTCGGGGTCCTGCGATTGCGGCTGCCATTGATATTCAGAGCGCCATACGTGCAATTCCTCCGATCAGGCTGGGTTGCCCGCTGCGGAGCCTGCTGACAGCCCTCCCAGGCTGTTCCGCCGGCTCAACGCTCGCGCCTTGCCCGAATGGACACCCAGATCGTATGTCGCTTTCTAAGGCAACCTCGGCTTCGAGACAATCAGGCTGGTTTGCTTGATTTGCCGGCATGGAAATAGGAGTGAATCTGTTCGGCCAGTTCATGACCGATACCGTCAACCCGATGAAGCTCTTCTACGCCTGCCTCGGAGATGTTCTGAAGGCTGCCGAGCGCTCGCAGTAGATTTCTCTTTCTCGACGGTCCAATTCCGGGAATTTCATCGAGTTGGGAGGACAAGGTCTTTCTATTTCGCAACGAACGGTGGAAGCGGACCCCGAAGCGGTGCGATTCGTCACGAATCCTCATCAGATACAAAAGCGCCGGATTGTGGGAAGGAAGTATAATCGGGTTCTTGCGTCCGGGTTTGTACAATTTCTCACCCTCGTCGGCCCGCTCTTTGGCGATAGAGATGAGTTCGAGCGCTCCGCTCAGATTGAATTCCCTGACAACAGATTCGGCAACGGCCAATTGACCTTTGCCGCCGTCCACCATGAGTAGTCCGGGCAGATCCAGATCGTCGTTGTCCCTTGAAAACCGGCGGATCATGATTTCCCGCATCATCGCATAATCATCCGGGCCCGATACCGTGTTTATTCTGTAATGCCGGTACTTCGCCGGTGCCGGATCGCCCTGTTCGAATCGCACCAGCGATCCAACGCTGCTGGTGCCGCTGATATTCGAGATATCGAGGCACTCGATCGTATCGGGAACGGCCGCAAGATGCAGCCGCTTTTCGAGATCGTCGCCCAGGGTTCTCCACATCTCTCTCTTTTTGTCGATGTCTTCAAATCGCTGCCTGGCATTGGTGTCGGCCATGCTCACCAGGGTGCGCCGGTTACCGCGCCGGGGAACGCTGATAGTGGTCCTGCGGCCGCCGAGATCAGCGAGGCGATCTTCGAGGAGTTGCTGGTCGTCAATAATGAACGGCACCAGAATCAGCGGCGGGGGCTGGTGTTTTTCGTCGTACACCTGTTTGATGATCTGAGAAAGGATAGCGCCGTCGTCGCCATAGGTATCCTCCTGGAAAAAACGCCGCGTACCCCTTACGACGCCTTCCCGAATATAGAGCAGCACGATCGAGACCGTTGCCCCGGAGCGGGCGAATCCGTATACGTCCCGGTCCTCGGTGGACTGGGTGACGATGATCTGTTTTTCCAAGGTCCTGGTCAAGGCGTTGATCTGGTCCCGGAGCGCCGCTGCCTTTTCGAATTCCAATTCGGAAACTGCCTGGCGCATGTCATGCTCGAGGTCCCTGAGCAGATTTTTATTGCGGCCTTCGAGAAACAGGACAACCTTGTCGACCATGTGCCGGTAAGAAACATTGTCGATTTTTCCGGAGCAGGGGGCCAGACATCGATTCATCTGATAATTGAGGCAGGGACGTTTGCGCGGTTTCAGGGCGGCCCCTTTGCAGCGTCTTAACGGGAAGAGTGTCTGCAGCAGATTGAGTGTGGACCACATCGAGGACGGCGATGAGTATGGGCCGAAATACCTGGCCCCGTCCCGCTTCTTTTTTCTGGTCATGAACACGCGCGGCCATTCCTCCTGAACGGTCACCTTGATCTGTGGATAACTTTTGTCATCCCGCAAAATGACGTTATACTTTGGGCGATGCCGTTTGATCAGCGACGCCTCGAGGATGAGCGCCTCTTTTTCGTTGTTGGTAATCAGCAGGTCGACCTTGGTTACCTGGGCAATCATGACGGCTGTCTTGCTGTGCTCGCCGCCCTTGAAATTGACGTAGGAGGCAAGCCGTTTGGCAAGATCCTTTGCCTTGCCGACATAGAGAACAGTTGACGCGTGGTCGAGCATCAAATAAACCCCGGGGGAATGGGGCGCAGAGGAAAGCAATTGCCGGTTCAGCATAAAAATGGAACACTGCCTGAATGGACAGGAGCAGCAGGCCTCCTGTGAAACCAGATTGAACGGATATGAGTCTCTTCTACAAGATATCCATTGACCACGTCAACGCCAATTACATCTCCGGCTGGTGTTTCAATCGTTTCAGAAAACAAGCGGTGGTGGTGCTTCAGTGCTATCGGAAGGATCAACTCATCGGCGAGTCCAGAGCAGACAAATTCAGAGAGGATCTGAAGGCTCTCGGTATTCACCCGAGCGGCAGATGCGGCTTTGAATTCATTTTCGAGGCGAAAGGCTGGTCAGACCCTGCTCAGCCGCTCTCGATACGCGCCAAGGGCTCCTCTTCAGATCTGGTCAGCCTGCCCCTGAACGATGACAGGGGTGCAGGCGACGCCATCGTCTGGAAATACTTGAAATGGGCTTTCAAACGCCGACCCGCTGCCGGCAAGACCGTGGTATTCATGCATATTCCCAAAACCGCCGGAACGTCCTTCAATACCCTCGCCCAGGCCATGTATCCCAAGAGATCGACAATCACCCATATAGAACTGAGGCCGCACTCCCAGTATGCGGAATTTTCGGATCGGTACCGGTATGTATCCGGACATGTGCGAGCAGGCATCCTGAAGCGATGCTTTGCTTCGCAACGATCCGAATTCTACACGATCGTAAGAGAACCTTACGCACAGCTCCATTCGCATCTCAAATGGCTCATTCACACCGCGGTGAGCCGGGACGAAAACTACTTCAGGACCAGCAACCAGGTCATATACAGCCTCGGACAGCGGCTCAGCCGGGTAGACTTTTCCTCGAGCATTTCACTGAGCCGGTTTGTCGAAACATTGTCTGACATCGAAGCGGCCTTTCTCGACAATGTCCAGACCAGATATTTTCTCGATGACCAGCCTGCCAGGGTAAACGTGCACGATCTTGATTCAGCTGTTGAAAACCTGAAGATCTTCCGGCTGATCGGTCTTACCGAGGACTACGAAGCGTTCGTTACCAGATTCAAGCAATTCAACCGACTGAAGGCTTCTCCAGAGTCAGGCAGAATGAATATTTCCAGGAGCAGCGATCTGTTCGACTATCAGCAGGACGACTTGAGAGCCATCTTAAAACCGCTGGTATGGGCCGATCTCGAACTCTATGAGGTGGTGAAGACAGCGGTACCAGAACATGCCGGCCGCTGATCGGTATTGCCTGTCTGTCGCAGCTTGACCTGGATCGGCACGATCTGCTTCTTTTAACCAGAATTGCAGAAGAATTCTACCCTCGCAAGATCTGCGGAAGTTGTGGTAGAGTCTTCGCCGAGGTTCTGTTCTTAAGAGAAACGCAGCAAACTCAATCGATCTCAATCGGCCTGTTATGCCCACAGTCAGTGTCGTCATACCGTGCTACAATCAAGGGAAATTTCTTGACGATGCAGTTTCCTCCGCCCTCGCTCAAACCTGGGATGACCTGGAGATAATCATCGTCAATGACGGATCCGATGACGCCGGGACTGCGGAGGCATGCAATTCCTATGCAGACCCAAGGATACGGGTTGTCAACACCGACAACCAGGGTCTTGCAGCCGCCCGCAATAACGGCATAGGGCGGGCGGGAGGAACCTACATTCTGCCGCTCGACGCCGATGACAGAATCGCCCCGGAATATATTGCCGAAGCGGTGGCCGTCCTGGAAGCCAACGAGAAAATCGGCATCGTTTACTGCCAGGCCAGACTGTTCGACGCCGTGGATCAGGACTGGCAACTGCCCCCGTACAGCCTCGAGGAAATGCTGAAGGACAATATCATCTTCTGCACCGCACTGTTCCGCAAGCGAGACTGGGCAGCCTCGGGCGGATATGACACCGGAATGATTTACGGCTGGGAGGATTATGAATTCTGGCTGAGTCTGATCGAGCGCGGACTGGGGGTTCACCGGCTGGAAGGTCGATACTTTTATTATCGGGTTTCTCCCGAATCGATGGTGAGAAGCGTCGAAAAATCAAAAAAGATCGAGATGTTTAAAAGGATTTTCCAGCGGCATCAGAATCTTTATTCCGATCATATCGAGGTCTGGCTGGAACCGCTTCTGGAACTGCGGGAACCCTATTTGACCGGCAGGCTCTACATCGATAATGGCCAGGGGATAAGCAATGAAGACAGCGTCGTCAGGAAACTCGAGCCGAGCAGGAGGACCATCAGATTTCCGATCGACCGTTTCGCGGGTCCCCGGGCACTGCGTTTCGACCCGGCGGAATGTCCCGTGTGCGTGGATATAGAAAAGATCGAGTTGGGCTCACCAGGCGCTGATACCGCGCTCAATCTACATGCGCTCAAATCCAACGCGGATATTCGAGAGGGTAACCACTTTATGTTCTCCACCGACGATCCCCAGATTTACCTTACAACAGAAGAGGCATTGCTGGCACACTGCCGAGAGGTTGCGATTACCTGCACTGTGACGGCGACGGGGGGTGATGCTCTGCGGGAGATAATAAAACGGTTGAAAAAAAAAAGTGACCTATCACCGAGACGAGGACTCGTCTCACGGTGGCTACGATCCGGCGTGTGAGGGGTCGAGGAACCTATGAGAATCTCCTCGAAGCTGACCACACTCTGCAGATACGTCCTCAGCCGGGATTACCGGGATTACCGTCATATCCGGATCCTGCAGGTTTTCGATTCAGATTATTACCGGTTCCTGCTGATAAAAAATGGAGCAGAAGACAGGGAATTATGGAGAGAGGGATGCGACGATCCGCTCTGGTTCTATTTCCTGAAAAGCAGGGATGAGCGTCATTCCCTGCATGGCTGCGACGGGCAGTGGCGTCAACTGGCCGACCCTCATCCACTGTTCGACAGCTTTTATTACCTGTCTCGATACGGGAAGCAGGTGGGCAGCCGCAACCCCTTCGCCCATTATCTGAGAGAGGGGTGGAAACGGGGATTGAATCCCAGCCCTCTCTTCAATACAGGCTACTATCAGAAGCAGAGTGACTGGGATTATTCCGAGGGCGACCCGCTTACCCATTTCACAAGATGCAGCATGAAGGCGCAGGTAAGTCCCTCGCCGCTTTTCGACAGGCACTGGTATCTTGAAAAAAAAATACCGTACCCGGATGTCGTCCAAGCCGACATATTCAAACATTATAAAAAGTTTGGAGCCCGGGAAGGCAAAAGCCCGCATCCGCTGTTCGAGCCTGCCTTCTATCTCGGGCAGTGCAGCGAGGCAAATACGGCGGGGGCCGATCCTCTGCTTCATTACCTCACCTCGGGCGAAGCGATGGGCTGCCGGCCCAACTCCTATTTCGACCCCGTATACTACAGAAGACGCTATATGGACGCAGCGGATGCAACCTCTGCTCTGGAACATTATATCAAAATAGGCAAATCCAGCGGCAATGGAATCAGCCGGAATGCCGAAAAATTGCCGGTACAGCCACTCATTTCGGTGATCGTTCCGGTATTCAACCCGGAGCTCTGCCATCTGAACCGCTGTATCCGGTCGCTGCTCGATCAGGTATATCAATTTTGGGAGCTGTGCCTGGTCGACGATGGCAGCTCAGATGGGCGGGTACGCGAGTCGATCCGCTCGTGGGCAGAACAGGACAGAAGGATCAGGTACGCATTTCATCATGCCAATCTGGGAATTTCCGCGGCGACTCAGGCAGGTGCAGACATGTCGAGAGGAGATTATCTTGGCTTTCTCGACAATGACGATGAGCTTGCACCGGACTGCCTGTATCGTATTGCCGAAGCGGCCGGAGAAACCGGCGCAGGGGTTATCTACACCGACGAAGACCTGATCGGCGATGAGGGCTTCCCCCTCTCAGCCTTTCATAAGCCGGATTTCAACCGGCCGCTGCTCTACTCACACAACTACATAACCCATTTCGTATCGGTGTCCAGGGAATTGTTTTACCGGGTCGGGGGCATGAGAAGCGACTTCGACGGGGCCCAGGATTATGACCTCCTTCTCCGGCTGTCTGAGCACCTCGACACGTTCCATCATATTCCCCGCGTACTTTATCACTGGAGAGCGACCGATTCGTCCACAAGCATAAACCACGGCAACAAACCCTACGCGCACGAAGCGGGACGAAAGGCGCTGGCAGATCACTTCCGGCGAAGCGGCACCGCTGCAGAAATCATGGACGGGTCGGTGAATTATCATTACCGGATCAGTCTCAAAATGTCTTCGGGTCCATCAGTGAAAGTGATACTGTGCAGCCGAGGTCAAAAGAGCGCTGAATCCAACCTCATAGACTGGACCGCCGCGAAGACGGCATATGACAACTGCTCATTCGCGCTGGTTGGGGATCAGCCGGTCCACTCCGGCGATTCTGCCTCGAAAGCCGACAATATCAACCGTATCGTTGCCGAAAGCAGAGAGGAGTTTATCGCCATTCTAGGGTATGGCGCCGACGATTTGAACAACGCATGGTTAGCGGAACTGGTTTCGTTGCTCCTCCATAATGAAGACACTGGAATCTGCTGCGGCCGAGTCAGTTATGCAGGCCGAGATGGGCCTTCATACGCTGAGGCGGATCTGACAAACCCCTCTGTTCACTACTATGCGTCATTTCTTTCCTCCGGGTCCAGGCATGCAAACGGGATGCACAATCTGCAATGGATCAGCGGTTGCGATTGGCAGATCTGCCTGTTGCCGAGGTCGCTGATGGAAACCCTTGGAGGTTTTGACTCCGTCCATTTCCCAACCTACCTGTCGATGCTTGACCTGTCCTACAGAGTTGTGAATTCCGGGAAAAAGGTTCTCTATACCCCGTGGGCTGTTGTAACCTATCAGGAGGAAAACCCGACAAGTTTTGCCGATGATCAGGCGGCCTTGCTCGAAAAACGCAGGTTTCAGGAAAGACATCGAGATCTGCTGATGGGTCTGAGCGCGTATTACAACCCGGGTAACGTCGCTAACAGCGGGATCGACAGTCACACATTCTACGCATGGTTAAGCGGTTCACGTCACTAAAGAAACCTTGACTGGAAAAGGAAACTACATTAGGTAGAGCACCGTTTTACAGCACAACATTGGAGAGAGCCGCTGACAGAGAGCCTGAACTATAATCCGCTTCGCCGCACGAACACCGGATCGGTACGGCGTCGGTTCAGGGTTTTTGGTTCTAACGTTCCAGCAGCGAATTCGTTTCATCAATGATTGATACTTGCAGTCATCGAGACCGATTTTAATCAATGCCTTCGGGAAGGATTGTGCAGCAATGTCTGAACCGATGATCTCAGTCGTTATTCCGGCATACAATCACGAGCGGTTCGTGGGGTATGCAGTGGAAAGCGTTTTGAATCAGACCTTCCAGGATTTCGAGTTGATCGTGGTCAACGACGGTTCGACGGATGGAACCGAAGCGGTTGTACAAAGCTACCAAGACCGGCGGATCAGGTATTATTACCAGGAGAATCAGGATGCCTACAACACCATCAACCGTGGCATTTCCCTGGCACGCGGCAGTTATATCGCAATCCTGAATTCAGACGATATCTACGAAAAAGACCGGCTCGAACGATTGTACGACCATTGCAGGAAACATGATACGCTATGTCTGTTTACCGATGTGGTCCCCATCGATGACCACAACCGGCCGTTCACCGACCCGCGGTTCGGCTGGAATATCTGGCATGCGGACAACCGGGAATTCTACTTTTCCTGCAATGATTTATATACCGCCTTCCTGCACGGCAACTTCATGGTGACGACATCAAATCTCTTCATGTCCCGAGAAGCCGCACATGAAGTCGGACCGTTCTCCTCTCTGAGATATCTTCATGACTATGATTTCATCTTCAGGATGATCGCCCGATTCAAGGACCGGGTCGCTTATCTGCATGACCGCAAGCTTCTCTTCTATCGGATCCACGGCGGCAATACCCTGGGTGAGGCGGCCATCACCGGCAGGGAGCAGGATATGGCGCTGATCGAGAAATACATGCTTGCTGCCGTACCGCCCGAGTACCGGGAATACGTCATGACCGGCAGCAGGCGGCTGGTTAAACTCGAACAGGAACTGAACCTGGTCCGCCTGCAGATGAAGGCCCCTGAGCCCCAGGGAGTCCGGCCGGCGGCAAAACACCTTGCCAGGGCTCTGAAGATCTGGTTCGGCAAGATCGGCAAGTCCAGCTCCCCTTCAAGGTGATAGGCGTGGCGTCAGAAACCTTTCATTCCCTTGGAAAACTGATTAGCTGGGGGCGATCCCATGCTTCGGAATTTCAAACCATCAGCTTCGACCTGTTCGACACGCTGCTGATTCGAAGAATCCACGATCCCGATCAAGTCAAACTGCCGGTGGCTCGCTATATATCCTCGCTGGCGAAGCAGAAGGGCATCAGCAGATCCTGGCGATGGGTTCAGAACCTGCGTGACGAAGTGGAGCAGAACCAGCGGCGTGAAACCGGAAAAACATGTGCCGACCACGAGGCCTGCTACCCGGGCTTCATGGAGGAAACGCTCAAAAGAATTTTTGGTGCCCACTATGAGGAGAGGCTCCTCGATCAGGTAACCCGTTACGAGCTCGACATGGAGAGCCGTATGCTGGTGCCGAGAAAACTTCTGGCTGAATGGCTCGAAGAACTCAAGGAGAGCGGCAAGCGTGTGATCATCATCTCGGACGTGTATCTGCCCGCTTCTCATCTCAGAATTCTGGTCGGAAACGCGGGGTTGCTGCATCTGGTCGAGACGGTTATTTCATCGGCTGACACCTTTCGGGCCAAGGCTTCCGGCGAGGCGTTCCGCCTCATCCAGGAGCAGTTCGATATCGATACGTCTTCATGGCTCCACGTCGGCGACAACCCCATCTCTGACGGTCTGCGCCCGCAGGAATTCGGTATCACATCACTGGTCATCAAAGACGGCGTCGAGAAGTTTCGCAAAGCCCTCATCAAGCGTTATGTCAATTACTCGAAGGGCCGTCCGTTCTACCGCGGCAGGGCGCTGCAGCAGCTGATGCTGCCGCTTGAAGACGAAAATGTTGAGCGCGATGATCTGTACGTGGAGGGCTACAATTTCATCGGCCCGATGGTCGGCGCATTCGTCCAGCACGTCGCGGAGGAGTCCAGAAGACTCGGTCTGACCAAGGTCTTCTTTTTTTCACGGGAAGGGTACACCTTCAAAAAGGTGTGGGAACAGTGTATGCCGATTCTATTTCCCGACGGCGACCTGCCGGAAGTAGAATACCTCTATGTCAGCAGAATGGCTCTCGCCGGAGCGGCCTGTGCGCATGAAGGGCTTACCAGGACCAGCGCAAGCATAGCGATGCTGCCCCCTGGAAATAAAAATTTCCACGACATCTGCCGAATATTCCAGCTCGATCAGGAAAGGCTGGCACCGCACCTGCAGCGGCATAAATTGAGCGCAGATACCTGCCTGTCCCCGCTGCACGAAGGGTACGATCAGAAACACAGTGTACGGCTCATGGAATTGCTCGAGGACGAGATTTTTCAGCAGGAGGTAAGGTTCCAGACGGCGGCCGCTAATCACGCCCTGATCAGCTACCTCACCGACCTGGGTTTTTTCAACCACGAGCAGATCGCCGCCGTCGACATCGGCTGGCTCGGCACCATTCAACGGTTTTTGTTCAATGCCGTCAAGCACCGGTCCGATTGCCCGAGAATTCATGGGTATGTGTTCGGGGCGACGAGAGGCATCCCGTTCGATGAAACTCTGAAAAACAGTCTTGAAGGGGTGATGTACGACCGCCATCGCTTCGACCTGGCTGCTAGCAGCATCCTGTACGCACGTGATGTGTTTGAAGAGGCCTGCCGCGCCCCCCATCCGACCATCGAGAAATATCAACTCACCGAGGATGGATACGAATTGAAGTTCCGCACCAGCAAAGATGCCACCGGCATGGCTGAGCAGGAGCAGGACCGGTTTTTCAGCACCCTCCAGCAGGGAATCTTCGATGCAGCGCGGGCATATGGGGCGGCTTCTGCACTTCTGGGGTACCGTATCGAGGATTACCGTCCCTGGTTCAACTACCTTCTCACTGCCAAACTCGCGTTTCCCAAGACCCGGGAGGTACTGGCGATCCGCCACCGGCACCATCTCGATGACTTTCACGGGACCGGAAAACCGATGAAGGAAAAATTGAAAGGCCAGGAGTCGTTGTGGGATCAATCCGGTTTCAGCCTCAGATTCAGCCCCTTTCTCAGATCAAGAATGTTCTGGAAGCATATCAGAACCGTTATAAAGAGCTGACATGCGCAGATTACGAACTGACGACTTCGACTTAGACGGCAACAGGTTTTTCAGGGTCTTGAAATTCAACCTCGTCGACAAACTTCTGCCCATCGGCAACTTCCGCGCCGGGACGGGATTGAAACCGGGGCTGGTGCTCCTGTTTCTGCACTGGTTCGGCCGCCCATTGTTCAAGGTGCTGATCCGCTACGAACCCCATCTGCACCGACTGTATTTGAAACTCGGACGATCAAAGTGACATGGATTGGGCGAACGGACATGGTGGAACCTCACGGAACTGGTTCACGGCGGCGGTCTGCCTGCTCGGCTGTGTCTATTATTTTTTCTTCTTTTACAACCGGGCGTTCGTCGAACTCGACATCGAGGTAGACACAAAAACCAGGTTCAAACTCTACTGGGCGAGGGAAGACCAGCCTTTCTCAGAAAGCAAACGGGCCCAGGTAATTGTCGTACCGGGCAAGAAACACTATTCCTTCTATCTCACCGATCTCGACAGGGTAGACCTGCTGCGGATCGATCCGTTCGAATACGTCGGCAGCGGAACCATAGAGAAACTTTCGCTGTCCCAAAACGGATTCAAGCCGATCACCATCGATCCTGCGGACCTTGAACCGCTGAACGATATTGCCGTCGAATTGGCTACGGCGCATGGCCTGCAGATCAGCTCTTCCGGGCGTGACCCGAACCTGCTCTACCGGCCGAACATTGAGAAACAGGCGAACGGTCTTTTCGGTGAGGCAGCCCGGTATGCGGCCATCTGCCTGCTGGTGATTCTGTTCATGAAAGGTTGTGCGCCGCTGCGGAGAGATTTCGCCTTTGTCCCATTGCTGCTCGCCATGGTCCTGAGCCTGATCGTGGTCATGGCGGTTGTCAGCAAACGCAATGCCCATCCTGACGAATACGTCCATCTTGACGCAGCGGCTTACTACCAGGAGCACTGGCTGCCGCCAGAAATCGAAAGTGAGACCATTGCACATACCTACAGCGTCTATGGTATTTCCCGGTTGAACAACGGTGAGATCTATTATCTTTTCGCCGGGAAGACTGCACGGTTGCTTGAAGCATTCAACATCAACGAGGTACATGCATTACGCGCGTTCAACGTGTTGCTGTTCGGGTTGATCTTCCTCTACAGTGTTAAGTCGATCGGGGCACGGCTCGTGGCACTGCCGTTTCTCCTTACTCCTCAGGTCTGGTATATCTTCAGTTATTGCGTGTCAGATGCCTTCGGCCTGTTTCTCTGTTTCCTGGCGGGATGTGAACTGGTGAGGCAGAACAGCTTTTTGATCAGGGTTGTCGATTCCGACCGGAGGTTCCCTCTGGGGCCGATCCTGGCGGTTTCGGCACTGCTGGGCATGCTGTTTCTCCTGAAAATTAATTACTATCCGTTCATCGTTCTGATCTATGCGGCAATCGTCCTGCCCTGGCTGCAAAAGACCTCCGATCGCGGGAAAACCTTTGCCCGCCTGGTGATCTGTTCGTTACTCGCCCTGCTGCTGGCGGGGATACGGGTGGGAGCGGATTACTATGTCAACGGCTCAGACCGGGATGAAAAATTGCTGGCTGTGCAGGAAAAGAACGCACAATACTGGTACAAGCCGAGTACCGAACTGAACAAAAAACATATGTTCATGTACATGAAGGACCGGGGCACGACGCTCAAGGATATGATTTTGCGTCATAAATGGTTTTCCCATACCTTCGAGACCGGATTCGGGAAGTACGGATACTTTACGATCAGCGGATCCGAAACCTACTACCGGCTCGTTAAATGGTGCGCGATCTTGTTTCTTGCCTATCTGGCTGCGGCGGTTGCTCTGAAAGGAACCAGCGAAGGAAAACTGCTGGCGCTGCTGGTCGGTTGCCTGGCCCTGGCTTTGACGGGGGCATCCCTGCACCGTTCATGGACGATAGATTTCCAGGCCCAGGGCCGCTATCTGTTTCCCGTCCTGCCGATGATCGGGATCATTCTGGCCAAAAATCGCGCAGCAGTTGACAACCGGGTGTTCATCCTGATCACCCTGCATCTCTTCCTGCTGTCTATCTATTCATTTGTTTTTATCGCCCTTCCGGCAGTCCCCAGGATGTGAATCGGTTGCTCTGGCGTTAAGCGGGTGCTGTGAGGTAAGACTCATACCAGGCCGATTGAAAGAGCTGCCTGGTATAGGGGTCCCGGGGATTTCTGAACAGCGTATCCGCTGGACCGCGTTCGACGATCCTGCCCTGCTTCATTACGATCAGATCGTCGGCGATGGCCCTGATAACCTTCAAGTCGTGGGAAATGAAGAGGTAGGTGAGCCGGAACTTTTCCTGCAACCGGTTCAGCAGATCGAGGATCTGGGCCTGGATCGTCATATCCAGCGCCGAGGTCGGCTCATCGAGAATAAGCAGGTCCGGCCTCAGAATCAGTACCCGAGCGATGGCAATCCGCTGGCGCTGGCCTCCTGAAAACTCGTGCGGGTAGCGCTGGATGATGGAAGCGGCCAGCCCCACGTCCTCGAGTGCTTTCGCAACCATGTCCTTCTTCTCGGTTTTTCGGAGGTCAGCTCGATGAACCCCGAGCCCTTCCGCCACAATCTCCCCGACGGTCATGCGCGGCGAAAGCGATGAATAGGGATCCTGAAAAACCACCTGCATCCTCGATCTCATCTGCTTGAGTTCTCTCGTCGAGGCGGTGTCGAGCCTGATGTCGTCGAAGGCGATGACCCCATCGCTCTTGATGAGTTTCAGCAGTGCCATCGCCAGTGTGGTCTTACCGGATCCAGATTCCCCTATAATTCCGCAGGTAGAACCCTTGCGGATGACCAGGGAAACCCGGTCGACCGCAAGAATCGGCTTGCGCCGCCGTCTAAAGAGCCTGCTGAAACCGGACTCGGCGGCAAACGAGCAGGACAGGTGCTCGGTTTTCAGAAGGGGCGGTGAGTCGCCCTGTGCCGGTTTTGATTTGGATGGGATGGACTGGATCAATTTTTTCGTGTAACTGTTTTCCGGATTTTCAAATATCTTTGACGGTTCCCCGCGCTCTATAATGGAACCGTCTTTCATGATACAGATGAAATCAGCCATATTTTTCACCAGGGCCAGGTCATGAGTGATGAGTAGCATGGCCATCTGGTATTCCCGCTGGAGACCCTTTATCAGGTCCAGGATCTTTGCTTGCAGCGAGACGTCGAGCGCGGTGGTGGGCTCGTCGGCGATCAGCAGTACGGGCCTGCAGGCCAGCGCCATGGCGATCATCACCCGTTGCCGTTGACCGCCCGACAGCTGGTGCGGGTAAGCGTGAAGACGGTTCTCCGGGTCTTCTATTCCGGTTCTTGCAAGGAGATTAATCGATTCCTGCTGGATCTCTTCTGCACCAAGTTCCCGGTGAAGGGAAAGCGATTCCGCTATCTGGTTACCGATCGTAAACACCGGGTTGAGGGAGGTCATCGGCTCCTGGAAGATCATGGCAATCCTGTTGCCGCGGATCCGCCTGATGGCTTCCGGTGGAAGAGTGAGCAGATCCCGGTCTTCAAATCTGATCGATCCGGAGATCCGTATCGGGGTATTTTCCTCGAGAAGCCGCAGAATCGACAGGGCGGTAAGAGACTTGCCTGAACCGGACTCTCCGACCAGGGCCACCGTCTGGCTCTGCCCTATGGTCAACGTCACGTCGTGAAGGAGTCGAAGGGGCTCGCGGTTTTTCCGGGTACCCGGATATTCATCGATCCAGCCGTTCAGATCCTTTATGGCGAGTAGCGGAGCATTCATCTCAGGTGTATCAGGAGAACAGGGGAGCGGAACCATAAAACTGCCTGTAAAACCGGCTCAGAAGGTAATCTCGAAACCGCTGTGGGGCGCTTCGGCGGCGACGACTTCGGTAACCTGGACCTCCTTGACGACAGCGCTGGTCGGTCCGTGATGCAGCCAGGCGATCATGTCTGCAAGTTTTCCTGCCTCGCCGGTGACCATCGCCTCAACAGAGCCGTCACTGCGGTTTTTAACCCAGCCGGCAACTCCAAGGCTGTCGGCTTTTCGTTTGGTGTGGTAGCGGAAGGCTACTCCCTGGACCCTGCCGTAAATTCGGGCGTTTATGGTTCTGACATCCATGGCCGGCCTCGCCTGTAAAATCAGAGATCGTTGCATTACCGCTTCATAACCGGTCCGTTCGATACCGAGAGCTGCGCTTATTACTCTTCCGGAACCGCTCATACCTTAGTCTAATCCTTTCTTTAAGCCTTTACCTCAAGAAAAATTTGCATTAACATGCGGCCCCGTGTAGTCGCTTACGCATTAAATACCTGTCCGTCACCAGATCAAATCGCGCTTAACCATCTGCTTTTATCGAGCGAGAGCAGGTAGAGAGGCCTTCCCTTGGTTTTCAGCTCCATCATTTTTCTGCTGCTGTTTCTTCCGGTTACCTTGACACTTTACTACGCGTTTGGTGCCCGATTCAGAAATACCGTCCTTCTGCTGGCAAGCCTGCTGTTTTATGCATGGGGCGAGGGGGGCTATGTTATTCTGATGCTCGTTTCAATAACGCTGAACTACCTGGTCGGCTGTTTTCTTGCAGGTTCCGGATCTCCCGGCAGGAGACGATGGTTTCTGAGCATAGGCGTGATTATGAACCTGTTGCTGCTGGGCTATTTCAAATATGGAAACCTTCTGGTGGACACATTCACCCCCCTGTTCCCCGGTCTCGAGGATTCAGGCGTGGTGTCGGAGCCCATTCATCTGCCGATCGGTATATCGTTTTTTACGTTTCAGGCGATGTCCTATATCATCGACGTGTACCGCAACGTTGCCAGACCTCAGAAAAACCCGCTGCGTCTCGGCCTTTACATCGCCTCGTTTCCGCAGCTCATCGCCGGTCCCATCGTACGCTACAACCAGGTGGCCGAACAAATCGTCAGGCGCGCGCATTCCTATGCGCACTTCGCCTCAGGAGTGGAGCGCTTTATTGTCGGGCTCGGCAAGAAGGTCCTGATCGCCAACACCATGGCTGAAATGGCAGATCGTATCTTTGCTGCCGATTACTCCCAGCTATCACCGGAAATAGCCTGGCTCGGGCTGATCTGTTACACGCTGCAGATCTATTTCGACTTTTCAGGATATTCCGATATGGCGATCGGCCTCGGCAGGATGTTCGGATTCGATTTTCCGGAGAACTTCAACTACCCCTATATTTCGCGCTCCATCCGTGAATTCTGGCGGCGCTGGCATCTTTCGCTTTCCGGCTGGTTTCGGGACTATCTCTATATTCCGCTGGGGGGAAGCCATGGAGGTGAGGCCAAGACCTATCGCAACCTGTTTACGGTATTCGTGCTGTGCGGCCTGTGGCATGGGGCCAGCTGGAATTTCCTTATCTGGGGTTTGTTTCACGGCATGTTTCTGGCCCTTGAGCGGAAGGTGCTGAGAAACTGGCTGGCCAGTTGTTCACGCCTTACCGGACATGTCTATTTCATCTTTGTGCTGATCAACAGCTGGCTGTTTTTCAGGGTAGAAGATCCCGATCGACAGACTGAGTATCTCAAGGCGATGTACTTCATGGGCGACAACCCCGGATCTCTTGTCAATGCCGAGATAAAGATCCATATCGATATGTTTTTTGTATCTATGCTGATGCTTGGCGTGGTGTTTTCGATGCCGGCAGGCCGGTTCATAAAAAATAAGATCTGTCTGAAGTTCGATTCATATGAACCTGCATCCGCTTTCGGCGGCCTCGTCGACGGTATAAAATACCTCGGTTTGTTCTGCCTGCTCTACGTCTCGGTTTCGTTTCTCGCCGTCAGTTCATACAATCCCTTCATATATTTCCGGTTTTAGCAATGCGAAGGCGAGCGGGCATCGAGAGGATCGTATCTCTGGCATTCGTGGTCTGCCTCTTTGTTCCGCTTCTGGCATCTATCTTTCAGGAAGATCTTGAAATTTCCACCTCCGAGAAGCGAAAACTGGAACAACTTCCAGACATCACCTTGGATTATAGCATCCTGCAGACGTTTCCCGAGCAATTTGAAGGCTATTACGACGACCATTTCGGATTCAAAAACGACATGGTGAGGCTTCACAACTACGTTCTTGCAAAGGCATTCAAACGTACTCAAACTCCGGGTATTGTGATCGGGAGCAATAACTGGCTGTTCTATGACGGCGACGGCGCCACTGCTGATTATATTGGACTCACCTCATACCGCGAGGCTACCCTCGAAAGATTTAAATATGTACTTCAGGACCGAAAACGCTGGCTGGATTCGCTGGGGACGCATTATCTGTTTCTGCCGATCCCTAACAAAATAAATGTTTACGATGATCAGTTGCCGTCCCGCATCAGAAGGTACAGCGGGGTTACCAAATACGATCAGATCATCGGTTACCTACAGGGGACCGAAGGTTTCAAAAACTTCATCGATGCCCAGACTATTCTGAGAGAGGGGAAGAAATCGTTCCCCACCTTCCTCCAGACAGACAGCCACTGGAACCATGACGGCGTCTATCTGGTCTACCGGGAGGTGATGGACCGCCTGCAGCCATGGCTTCCCGGACTGACTCCCCTGCAGCAGTCGGCGAACAAAACCTGGATCGAAGGCTTCTCGGGAGATCTGGCGATAATGATGAACCTCAAAGGGCTCATTACCGAAACTGCACCCCAGATCAACATCGAGCGGTCCTGCCGTCTCATCCCCCCGACCCCAATGTTCTCATTGAAAAAAATCAAAGAATACCGAAACCTTCCCACCTATCGTCTTCCTGAGGTCAGCGGTTGCGACAAGGGCAGGTACACGGCTGTTTTCATCCATGACTCGTTTGGCGATTTCCTCAGGCCATACTTCTCGCAGCACTTTAAAAAAATCATCTATGTTCATTACCTCAACTTTGAAGATGCGAAGGGTATCATCGAACGGGAAAGGCCCGATGTGGTCATCGATCAGAGAGCGGCACGAAACCTGCAACGGGCATTGGAGCCCGATCCTGAGCTCGAACAACGGTTCGTCAGCGACAGGTTCGATGTTCTGGCGTCGCCGTTGACCGAACTGAACGGGCGTCAACTCAATGAGGCCATCGTTTACCGATATAAGGTGTCGACTTCGGTGAGGGCAGATGAGGCGGTGGTGAATTTCGCAGAAGCAAAGTCGACCGTGTCACTGCTGATGCCGCTGAATAGACCACCGGAGGGGATTGCAGCACTCAAATTGATCGCGGACAGCCTTCAGGAAATGGACGTGCAGATCTGTTATGCAGCCAGCGGGTCGAATCAGGAGGACGAGTTTCAATGCGGTATGCGCACGCTGATGCCGGGTGAAAACACGCTGTTTTTCAGGATATTCGAACCGGAACCGTCGGGGGTTTTGTCGATTGTCGCTGAACGGGGCGGGACGGTTGCCTTGAAAGGTATTGCCGTCAAGGCAGAGTAGCGCTTCCTTACCCTCCTCCGACCATCGGGAATATCGCCACCACATCGCCGTCGACCGGGACGGTGCCGACTTTGCAGTGGCGGGAATTGATCATGGTGATGCCGACTGCCTCACGGTCGATGCCGAGCTGATCGATAATCGCACCGACCGTGGTGGTGTCGGGAAATTCGCGCACTTCCGAGACAAAACGATTGTCACGGAAGTACGCGAACAGTTTGATGGTCAGCTTCATCTAGAAATTCCAGAACGAATCGATCTCCTCGCCGGTGAAGTCGACAACCAGGTTATGCGGTGGCAGCGGCTCGTTATAGAAGAATTCGGGGAGCCGGTCGTCCGCATTGTTGAATCCTGCAGCCTGGTTGAAAGCGCGTTCGGTTTTCAGGATGGTCTTGCCGAGCGCAGTGACGTCGTCACCGGTCAGGCTTAATCCGTAGCGGGCATTGATCAGGTCGATCAGGGCCGGCAGACAGTTCGGGTCGTCCAGCGCCGCGAAGGCGATGAACAGACACATGCCGGTGGAATCGATCGCCGCTGTTGCAATCTGAAGGTTTCTCGAGAGCTCCACCTGGCCGTCCTTGGAAAGCGGATCGAGTGAACCGCCGACCCCAAGTATGTTGGTCGCCACCGCGTAGCCGGTGGTGTGATCGGCACCCATCGGGGTGGTCGCATAGGTTATAGCCATGCCTTTTACGGTGCGCGGATCGTAGGCGGGGATCGCCTGGTTCTTGACAACCGGCACCCGGGTGACGCCAAAGGAACGGCCCACGGAGCCCGCCCCGTTGCCGAGAATACGCCCCAGCGGCGTGCCCTTGCCGATATCGTCCTTGATCATTTGGCACATGGTCTTGCCGTCCCCGAACTGGAGCACGCCGGCCTCCATCGCCACACCGAAGGCGACCGAGGTCTCGATGGTGTCGATACCGATGTCATCCATCAGCCAGTCGGCTTCGGCGATGTCGTCGAGGTCGTCGACGCAGCAGTCGGCACCCATCGCCCAGATCGACTCGTATTCGAAACCCGCGGTCTTGTACTGCTTGTTCTTGTCGTTGTAGACCTGCGAGCACTGGATCACGCAGCCGGCATGACAGTTGTGGCTCGGCTTGCCGCCGCGCTCCTGGATGATGTCATACATGGTTTCGCCGGAAATCTTGTCGTGCCCGTCGAACTGCCCGGAGGTGAAGTTCCTGGTCGGCAGTGCGCCTGCTTCGTTGATGACGTTGACCAGTGCGTTGGTGCCGTAGGTCTTCAGGGTCTGACTGACCTGGTTGTCGACGAGGGCTTTGCCGAACGCCCGGTTGGCGGTCTTGAAGGCTTCCGGGTCGGCTACTTCGACCTTGCGGTCCTTGGGATCGATGGTGATGTACTTTACTTTCTTGGAGCCCATCACGGCGCCGAGCCCGCCGCGTCCATTGGAGCGGAGGTTGCCGTCCGGATCCATGACCGACAGGTTGGCTGAAGCCATTTTCATTTCACCGGCCGGTCCGATGGTGATCACACCCTGCTTGCCGCCCAGTTTTCCGCTCAGGGTCTTGGCCACCTCGTAATTGCCCTTGCCTACGAGCGCGGTTTCTTCGCTGACGGTGATGCTGTCCGGCGTCAGCGCGATAGAATACCATTTGTCCTCCTTCGGCTGGCCTTCGATAATCAGCGCTTTGCAGCCGGCACGGGCGAGCAGCTGCGCGGAACTGCCGCCGGCGTTGGATTCCTTGATGGTTCCGGTGAGCGGGCTCTTGGCGCCTGCCGATAGCCTGCCCGAGTTGGCTGCGGTGGTTCCGGACAGGAGCCCCGGGGCAAGAACGAGCTTGTTGTTGGGTCCGAGCGGATGGCATGTCGGCGGGACCTCGGCGGCAACGATGGTGGAAGTCAGACCGCGGCCTCCAAGACCGGCCCAGGCCTGAGGGACGTCCTCGATGCTGGTGCTGAGGTCGGACATGTTTACCCGAAAGATTTTGTCTGCCATGATCGCATCTCCTCTGTTCTGTTCAGGAAATCCGTCAGTCCTCAGGTTTTCCTGATGGTTATGATAGGGCGGCTGAAACGGGGTCTTGAATCAACCGCTATTGTCTGTATATGACGTTGCCGCAGTGCCTTAAACTGTAACCGCCGAGTGTCTCGACCCTGGCCATGAACTGCTGATCCTGGATCAGATCGAAGGCGGCGCTCATCCGCTTATCGTCGACGAACGCTTCCGGCACGATCAGGTCGTAGCGCTCCTCGGCGACCGGTACGAAATCGAGACCGAGCGCTACTGCAGCAGCTCGGATTCCCATACCCACATCAGCGCTGCCGCTCATCACCGCGACCGCTATGTTCATATGGGTGTACTCCTCGTGATCATATCCGGCTATCAGCCCCGGGTCAAGGCCGGATTCTCTTATTATTTTATCGGTTAACAGCCTGGTTCCAGCACCTTTCTGACGATTGATAAAAAGCAGCTTGCGCTCGACGATATCGGTGAAAGACCGAACTGCTTTGGGGTTACCCTTGGCCACGATGAATCCCTGTTGACGATAGCACAGGTTGACCAGGCGGAGCTGCATGCCGGCAAGGAATCGTTTGATGAACGGTATGTTGTATTCTCCGGTTTGCTCGTCGAGTAGATGGGTTCCGCCGAAATGCGCCTCTCCACGTCTGATTGCCATGATACCGCCCATCGATCCGACATGGGCGGACGACAGCCTGATCGGCGGGTCGAGCTGATGAAGCCCGTTTGCCATCAGATCGAGGATGTTGTCGTGACTGCCGATCGCGACCAGGGTACGATCCACTTCCTGCATCGGGCGCATCAACTCGATGCGCACCGTCTCCCCGGCGCCGATGCCTTCGCTGCCGACCGGAATGGTGAGCAGGCCGTCGGCTCGCACCAGCGACATCACCGAGCCGGCGCCCTTACCGGATGGTGTCGCAATCAGCGTATCATGAACCCGGCCAAGAGTGACCCGCACAAACTGGTCGACTCCCATGGGAGAGTGCATCGGCCGTGACATGATCGCATTGCAGGATTCGCCGGATGGCGGGCGCTGACCCCGGAACCGGTAGACGAGGTCCCGGGCGAAGAGTTGCAGGGTCAGAATCGCCGATATCGGATATCCCGGCAGTCCGATGACCGGCTTGGAGTCTACGAGCGCGAGAATCACCGGTTTGCCGGGTTTTATCGCCACACCGCGGACCACGACCCGGCCTGCAGAGGCCAGGACGGTGCTGGAGAAATCCCTGGTGCCGGCAGAAGCCCCTGCGTTGGTGACGACGATATCAGAGCGTTTGACCGCCTCAAGCAGCGCCTCTGTGATTAACTCGGGATCGTCTGAGACCGGGGATAGAACCGATACCTCGGCGCCCCATTCCCGAAGGTATCCGGCCAGGATCCGGGAGTTAAACTCGATGATTTGTCCCGGTTTTCCCGGAGATCCCGGGGCGATAAGCTCTGAACCAGTGGGAATCACGGTGACTTTCGGGGTTGCATTGACCTCGACCTGAGCAACTCCGGAAGCGAGCATCGCTCCCTGGTCGATCGGCCTGATGGTATGTCCAGCCGGGAGGATCAACTCGGTCGCGACGATGTCTTCGCCGACTGTACGGATGTGCTGCCAGGGGGTTGCTGAGTTGATCAACTCGATGGAACCGTCGGCACGGGTATGGACATCCTCGATCATCACCACCGCATTGAATCGATCGGGGACCTCGTTCCCGGTGTTGACCGATTGATATTGGTCTGATTTCAGAACCACGGGGGATGCTTCGCTGGCAAAACCGAGATCCTCGAAACGTACCGCCACTCCGTCCATGGCCGATGCATTATAGGTCGGAGAAGAATGTGAGGCGTATACCGCACGGGCAGTGGTCTCACCCAGAGCTTCATCCACTGGAATCACCCGGGTACGTCTCTGGCCGAAGCCGATTTCTTTCAATGCCTGCTCCCAGATTTTGAGCGCTTCAGAGAGCGGCTGGTTGGCAACGTAGATCGATTCTCTATTCATTGATATACATGCACCTCTATGGTTTCACCGGCAGCGCAGCCCTGGTTGTCTTCCGCTATCAGAAAATACCCATGGGCCCGGGATAGGGTGGATATGGCTCCCGACTTGCCCAGTATCGGGTAGGCAGCTAGCCCTTCATTTCCTTCGACGAGCCTGACCCTGACCAGGTCGAGTCTGCCCGCCGCGGAATTCACGTTTCTCATCAAGGTGGCCGTGAGCACCGGGCGCTGTTCGAAACCACCGGTACTCCGGCCGCTGATCGACAGAACCACCGGAAGCACGAACAGATCGAAACAGACCATCGCTGAAACCGGGTGACCGGGAAGCCCGAATACCGGAGTTTTGCCGGTGAGGCCGATAATCACCGGTTTGCCCGGTTTGAGCGACACGCCGTGGACGAGGATCCCGGGATCTCCCAGTCGCTCGATGGCCTGCGTTCCAAGATCGCGCATGCCGACTGAACTGCCGCCGGAGAATAAGACCAGATCGGTCTCGCTGACGGCAGTTTCGACGGTGGAGAAAAATACGGACTCGCGGTCGGAGACAATGCCGTAGTCACGGACCAGTGCTCCGAGCCGTGAACATGCTCCGGCCAGCAGTATTGAGTTGATATTGCGGATCTTGCCCGGTTCGAGCGGATCTCGGTAGTCTACCACTTCATCACCGGTAGAGATGATGCCGACGGTGATCGGTTTGAATACCGTCACCTCTGTTATGCCGAGTCCGGCAAGCAGGCCGAGATCCTGGGGTCTGAGGAGTTTTCCGGAGGCCATCGCTTCGTCGCCTGCCCTGATGTCGTCACCCCTGGTTATGACATTGGATCCGGCGCCGACGCTCCTGACCACCTCGATCAAACTGCCGTCTATTTCGACCGTATGTTCGTGCATGACCACCGCATCGGCTCCTGCCGGCAAAATTCCACCGGTGGGGATCTTGAGGCAGGTGCCTCGATGAATCGATCTGGTCGGGGCAACTCCCATCTGGACCTCGCCAGCGATCTCCAGGTAGGCGGGCGTCGACTGGCTCGCCCCGTACGTGTCGGCTGACACGACCGCATAGCCATCCATTGTCGATCGGTTATCGGTGGGTAAATCCTCAGGTGCTCGCACGGGGTGTGCACAGACGCGATCAAGGGCGGCCTGCAGCCCGATGCTCTCAATCGGAGGCCTGAGAGTGCCAACCCGCTTAAGGATTTTGGCTTGTGCTTCGGATACTTTGATAAGACCGCTGCGTCCGAGCATATCCTTCGGCAGGTGGCTGTCGCTCATGGTTGTCCGGCCTTTACGTTGATCTGGTTGAAACCGGATATGGCCTCAGAGAGCCTTTCAGGGGCGACAGGAGAGCCATTGAGAGCAAGGCCCGTCAAACTGGCCAGCAGGGAGGGACGCAATTCGAGAAAATGGATCAGATCACCGGCATTGATCCGGACCGATCCGGTCAGCAGTCCGGGACCCCTGTCGACTGCCACCGTGTTGAACAATTTGATGAGTACCGATACGGGTCCCCCTGAATGTTCAGCAGTGGTAATGGTTTTGGTTTTACGCAGCGCCCCCCAGGGACTCCCTTTTCTGACGATTGCTCCGGCCAGGCCGGGCATCGCGCCGGCCAGCGCGATAGTTGCATCGGACCCGGACAACGGGGTTTGCAGGTCGTCGAGCGCATCACCGTTAAGAAAGACAGTCTGGATCTCTTTAGCTATATAGGCTTCCGAAAAACCGGGAAGCGCTTTGAGCAGCGAGATCAGGGAATCTCCCTCGGCGGCGGTTACATAAAAGCCGGACTGCAGCACGGTAGCCAGCCGGATCAGCTGGTCCGCAGGACAGGTAAAGGTAAGTACAGGGTAGGTATTCATTCGATTCTAAAGGTAAATGGATGACCGATCTTGCATGTACAGGTTGCATGGTATACTGTTCATGTTATTCTGTAACGCATTGTTTATAGTAAATTATTCGGGTAGTAAAGGGCAAACCGGTCTATTCGATGCTCTTCTGAGAAGGAATTCACGCATGAACAGTAATGCATTGTCTGAATTAGACAATTTCAAAAAAATAAAAGGCCCGCTGGTTGTCGTTATTCTCGATGGAATCGGGTTCGGCCGGGAAGATGGTTCTGACGGGGTCAGGGTATCGTACACGCCGACGCTTGATGCGCTTTTCAGGGAACCGCTCTTTACTAAACTAAAGGCTCATGGCATTGCCGTAGGGCTGCCTTCAGATGAAGATATGGGAAATTCTGAGGTGGGCCACAATGCGCTCGGCGCCGGCAGGGTGTTTTCTCAGGGCGCCAAGCTGGTAAGCACGGCGCTGAAGCGCGGTACGATCTATTCCGGGAAAAGCTGGAAGACCATTGAACGGCGATGTGCCTCAGGGGGAACCCTTCATCTGATCGGGTTGATATCGGACGGCAATGTCCATTCCCACATCGATCATGTGTATGCGATCTTGCACCACTGCGCTGCCACCGGCATAAGAAAGGTCCGCATTCACGGGCTGCTCGACGGCAGGGATGTCGGCGCCAGGAGCGCTTTGGATTATTTTACGCCGCTCGAACGCTATTGCGCCGAGCGCAAACGGGATGGGTGCGACTTCTTGGTCGCGTCCGGCGGCGGGCGAATGCTCACGACCATGGACCGCTATGAAGCGGACTGGTCCATCGTCGAGCGGGGGTGGAACACCCATGTGCGCGGTGACGCAAGGCAGTTTTCCTCAGCCGTCGAAGCAATTTCCACATATTACGACGAAGATCCGGACATCACCGATCAATACATGGCTCCCTTCGTGGTGGCCAGAGACGGGGTGCCGACCGGAACCATTGCAGACGGGGACAGCGTGGTGTTTTTCAATTTCAGGGGAGACCGCGCGATCGAAATTTCGGTCGCCTTCGAGGCGGACGAGTTCAGCCATTTTGACCGCGAACCACGGCCCGATGTCTTCTATGCCGGCATGATGGAGTATGACGGGGATGCAAAGATTCCTGCCAATTACCTGGTGGAGCCGCCGGCCATCGATCATACGCTGGGAGAGTATCTGTGCGCTACCGGGGTGCGCTCCTATGCGATTTCGGAAACCCAGAAATTCGGTCATGTCACTTATTTCTGGAACGGTAATAAATCGGGCTATATCGACGAATCGCTTGAAACCTATGTGGAGATCGAGTCGGACCGTATCGCCTTTGACCTGAAACCGTGGATGAAGGCGGAGGAGATTGCCGAAAATGTGATCGAATCGGTGCGCTCGGGTGAATACCGATTCATCCGGGTGAATTTCGCCAACGGGGACATGGTCGGGCACACCGGTGTTGAGGCGGCAGTGAGAATAGCCGTGGAAACGGTGGATCTCTGCCTGTCACGGGTGCTTGCAGCCGTGAGAAAAGCAGGCGGGATCTGTCTGGTTACCGCCGACCACGGCAACGCGGACTGCATGTGGACCGAGAAAAACGGCGTCAGGGTGCCGATGGTCGCCCATACCAGAAATCCGGTTCCGCTGGTTGTCAAGGACTACGACGGGCAGAACCGGTTTTCACTGTCAGAGGTAGACAATCCTGGACTTGCCAATGTCGCATCGACAATCTGTGTGTTGCTTGGCCTGAGGCCTCCCGAAGCGTACGAGCCCTCACTGATCTCAGTTGCACCCGGCCACTAACCAGCTCTTTTCACCCGCAGATACATGGAACAGTTGAGCAGATCGGAAATAAAGCGGCAGCATAAGCAGATCGAATCTGCGGCCCGGGAAATCGCCGCCCTCAGCGACGGAGAACTGACTCAACTGGGCATCGATCACCAACTCGTCGAGGCAATAACGCTCACCCGATCGCTCAAGGCCGGTGCACTAAAACGTCAGATCAAATACATCGCCAAATTGCTCAAGGAGGGTCCGAGCGACGACATCCTGGAGCGCCTGAAACGGATCAAGGGTTCGAAACTGCAGGAGAGCACCTTCCATCATCAGGCCGAGCGCCATCGCGATGCGATCATTAATGAAACTATCGACGCCCGGAAGCGATGTCTCGCGGAAGGATTCGAGTT
>JAJDNR010000169.1 GCA_022340565.1 Desulfofustis sp.
GAGGCGATCGGGGATTTCATACTCGGTCGGCCGGATCGGACGTTATGGCAGAATCGGTTCGGGGCCGGCTTGTCATTTTCACCGGTACATGATAATACATAGATAGAAAACTTGTAATTACAAATCCTTATTTGTTTTGAAACAATGATTTTCAGTGCTATAATCCTGATTACATTGACTACTCAAGCAACAATGATCCAGGGAGAACTTTTGCCATGAAAGAGTTTTTCGCAAAAATCTGGGCTTTCGTCGAATCGACCAAGGTCGTCGAACAGGTTAAAGACGTCGATGTGGCCCTGTTCACCAATCCGTGGTTCATGGTTCCCTTTGTCGCACTCGTCCTCTATCTGATCTGGAAGCTGCGCTGGCGCGATCTTGTTTTCCTGGCCATATTCATCGGGGTCTGGTGGGTTTCCGGCACCGAGTACATGGAGACCCTGGTGGTGGGAGAAGAGCTGCAGGTGGGCAAGGTGCTGCCGGTCATGTTCGGCGGTGCAGCCGTTCTCGGCATCATCATCTACCTGCTATTCGGGCGATCCGATTGAGCTTGATCAACACGACCCGCTCATCTGCAGGCAGGCCGCGGCCCGCCTGTCTCTGATCAAATCTGCATTGAAACCGGCGAACTGAGCTTACCCTGAACGAATGATCACCCATTTCAAAAATTCCATCTTTGTCATCACCGACGAACACAACTGTCCCTTCTACAACGCCAAAGAGGAATTGGAAATCAGTGAAAACGCACTGAAAACCAAGACCGGCAAGCCGGTCTGTCTGATCCTCGCCCAGGATATCGTCAATATTGCCATGGAGCAGGCAGTCCTGGACCGGCACGCCGAAAGCGTCGGCGATCAAATCGAGTTTCGATGCGGCGGCTGCGGCGGCGTCATCAAGTTCGAATATAAAAAGGCCAAGAATTTTTCCACGCTGCAGATGAAACTCCTGGTTGCGGCAGAGCGCAAGGAGAAACTCCGGGAGGTCATCAGGTACGTGGATGATCTGCGCAAGGTCGACCTGTTCAACTCGCTCTCCGATGACGACTTGCTCGATCTTGGCACTCTGCTCGAATTCGAACACTACGACTGGGGCTATTTCGTCTCCCAGAAAGGCCAGGTCGGTTCCAAACTCTATATCATCGTGTCGGGGGAAGTGGAGGTCCTCGACGATGAGGGGGTGATCCTCGCCGAAATGGGACCAGGCGAGGTGTTCGGCGAGTTGAGCATGATTTCCGGTGAAACGATGACCACCACCATCCAGGCGTCGGAACCGTGCGTCATCGCAACGCTGAACAAGAAGAATTTCAGGCATGTGCTGGTCCGCTATCCGTCGCTGCAGATTTTCCTCTATCAGCTGTTTGTCGATCGCATAACCAAGATCAATGAAAAGCGGGCGAAAGAGTTGAGTTCCGGAATGGTCGGCCAGCTCTCCGACATCTCGCCGGTTGAGATATCCCAGATGATCAACTCCAACCATAAAACCGGCGTACTCGAAATCGAATCGGAATATATAAACGGCAGGATCCTGTTCAACGAGGGTGATGTGGTCAAAGTCGACCTCGGCCACAAGAAGGGTATAAACGGCTTCTACGATTTCATCGCGCTGAACAACGGCCGCTTCAAGTTCATTCAGGGACTGTCGGCATCCGAGCGGGGGCTGAAGCCGATCGGCGGATTCATGGGCATGCTCATGGAGGGCATGAAGCGGCTCGACGACCTGCGCGGATGATCAGCTGAAATCATCCATTACTGTTGTTTCCCTGCATCTGGAGTTGCGCCGCATGTTCCGGATGTCCGGTTTTGCCTCCACTCTGTTCTCTAAGGTTACACAATGAACCGCCGGCAGATCAAACAGCACCTTGTCGAACTGCTGCTCGAGAGAGACCTGGCCCGGATTGGCGAAGCGATCCTGCAATTTCCCGAGACCGCTGCGGTAAACGCGCTCTTTTCCTGCCTCTGCGATCCACGGGAAACGGTGCGCTGGCATGCGGTCAGCGCCTTCGGATTTTTGCTGCCGGGGATTGCCTCCAGGGACATGGAAGCGGCGCGGACCATTATGCGGCGGTTTCTGTGGATGCTCAACGACGAATCGGGAGGAATCGGCTGGGGGGTTCCGGAAGCCATGGCCGAAACGATGGTTTCCTGTCCCCAGCTTGCCGGTGAGTATCTTCACATGCTCGTATCCTACGCGCTGGATGACGGTCCGGAGCTGTTTCAGCACGGTAATTTCGTCGAGCTTGAGCGGCTCCAGGAAGGGGTCTTATGGGGACTCTGCAGAACGGCGCCGAACTATCGAAGCAGGTTGTTAGAGCTCGGCCTATCCGAGAACCTCGGAATCTATTTTCAGGCGGAAAGCGCTGCAGTGCGGGGATTTGCGTGTCGCCTCTGCGGGCTGCTGGCGCTGGTCCGTTATAGGGATGAACTGCAGGCGTTGCTGTCTGAACAGGTGCATGTGCGATTCTACCATGACGGGGTATTTATGGATACCACGGTATCGGCGATGGCTGAAACGGCCCTGGCCGAACTTGAATGATCCATCGATAGGCGCTGATCAACGAAACTGCGCCCCAGACTCAGCCAGACCTTCACGACTCGTTTAGCCTGACGTTCATGGAAAAACAACAGGAAAGTAAAAACAACAAATCATATCAAGTTATTGTTTTGGTATTTGTGCGCAGACGTCAGTGCTGCAGGTTGCACGTTTTCAAATCAATGTTAAAAAGGAGCAAATTCCACCCTTCGGGCGAGTCGATACGGCCTGCGATCCCGCGTCGCTTTTGAGGAAGGCATATCACCCATATAGCCTTCCCCAAGTCTCCTTGGCTCGCAGGCCGTCTCAACTCGTGAAATCTTCAGGTTAGGTATTCCGTGAATGTCGGGTCACGGTTCATCGAGCACACCGGCCGGCAGCGGCGGTATCCCTTCCCCGCCGAGCAGGTAGCCCCCGTCGTGGAGGACAACCGCGCCGGTCATATAGGTGGCCCTGACCGCAAGAAAATAGACCAGTTCAGCCACTTCTTCAGGGTCTGAGGTCCGTTTCAGCAGCGTATGTTCAACCAGCGCCTGCCGCTGGCTATCGGTCATCGACGTCCAGCCTCTGGTGTTTTCACCATGTCGGCCGGCACACAATCCGAGCATCACCTCATTGACGCGCACCTTCGGCGCCGCCTCCCGGGCCCATTGCCGGGTGAATGACGCGACCGCCCTGCTGGCAGCGCTGTAGCCATCGCTGAACAACAGCGAGGCAGGACCGGAACGGCCCGCCTCGGCTGCCATGGAGGACACGTTGATCACCGCCCCGCCGGTGGATCTCTGCATCAGCTCCGCGGTATGGGTGTAGAGGTTCCATTTGGCCCTCACCGTGACATCGAATTCGAGGTCCCACTGCTGCCGGTTCACGCGACGATCATACGGGCCGTGCACGATCGGCATGCCGCCGCGCTCGATATTGTTGATCAGATAGTCGACATGATCAAAAGTTCGTTCTGCCTGGTTGGCAAGTTCTCTGACCTCATGACTCAGGGTCAGATCGCAGGGGATGCAGATATAGTGGTAGCCGCGCATATCGAATTGCCGCCTCATCTCGGCCGTCGATTCGGGCCAGTCGCTGTGTACGGGGAGAATCAGCGAAGCGCCGCGGCGCCCGAACTGATCGGCGATGGCTCTGCCGACCGGCCTGCTTGCACCGGCGACGAGCACGGTGCGTCCGGATAAATCAGTTGTTTTGTTCATGGCTGTAGGAGAGGTGCTTGATCGGTTTGTGCAGCGACCGGTTCAACAGGGCGAGATGATTGCTGAAAGCCTGCCGGGCATCGTCGATGGTAAGCGCGCAGCAGAGGACGGTGGAGCCGAAACGTTGCGATATCACGTCGACCGTAAGGTTGCGGCGCTGCAAAAACCCTTCCAGTCCGCCTCTGTCCATCCAGTCACGGTAATTACGGTAATGGTTCTTGCCTGCCAGCCGTTCGATCACCGGTATCAGCAGTCTGTGAGAAAGCGACCGTTTCAGGTCGTGGTCGCGGCCGCGGTAGTCGGCGAGGACCAGCGACCCACCCGGTTTCACCATACGGCAGGCATTATCGAAAATATGCGCGCGTCCGGCCGGGTGCTTTTCGTGGAGGCTGAAAACCAGCAGCGCGCAGTCGAACGGATCTTCGGGCGGACTCATCTGCTCGGCATCGAGCAGATGCAGGGAGACCAAGTCCGAGCAGCGGGCACGCGCCTTGTCGAGCATTGCCGCGGAATTGTCAACGCCGGCAAGGTTCATGGAGTTGCCTTCGAGCAGCTGCAGTTGATCTCCGGTTCCGCAGCAGATATCGATGATGTTTCGATGCCCTCGGTAGTGCACGAAGGTTCGGATATCGACGCGCAACGGCCGCAGCAGCGGTGTCAGAACGCGGTCGTAAAACAGCGCCGTTGATTGATAATCGTCCTGGTTCATGGGCGGGTCACGAGGTGAGAATCTGTCAATTCACGCAACAGGGAAATGCAATCATACCTAAAAACGGCGCGACTGCCGACAGGGATTTTTCTTGAGTAAATGATTATCGGACATACCATATCTCAATAATCAACAACCACCACCAACGGACACTGTAGTGAAATCCTTCTTTGTTATCACATCCATTCTGATTGCCGCGCTGTTTTCCGGGCCACGGCCGGGAATCTCATCAGCTCCCGATACCTCGTGCTATGCGACGGGCTGGCCGCACGAAGCGAGCGATCTGAAACCGGACCCCAGCCTTCATTTCGGGAGGCTCGATAACGGTTTTCGCTATGTGCTGAAACGCAATCTTGAACCACGCAACCGGGTCGGTATTTATCTCAACGTCGAGGCGGGGTCGATCTATGAACAGGATTCGGAACAGGGGATCGCCCATTTTCTCGAACACCTGCTGTTCAACGGCACCACCCATTTCAAGCCCGGAGAGCTGATTGATTACTTCCAGTCGATCGGTATGAGTTTCGGCGCCGATGTTAACGGCTACACCACCTATACCGACACCGTCTACAAGCTGAATCTTCCCTCCAACACCTCTGATACGCTGGACCAGGGGTTCTTGGTGATGCGGGACTATGCGGACGGAGCGCTGCTTCTTGACGAGGAGATAGAACGGGAGCGAGGTGTGATCCTCGCCGAGAAGACTGCGCGGGATTCGGCGGCGTATCGCAGCAGTCTGGCTCGCACCGCTTTCGTTATGAAGAACACGATAGTTCCGCGAAGACCGCCGATCGGAGTCGAATCGGTACTGAAACACGCCGAGCGAGACGATTTTCAAACCTTCTACCGGCGCTGGTACCGTCCTGACAATATGGTGCTCGTGGCGGTCGGCGATTTCGACATGGCTGAAGCGGAAAAACTGATCAAGAAACATTTCGCGTCGATGGACGTCGAGCTGCAGGGCCAGTGCCCTGTCTACGGAGCGGTCGATCATCGCGGTCTGGAAACCTTCTATCACCATGAACCGGAAATCGGCGCCACCGATGTCTTCATAGAGTCGATACGAAACAAGATTCCACAAGACGATTCGCTGGCGCTTCAGGTTGAAAACCTTCATCGCCATCTGGCCGCGATGATCGTCAACGATCGGCTGTCGCGGCTTGGTGAATCGGCGGACACACCGTTTTCATCGGCTTCCTATTACGACAGTGAACTGTTCGACCGCTTTCTCATATCGGGTATCAAGGCGCGGACCAGAAAGGAGGACTGGGGCGATGCGCTGGCCGCCATCGACGGGATACTCGAACAGGTGCTCCGTTACGGGGTGACCGATGCCGAGGTGGAACGGGTCAGCAAGGAGGTGGCCGCGGAGCTGGAAAATAGTGTGCTGGGCGCAGATACCAGGGATTCACAGCACCTCATCAACCAGATCATCTCACATGTCGATGCAAATCGGGTGATGCTGTCGCCGCAACAGGAGCTGGAGCTGTTCGAGCCTATGGTCGAGCGGGTGACCCGGGAGGATATCAACCGGGCAATCAAGCGGAGCTGGCCGGACGGTGAGCGCGCGGTTCAGGTTGTCGGTGATGCCGAACTGACCATGGACGGCGGGATCGATGAATTGCGCGACTTTTACGCCGGTCTGGCCGCCCGCCCCATCGAACCGCCGGAACAGCCGCCAGTCGTGAGCTTTCCCTATCTGGCGGTTGCTGAAGCGGCGGCCGAACCGGTCGAGGTCACCGATTACCCGGACATCGAAGCTCGTCGCATCGATTTTGCCAACGGGCTGATCGTCAATGTCAAGAAGACCTCGTTCAAACAGAATCAGGTCCGGGCCGTCCTGCATTTCGGCTCCGGGCGCGCCTCGGTGCCGGAGAAGGGACTCGACATGCTGGCGGCCTCGCTGGTAAACGGATCGGGAACCGCGACCCTGAAAGCTTCCGAACTTCAGGAAGCGCTGGCCGGCAGCTCGATCCGCTACCGCTTCAGAATCGGGGACGAATCGTTTTCCATCGCAGGGCAGGCGGTATCTTCGGAAGCGGAACTGCTGTTGCAGACCATCTACGCCATGCTGATGGATCCCGGGTTCAGGGAGGAAGAGTACCGAGTCGCGATGAAATCGTTCGACACCATGTACCGGCGTTTCGAACAGGACATCGGCGGGGCGGAGCGGCTCCACGTGGACGCATTCTTCACCTCGAATGCAGAGCCGTCGGGACTGCCGGAATGGGACCGGTTCAGAACGTACACGCGAGATGAGGTGGTGAAGTGGCTTGTTCCCTACTTCAGGAACGGCCCGCTCGAACTCACCATTGTCGGAGATATCGACGAGGATCACATAACCGCGCTGGCTGGCAGATATTTCGGTACGCTGCCGGCCAGAAGCCTTGTCTGGAAGGGCAAGGCGGAGGCGGAATTCCCCGTTGGCACGGAGTACGAGGTGTCCATCGAATCGACCATCGACAAGGCGCTGGTAAAGTCTGGCTGGCTCACCGATGATGACCGAGACATGTCCAGAACCAGGCGGCTGCACGTGCTTGCCGCGATCTTCGAGGAGCGATTGCGGCTGAAGATGCGCGAGGAACTGGGGAAAACCTACTCGCCCACGGTATACAGCGTCGCAAGCCGCATCTACCCCGGCTATGGGGCACTTTTTGCGGAGCTGGTGGTCGATCGGGCCTCGATCGATCTGGCCCGTGACGTGCTGGCCGGCATCGGTGCTTCATTTCACCGCGGACCGATCGGGGAAGGGGAACTCGAACGGGCCCGCGAACCGATCATCACCTCTATCCGCGATATGCTGAGAAGCAACGGCTACTGGCTCAATACCGTGCTGGCGCTGTCGTCAAGAGATCCTCGACAGCTCACCTGGCCGGTCACGGTACTCTCTGATTTCGAGTCGATAACCACGGACCAGCTCGACGAACTGGCCAGGATCTATATCCGCGATGACCGGCGGGCAACGGCGGTGGTGAGGCCGAATGCCGATTCGGCGGAGTGATTCGAGCGACTGCCTGTAGAGCGCTTATGCACCATGGGACGACGACCGTTACCGTTCTTGCGGACGATGATGGTTGAGTAATAGTGGGGCGGCCGCTTGATCGACTCAATGGACGTGTAGGCCATTTCTTCGTCTGTTCCGGCCCGTTCCACGAGCACCGAGCGGTCCAGAAGATCGATTGATCCAAGCAGTTCGACCAGCCGGTCGAGCACCCGGTGGACCTTCATCAGCACGATGGTATCGAAGTGCAGGAGGATGTCCCGCAGCCGCTCATCGGAGAAGGTGGCCGGCACAACGGCGACCATTTCGTCGCCGAGACAGATCGGCTCGCCTATGACCGCGGAACAGCTGCTCATCGCCGGAATTCCCGGGACGAAGCGAACGCTCACCTCGGGCTTGATCGCGCAGATGGTATCATAGAGGTAGTAACCGGTCGAATAGATGGCGGGATCTCCCAGGGTCGGAAAGCATACATCCAGGCCCCTCTCGAGGTGATGGAGAACCTGTTTGGCGGCGAAGTTCCAGGCGGCACGCACCTCGGGGTCAGGTTCCCGGCCGGTTTTGATCTTCTTCATTGGGAAATGCACCTGGATAACCGTCTTGTCGCCGGTCTGAACGATCTGTTCGATAATAGAAAGCGCCGTCGACGGGCAGTTTCTGGAGCCGCGCGGCGCCACGATTACCGGGCTGTTGCGAATCACGTGGGCAGCTTTGAGGGTCAGCAGCTGGGGATCGCCGGGGCCGGTTCCTACTATGTAGAGGGTTGCGTTCATGATAGCTGGTCAGGAGGAGGATTTGGGGTAGAGCAGGTGCTGGATCTGTCTGATGGCGTCAAGGAGCCGTATGGTGGGGCGTGATACAAGCTGTTC
>JAJDNR010000182.1 GCA_022340565.1 Desulfofustis sp.
GAGTACAACGAAATTCCGGACAAGAGCGCGTTTCAGGCTGCCATGAAGCCGGTCTACGAGAAATTCTTGAAGGACAACCCGAACCTCAAGACCCTGGTTGAAACCATTCAGAATACCCCGTGAGCTCTACATAGGGACATACGTTCAAGACGCCCATTCGGGTCAAGCGCGAGCGAGGAATCGGCGGAGCAGCCTGGGAGCGCGGTAAGCAGGCGCCGCAGCGAGCAACGCAGCCTGATGGGATGGATTTGACGTATGGAGGTATGAATAATAACAGCCGGTCACCGGAGGCGCGATCCCCCGGTGATCGGCACCACCCCTGCTCTCTGCAACCATCAACCGGGGACAACAGCCATATGAGTGCCCAACAGCCGCTCAACGACAAATCCCTTTATGACCGATTCCTGGACATCATCAGCCAGATCAATACGATCATCACCGGCGTGATGATGGTGACGCTTACCGTCATCTTCGGCTGGCTCGTGTTCGGCCGTTACGTCCTCAACGCAACACCGACCTGGGTTGAGCAGGTGTCACTGCTGCTGATCATCTACATAGGCTTTCTGGGCGCATCGGTGGGGATCCACCGCAAGACGCATCTCGGCGTCGCGGTGTTCAGGGAAATGAGCCCCCCGCCCATTCAGCGGCTGTTCGAGTTCCTGACCCATGTGCTGCTTGCCGGATTTGGTCTGATCATGGTGATTTACGGCTATAACCTGACCGTGTTCAAATGGGCAACCAAGATTCCGCTGCTCAACGTCAGCGAAGGCTTGAGATCGCTGCCCGTATTCTTGAGCGGAATCTGCATTCTGCTCTTTTCAATCGGCCATCTGATTCATTTTTTCAAAGACACCCCACCGACCGGAAAAACTGAGTAATCGGGAGATTTCACATCCATGGGTCTTATCGTCTTGCTTGCAGCCTTTGCAGTGTGCGTGGTTATCGGCATGCCGGTCGCTTTTGCGCTTGGTGTCGCTTCCGTGGCATCGTTTTTCTACGAAGGTCTGCCAATGATGATCGCCTTCCAGCGGATCGTCTCCGGGATCTCCATCTATGCGCTGATGGCGATCCCGTTCTTCATCTTCGCCGGTGAGCTGATGTTTCACGGCGGCATCGCGATGCGGCTGGTGCGCTTCGCGTCCTCCGCAGTCGGCGCCGTAAGGGGCGGACTCGGCATCGTCAACGTCTTTTCGTCGATGCTGTTCGGGGGCATTTCCGGTTCAGCAATCGCCGATATTTCAGCGCTGGGATCGATCCTGATCCCGGTGATGAAGGAGAAGGGCTACGACGACGATTATGCGGTCAACGTAACGGTGACGTCCTCGCTGGCCGGCATCATCATTCCTCCCAGCCACAACATGATCATCTATGCAGTGGCCGCAGGCGGCGGAATTTCCATTACCAAACTGTTTCTGGCAGGCTTCATCCCCGGCGTGGTGATGTGTATTTGCCTTGCCGCAGTCTCCTACCTGGTCGCGGTCAAGCGCAACTACTCGTCGGAAGTCTTCCCCGGGTTTATCGTTCTTTTCCAGCACTTCATCTTCGCGCTTCCGGGTCTGATGACCGCCGTCATCATCGTCGGCGGGGTGCTCAGCGGCATATTCACGGTCACCGAATCAGGCGCCTTCGGGACCATTTACGCATTTTTGACGACGATCATCGTTTACCGGGCCCTGACCTGGGAAAAGTTCAAGATCGCCGTGATCAATTCGGTCAGAACCACGGCCATGGTGATGATTCTGATCGCCTGCGCCGGCGCCTTCGCCTACCTGCTGACCTTCTATCAGGTCCCCAACAAAATGTCCGAGATGCTGGTCGGCATCTCCGAAAACCCGGTCGTCATCCTGCTGATGATCAACCTGATGCTGCTGCTGCTGGGGATGATCATGGACATGGCGGCGCTGATTCTCATCTGCACGCCGATCTTCCTGCCGATAGCCATATCGATCGGCGTCGACCCGTATCAGTTCGGGATGATATTGCTGATGAACCTCGGGCTGGGACTCTGCACGCCGCCGGTCGGCGCCTGCCTGTTCGTGGGCTGCGCGGTGGGCAACGTCAAGATAGAGGATTCGGTAAGAACGATCTGGCCGTTTTACATCGGTATCCTGGTCGCCCTGATGATGGTCTGCTTCATCCCGGCCATCTCCCTGACCCTGCCGAACCTGCTGGGGTAGCCCGGATACGTCACGGACACCGCCTGATACGGTTTATAGATCCGTTGATATAGGCCTCCCTATACGGTGAATCGCTACTGGTTCCGGGAAAAACGCGGGAGGAGGATGGTTGCGGCGGCTCAAGGCAGGTTCAAGCGGCGGATATGCCCGCAAGTGTTTCGCTCAATCCATGTGCAGGCCGCCGTTGATATCGATGATCTCTCCGGTGATGAATCCCGACAGCGGCGATACCAGAAAACCCACCGCATGGGCGACCTCTTCCGGTTCGCAGAATCGCTTTACCGGAATCTGCTCGAGCAGCTGCTCCTGCTGTTCCGGGCTCAGAAATTCGGTGATCATCGGGGTCCTGATATAGGCCGGGGCAATGGCGTTGACGGTGACCCCGAACGGTGCTGCCTCCCGGGCGACGGACAGCGTCAGGGCCGCCATGCCGCCCTTGGACACGGTATACGAAGTGCCGGCGGTGAGCCCGCCGGTTTTCATGGCCAGGGACCCGATGTTGACGATTCTGCCCCAGCCCCGCTCCTTCATCCCGCCCAGCCATTCGCGGCACAGATAAAAGGCGCCGTCGAGATTGACCGAGAGCAGTCTGCGCCATTCCTCATCGCCGGTCTCGCACAGTTTGTTGTTGGACAGGATGCCGGCATTGTTGACAAGTACCGATATGTCGCCGCAGCGCTGCCGGATCCGCTCTGACGCTTCGATGACGCCGGCGGGACGGCTTATGTCGAGGGCCCACGGAATCGCCGAGGGCCCGATGTCGGCCGCCAGAGTACCAAGCCGGTCCTGATCGAGATCGACCATGATGACCCGATAGCCATCCGCTGCCAGCGCCCGGGTCACGGCAATCCCCAGCACTCCCGCCGCGCCGGTCACCAGTGCCAGTTTCTGCTCATCGATCTGCATGGGGACTTGGACCGGATCACCGCTCATGTGAGGTCGGACATGGCGACATGGTCCATATCGTCAAAGGCCTGGTTCTCACCGGCCATGCCCCATATGAATGAATAGCTGGCGGTTCCGACCCCGGAATGGATCGACCAGCTCGGCGAGATGACCGCCTGTCCGTTTCTGACCACCAGGTGCCGGGTCTGATCGGGCTCACCCATCAGATGAAACACGCAGTTATCCCCTTCGATATTGAAATACGCGTAGGCCTCCATGCGCCGCTGATGGGTGTGGGTCGGCATGGTGTTCCAGACCGATCCGGGTTCCAGCACCGTCATGCCCATCACCAGCTGACAGCTCCTGACGCCGCCCGGGTGGATGAACTTGCGGATGGTGCGCCGGTTGCTGGTGGCTGCATCCCCCAGCGACACCTGCTCGGTATCGGCGCTGCCGATTTTGGCCGAATCGTAGCGTTTATGGGCGGGAGCGCTGAGCAGGTAGAAGCGGGCCGGGTTGGCCGGGTCTGCGCTCCGGAACTCGATCGATTCCACCCCCATCCCGAGGTAGAGCCCGTCGCCGCCGGCCACCTCAAAATTGACTCCGTCACCGCTGACGGTGCCGTCACCGCCGATATTGATCAGGCCGAGTTCCCGGCGTTCAAGAAGGTAGGAAGAACCGATAATGACCGGATCAATGTCCAGTGAGACGGGATTTACCGGGCAGATCCCTCCGATGATGAGCCGGTCGAAAAACGAATAGACCAGCTTCGGGTTGTCGGGAACGAACAGGCCGTCGATCAGGAAATGCTCCCTGAGATCTTCGCTATCAAACATCAGCAGATGTTCCGGATGCACCGGGTGTCTGATTTCCATAAACTCCTCCGTTGATATGAGACATGTGTCTTGCAGGGACTGCCGGTCTATTTCAGGAAATCCTCCCGCAGAGGCGTGAAACAGTCCACCAGCCTTACCCGTTCGGTCAGCAGCCGCACCGTGTGCGGCACATTCGGCGGTACCGTAAAGAGGTCGCCGGGGCCAAGCTGCTGCTGTTCATCCCCGATGTGGACGACCAGTTCCCCGGAAGCCACATAGCACATCTGCTCGTGCGGGTGGGAATGGGGCGGGTCCGGCTCGGCGGCGGGCCCATCTTTGAAATCGATGACCACCATCATCAGGTTGTCGGTATGCCCGAGATAGCGCTCCCGTTTCTCTCCGATCACCTGACGCGCTTGCTGCTGCTGCTTGATGAATCCCATGCTTTCCTCCTGCTCGTTTTTCGCGCACGCAGACACCCGTTTCCCAGCTGAATTGGCGGTATCCGCTGCTTCGGTAAATTATTAACTGGAAAAGATGAGGATTTTCCGTCAATATCTTAGCCCAAATCATGCAAAACCATAATCAGAAATTAGTCCCTCTGCCAGCCCGTTCGAATCATAGTTGCCGCCCGGCGGAGGCTCGGCGGCGGCCGGCATGGCGACACCATCCGTCCTCCTCGGTGCGGTGCCTGGCCATCGCGCCCTATACCATGGTGATTGAATGAACTCTCACGAACGCGTCACACACGTTTTTACCGGGGAAATACCGGATCGCGTGCCAATCGGTGAATTCGCCATCGATTTCGATACCATAGAGAAGATCATCGGCAGACCGACCTACCTGAGAGCAAAGGCCAAGTCCAAAATCGCCTTCTGGGAGGGTCGGCACGAGGAGGTTATCGACAGCTATATCAGGGACCATATCGAGCTGCATGAAAAACTCGATTTCGATATCATTAATTTCCCGATGGCCACCTGGGCGATCCCGCTGCCGTCTGCCGCCGAACCGCCCAGGAAAATCGACGACAACACCTGGCAGGACGAGGCCGGGAGGGTATTCAAATTTTCCGAAATCACCCATGACGTGGTCTGCGTGAAAGACCCGCTGGCCGAACAGACCCTGTACACGATGGATCATGAGGTGCTCGCCGAGGCCGCAGATGTCGACTCAGACGCCCTTCCCGACGAACCGCCGGGGCTTGACCCGCGGTCATGGAAGATTCTCGACGAGGTCATCGGCCATTTTGCCGGCCGCAAGTTCATCATCGGTCCGTCGGGAGGAGAAATCGGCATCGTCCTCAAGGGCGGCATGCAGCAGGGCATGATGGCGCTGATCACCGATCGGGATTTCATCGAGCGGGCAACCGCGTATCTGCTCAGAAAACAGAACCGGCTGGATGAGAAGATGATCCACCCGCACAGCGACGCGGTGATCTGGGGCGCCGATTTCGCCTTCAACACCGGCGGTTTCATCGGACCCGGCATGTTCCGTGAAATCTTCCTGGAGGCAAACCGGGAGCGGGTCGACAATATCAAAACGAGGCATCACAAGTACGTGGTCAAGCACTGCTGCGGCAACGTGAACCAGTTTCTCGATCTCTTCGTGGAACTCGGTTACGACTGCTATCAGTCGATCCAGCAGTCCGCCGGGATGGATTTGGCGGAAGTCAAGCGCAAGATCGGCGATAGGGTGGTTCTGTGGGGAGGCGTGCCGGTGGAGCTGATCATCGGCGGCAGCATGGATGAGGTGCGCCGGGAGGTACGAACGGCGATGGCCAATGCCAAGGCCGGCGGCCGTTTCATCCTGGGCACCACCCACACCATCGCGGTCGGCTCCAATTACGACAACTTCATGGCGATGGTTGACGAATACCGGAAACACTGCGACTACTGACCAGGCTTGGCGGCAGCGCGTTGCAACACGAGTCAACGCAGCACAGACCGAATCCTGGTCCCGTATAAAGTGCCCGACGATACGCAACGATTCGACACAACGATGAACTCCTGGAACCTCAAAACATATCTCACATACGCGCTGCTGATCGTCAGAACCAGCACCATCGTGCTGTGGTGGATCGGTTTCGTCGCCCTGTTGAGCGTCGTGGCCCTTTCACTGAAGGGCACCGCGGCATTCTGGCCGCTGAATATCCTCGTCACCCTGCTGTCGATCGCATCGACGCCGGTCATATACGGCATCTATTTCGAACTCATCGAGGACACCTACTCATCCATACCACGGATATTCAAGACCTACGTCCCCGGCTACATCTGGCTGATCATCCGCATGTACCTGCCGCCGATATTTGTCGCCTCCCTGCTTCTTTCCCTGCTCGCAGGCACGATTCCAAATTTCACCGGCAGCGGGTTTCTGGAGATCACGCTGGTGCTGTTCAGTCTGATCTACCTGTTCGTAATCCCCACCTTCTACCTTACCGGCAGCGGGCGCGGCTCCATCGGCACAGGAGTGGCGTTCCTGCTCGCCAATCTGTCCCGCACGACTCCCATTTTACTCACTGTGATTCTGCTGGAAACCGGCATGCTCCTGCTCCAGTACCAGCGGTCAGGATTTACGCCCGGTGAAAACCCGGCCTATCTGGTCATCGATTTTCTGGTGTTCGTCATCGCGTCGATCATCGACTACGTGGTATTCATCATGCTGATATTCATCCTGAAGGACCAACAGCCCTGAAACGCTCCCCGTCATAATCCTCCAGGGCAATCACATCTACCCGGAATTGTATCGAATCCCAATTCGGTACAAATTTTTATACATTTTTCTTCACAGAATTGCAGTCTGACACTCAGACCTGCATCTATCGGAAAAGACGGCTATTAATTAACGACAAGAATACAGTTTTTTATATCAAATACCCAAAAAACGGCGTTCGGGGCCATCTGAGTATTGGAATTTACTTGATTTACGCGTAATGAACGTGCTAGTCTTTTTACATTGTTAGAAAAAATGTATTTTCAGGCCCATCGGCTGGAGAGACGGGACGACCTAGAGAATCAAGAAGATTGTGAGGCTTTCCATGAAAACGGTTCTTACAGTGTTATGCTGGATAGGTATTGCAGTTATGCTCGGCGGCTGCGATGACGGAGACGACAACGGCGGCACGGCGGGGGCCTACGGTGATTTTCCGGAGGTCAGTTTCGTCATAAACGAGAGCACCGGAAATGTAATCTGCTACAACGCCGACAAGAACGTGATCACCACCCAGCAGATCTGCACGTGGAACTGCGCCTACTACAACAACAAAGGGGCGGTTCGCAAGGTGACCCTGTGGTTCGATGAAGCGCTGGTGTGCAGGGACTCAGGTATCGAAACGACGACCGATCCCGACACCGGAGAGGAAGTGACGAAGGTGACACAGGAGTGCACCAACGAGATAGCACTGGTCAAGGAAGACTTTGACCCCTGCGTTCTCTAGGCGCCGCTTTATACCCTATAGAAAAAGGCTGCTGAAGACACCTCTTCAGCAGCCTTTTTCTGTGGTGCGGCAGAACCCGGTTTCAGTCATCCGTTATGGTAAATTCATTGGCTGAAACCTGTGCCTCGTTCAGATACGCTTCAACCACCCATTGTCCGAAATTTTCCTCATGGAAATCCTGGTTCGAGAACATCGACGCCAGCGGACCCTTCTTGCTCAGTTTCATCCAGAAGAATACCCCGTGATTTTGCCTTTCCGCGACGCTGAACCGGTGTTTGTCTGAGCGGACGATGCCGCGCTTGGAGTGGATCCAGTTGACGTGCATCGAATAGTCGCCCGGCTCCAGGCTGATACAGTTGACGATCAGATAAATTTTGTCGTATGGGGAAAAATCGCTGACCTGCTGCTCGAATGCCGGGTTGTTGTACATCGACCCCGAACATTGGTAGGCCTGCGCCTGCCCGCAGCCGAAAGCGGCAAGCGACAGCGCCGCCAGCGCCGCCGAAGCCCTCCTGAATGCCGGCGGTTTCAACATTCTTTCCAGACCGCTGTACGTTTCTCGAAAAAGGCCTTGACCCCTTCCTTCGCGTCATCGCTGGAACAGAGCCGGGCAAAGGCTTCGTTCATCAGGTCGAACTGCCTGAAATAGTCCATGTCTTCCGATGCATAAAATGCCTTCTTGGCAATCTGCAGCGCCACCGGGCTCTTGCGGGCCAGTTCGACGGCCCAGTCCATCGCCTCTTTGTCCAGATTTTCCCTGGCCGCGATTCGGTTGATCAGTCCCAATGCTTGTGCTTCATCGGCCTTGATCAGGTTACCGTAGAGCAGGAGTTCCAAGGCCTTTTTGCGGCCCACGCAGCGGGCTACCGGAATGACCGGTCCTACGCAGTTGAGTCCGACGTTGATGGCGGTCAGTCCCATCTTGGTGTTTTCCGCGGCAATGGCCAGATCCGCCGCCGCCACCAGCCCCATGCCGTTGGCCGCCGCGACACCCTGCACCTGAGCGATGACCGGTTTTTTCATTTTGGCGACGGTGATCAGCGGCCGCTCCATATGCTCGATCCATTCGCGGTATTGCAGCGTCGACTTGCCCTCCAGTTCATTGACGTCGATCCCGGCGCAAAATGCCTTGCCGGCGCCTTTGACGATGACCACCCTGACCTTCGGATCAGCATCCATGTCCAGCAGGGCTTGGGCCAGTTCTCCCGCCATCGGGCTGTTGAAGGTATTGAGGTTGTCGGGCCGGTTCAAGGTGATTGATCCGACGAAATTATCGCCCGTGTCGATGATCAGATGCTTAGCCATGGTAGTCTCCAGCAGTTCGGGTTGTTGCTCGGTAATGAAGAAGCCGGTCGGAAGTCCCGCCGGCTTTCGATATGCTCTGGTGAACCTGTCAACCCGGCCACCCGGATGAGCGGGTAATCCGGCCGTCGCGATCGATGATAAAGCATTCGTTGTCAGGCCTCGTCTCAATTAAACCACGTCCTTCCCCGGGTGCAAGCACAAAAAGGGCGGTGGCCAGCGCATCCGCGTCCATTGCGGTCGGCGCCGTCACCGTCACGCTCGAAGAATGATGCGGCGAGTGGCCGGTGCGGGGATCGATGATATGGTGGAAGAGCTTCTCCTGGTCATAGTAAATTTCGTAGTTGCCCGAGGTCGCTATGGCACCGTCCGCCATCTCGACGATGTCGGGAAATTCCTTTTTCTTGTCGGGATCCTGGATGGCGACCGTCCATTTTCTGCCGCCTGCGGCTGCCCCCGACGTGCAGATATCGCCGCCGGCGTTGATCAGGTGATTGGCAATCCCGTGCCTTTTCATGACGTGGGAGGCCCGGTCGACGATGTATCCCTTGGCGATACCGTCGAGGGTGATCCCCATAGCGGGGCGGTTGAAGGTGATGCGGCCTTGCTGCAACTCGATGTACTGGGCTCCGACGTTTGCCAGCACCCGCTCGATTATGTCGTCTCCCGGCTTTTTGCCGGCCGCGAAACTCGACTGATAGAGGTCCATCAGCGGTTCCACCGACACATCGAAAACCCCGCCGCTGTGCTGGTAAAAATAGAGGGCCCGGGACATGACCTGGTAGATTTCACCGGGGACCTCATCCAGCACCCCGGCCCGGTTCAACTGGGAAACCGGCGAGTTCGGTTCGTAGCGGGACAGCAGGAAGGCGAGCCGATCCACCTCGGCAAAAGCCAGCTCTATCGCCTCTTCAGCCTCGTCCCGGGACGGATGGATGGCGGTAATTGAAACGAAAGTCCCCATCGACAGGCGAGTCCTGGAGACCTTGAGCTGCTTGCGGCTGAACCACAGCGCCTCAGCATGTTCAGCGGGAATAACGAGCGGAGACAGGGCTGCCAGACCGAGCAGCCCCGTTAGTTTGAGCAGGTTACGGCGTCTGTCGTCAACACCGTTTTCCATTATAGTCCTGCATCGTCAGCGGCCGGCAGGCTTGTCAGCCTGCCATTTTCAATCCCGTATCGGCAGCCCTGGCAACGACCTCACGGCCCTGGTAGTGCCTGAAGATATCGCGCGGACACTTTTCGACGCAGGCTTCCCCGCAGGAAGGACCGTAGGCGATACAGGCCGCGTGGTCGATTATGACCAGATTGCCCTGGTAGGCAACCGCATTGGCAGGACACACCTTGACGCACATCTTGCAGCCGATGCATCCAACCTCGCAGACACCCATCACCGCCTTGCCGGCGTCCTTCGTCGAACAGGGCACCCAGACCCGGGCCTTCATGGTCTGGATCTCGATGATCTTCTTCGGGCAGGTCTTCACGCACACGCCGCAGCTGACGCACTTGTCCGGGTCGATGACCGGAAAATCATCGACCATTTCAATCGCCCCGAAGGGGCAGGCAGCCGCACACTCACCGAGTCCCACACAGGCGTACGGGCAGGACACCGGACCGCCGTATCCCAAGTTGGCGGCGGTGCAGGTGGAAAAGCCGATATACTTGTGTTTCTGTTTGACCTTGCCCTCAACCCTCGAACACCGGGTAACGGCGATGGTGTCTTCCACCGCGGTCATCTTTTTGCCGGTAAGCGCGGCAACTTTCTCGGCGACCGCCTCTTTTCCCGGAAAGCACAGATTGGGCGGCACATCGGGGTTGGTGACCACCTCGATCGCATAGCCCTCGCAGCCCGGGTATCCGCAGCCGCCGCAGTTGGCCAGCGGCAGGGATTCGAGAACCTCCTCGATGAGCGGGTTCGACTCGACCGCGAATTTGTGGGCGGCAAGCGCCAGGCCGATTCCAAAGAACAGCCCGATGCAGCCGAGGACGACAAGGCCGCCTAATGCCAGTTTCAATAATTCAGGATCCATAATTCACAACTCCGGTTCAAACGATAGTTCACACGCTCCGATCAGAACAGCTGCAGTCCGGAAAACCCCAGGAAGGCCATCGCGAACTGCCCGGCCACGATGAAAGCGATCGGCAGCCCCTTGAACGATTTTGGAACTTTAGCGAGCTCGATGCGCTCCCTGACCGAACTCATCAGGTAGAGGGCAAGCAGAAAGCCGCCGCCGGCCCCGAGGCTGAGCATGAATGTCTCGAAATAGTTATATTCGTTACTGGCCATCAGCAGCGGTACGGCAATGATGACGCAGTTGGCGATGACCAGAACGAGGTACACGCCGAAGGATTTAAACAGCACCGGGTTGACCTTGCGCAGGACCGTGTCGACCGCCTGGACGGTGAGCGAGACCAGGCCGATGAAGACTACGATCTGCAGATAGTCGAGGTGGTAGGGCTTCAGCGCATACTGGTAGAGAACCCAGCTCATCGACACCGCGACCACGATGACGATGGTGAACACGACGCCCATGCCCTTGGCTGTCTCCTTGCGCTTGGATGTGCCGAAAAAGACGCAGAGCCCCAGGTACTTGGTGAACACGAAATTGTTGATCAGCAGGGCCGAGATCAAAACCGAGATCAGGTAGCCGGCATATGACTTGCTGACCGGGGACGAGGCCTGCTCGACGCCGCCTATACCGGATACGTTGACGATGTGGGTCTTGGAGCTGTTGAGCGGGTCGGTGAAGGTCAGTACCGCCTGCTTGCCGTTATCGGCAACCGTGACCGAGGATATTTCGAGCCTGATGTCGGGATCCGATTCCTCGAAAACGATATAGTGGGAGGGGTCTGCGGCCTCCGCCTTGTCCACCGCCTTGCTGAATTTGACGATAATCTCGTTTTCCGCGCCGAACTCGGTACCCGAGATGAGGCCGTCGGCCGCCCAGGCCGTCGCCGCAAAACCGGCCAGACCGAAGATCAAAAGGAGCAGTGTGTAGAGTATCCGGTTCATCGCTTACCTCTTTTTCCGTGCACTGTAAGATGCTTCGATCCAGTTGAAAAACCCCATCATCAGACCGACCACAAAGAAACCGGCGCTCGGCAGGATGAAGAACAGCAGCGGTTTGAATCCAAGCACGTCGTATCCCAAAATCGCGCCGGAACCAAGCAGTTCACGGACGAAGCCGATCGCCACCATGCCGACGAGAAAGCCGAGCCCCATGCCGAGCCCGTCCCAGAACGAAGAACTGACCTTTTCCTTGCACGCGAACATCTCGAGCCGCATGGTGATGATCGCGAAAGCGACGATGATCTTCACGAATATACCCATCTTTGCATACGCGGCCGGGAAATAGGCGGCCAGGCTCAGGTCGATGACCGTAACCCAGGTGGCAATGGTCAGCGTGTAGGTGGGTATGCGGATACGGGGATGAATAAAGTTCTTCAGCAGCGAAATGGTGACGCTGGAGAACACCTGCACGAAGAGAACGGCGGTGCCGAGCATCAGCCCGTTGATCACCGTGGTGGAGATGCCAACCGCCGGGCACATCGAAAGCGCCAGCTTGAAGATCGGGTTCTCTTTCAGGATCCCGTTGGCGACGAGTTGAAAATTGGTCTTGTCGGTAGCCACGCTGAATTCCTCTCAATTAAAAGGGTACGCCGATATGCTGTTGTTCCAGCACCTGGTCGAGAATATCGAGGCGGTAGGCGAATTTCTTGACCATCCCCTTCACCCCGGAGCTGACCGATTTCGATGAAATGGTGGCGCCGGTGAGTGCGTAGATATCCTTGTCCTTGTACTGCTTCATGATGTCCACGGCGGCTGTCTCGTCAATCCCGCCTTCCAGCGCCTTCACGTATTCGGCCGGCATCGGTTCCTTGACGACGTCGATGGTCTTGAGCTTGTCGAAGGGCTTGTACTTGAACTGGTTCTTGAAATAATCCTGTTCGATCTCGGCGCCCAGACCGGGGTCCTCTTCATGCTCCATGATCTCGAGCCCGATCATCGAGTAGGCCGGATCGAGCGCCATCATCACCGCAATGTTGGTCTTGAAGCCGGGGAATTTGCCGCTCAGAAGATAGGCCGTGCGTTTGCCCTCATCGGTCACGATCACCGTCTGATCGACAAAACGAGCCTGCCGGTCCGGTCCCATCGCCGCCTGGACCGCGGCATCGCGGTCACCGCGCTCACGGACCTTTTCATGGCTGATGTCAACGTCGGT
>JAJDNR010000185.1 GCA_022340565.1 Desulfofustis sp.
AGAACCGCTGCAGACCTGGTCGATCATGGTGTCGTCATCGGCGATGATTCTGACCTGATGATTGTCACCGCAGTTGAAGCGTTCGCAGCAGCCTTCTTGAACCGAAGCACAGAAGATGAAACCTGTCAATATAGGGATAAGTACTCGTGATTTATACATGTTTCAGCAGCACAATAAGGAAGTTGACGGCAAACAGGGAATTGATCCTGCACCCTCCCATACTGTATGGATTCAAATTCATTGCTCAACCTCAAAATGCGGAGAACAGGCTGGGGGTTGTTTATTTTACCGTCTCATCATGGAAAAGTATGTAACGCAGGCCCGAGTCGCGGCGCAGCCTGCCGTTTAACCGGAAAAAAGCGGAGCTATGGTGCGCCGATAGAACTCTGCAAGCACGGATATAGCCCGTTTAATTAGCGATAGGGTGCTCGTGAAAATATCTGACACACCATTCATGACAGAATCCAGGTATGAGTTGAGGTGGTACAGGAGCATCGTGTCGGCCCCGGCATACACGCTGAGCCCGCAGAGCACTGCGAAAGCGGAGAGCATCGTGATTATCTGATTCCACAACAATTCTCTGCGCAACGCTCTGTCCTTGAGGACGAGTATGGTCGGCAGCAGGGAGATGACCAGCCACGGAACGATCAGCAGCATGCCGGCGAATACAAATGCGGTCAGATAATCTCCGGGCCGATAGGAAAGATAGAGCAGAGCGAGAACAGCCGCGGCAATGAAGAACAGGACCAGTTGGGCAATGAGCGACGGCAGTGCGGCTGCACTGAAGAATGATCGACTCATGAGATCACGGGAAGGGTCACGTAGAATTCAATTTTATTGATTAGTTCCCGAAAATACGGCATTAATCTAGCCTACCGGATACCAGTGGCAATAGCAAGCAATTGCAGATATCGAGTCCGGGCCGGGAAGGGGAGAATGTTTCGTTCCCACATACCCGGGCCCCTGCCAGCGGTTGACGGCGGAACAGGGAGACAGCATGGTGGAATATCAAAAAAACTTCTGGAAACTGAAACTGCAGACATGCGCAGAGGCGCTGTCGAAAAACAATTTTGAAACCCATATCGCGGACGACTGTGAACAGGCTGCGGTCATTTTCAATGAGCAGATACGAGCCGCCCTAAAGGTAACCAGCGCTTCGCTCGGAGATTCGATGAGCCTCCTTGCGACCCCCATCCTCGATCAGCTCAAAGCGGATCCCCGGATCAGGTTTATCGACACATTTGAACGAGGTATCCCCCGGGATGAACTCATTGAGCGCAGAAGGCAGGCGCTTCTCGTCGATCTGTTTCTGACCGGATCCAACGCGGTCACAGAAAAGGGACAGCTTGTCAACCTCGATATGGTGGGCAACCGGGTCGGCGGGATCACCTTCGGCCCCAGACACGTGGTACTGGTGATCGGCAGGAACAAGGTGGTTGCCGATATAGAGAGTGCCTTTATGCGGATCAGGCGCCAAGCCGCCCCGCTCAATGGTGCCAGGCACAAGGGATGGAAGATACCCTGCATCAAGACGGGGAGGTGCATGGATTGCAAAAGTCCTCAGCGTATCTGCAACACCTGGGTCATCACCGAGAAATCGTACCCCAAGGGCAGGATCAAAGTCATTCTCGTCAACGAGGAGTTGGGCCTGTAAAGCCCGATCTTCCTTTAACTCAATTTTATTCGGTGGATGTAAAAACGAGTTGAAAGAACCGTAATGGTCAAGTAAATTGTCGACAATTGTAATTTCGACCTTGACTAAGCGGTCGTGGATGCGGCGGTCCGCCGGCGATCACATCATGGTAATCGAGAAAAAAATCTATAGCCTCGGCCACCAGGTGGCAGACATTCTCTCAGCCGATATTCTCGAAGGGAACATCCGGGGCGGCGATCGGCTCATCGAGCAGGAACTGCAGGCCCGCTTCGGTGTTTCCAGGTCGCCGCTGCGGGAGGCATTTCGCGACCTGGAGAAGAAAGGGCTGGTCGAGATCGTCCCGCGGCGGGGCACCTTCGTGAAACTGGTAACAAGAAAGGATATCATCGACCATTTCCCGGTCAGGGCAGCGCTCGAAGGTCTCGCCGCGGCGCTCGCCCACCGGTCGCTGACCGATCTGGAACGTGAATCGATGAAACGGGAACTAGCAGCTATGGAGGCGGCGGTCGGAGCAGGTGACACGGGTCGGTTCCACGCCCACCATCTTGCCTACCACGAGCTGTTCATCAACGGCTCCGGGAACCCGCTGCTGATCGACACGCTCAAGACGCTGCGCATGCAGGCCATGTGGCATCGGTTTTCCTACCAGTATTACCAGGAAGATCTGCAGCGTTCCTACCGGGTGCATGCCCGGATTCTCGACATGCTGCTCGATCCCGGAGCCGATCTCTCCCGGCTCAGAGAACTGGTGGAAGATCACATCAACCGTGCGGTCAGCAATTTCCTTCACTATGTCGAGCAGCATGAAACGTCACATATCGACAAAACCCTCACCCGCCGAGGAGAAACACGGTGATTACCGGTGACAGAAAAATTCTATGGGAGATCTTCCAGGGGTGGTCTACCGTAGCCAGAAACAGGGGCCGGGACTATCTGATCTGCTGGCTGCACAGGGTTACAGGCTGCCTGCTGCTGTTCTACGTGCTGCTCCACATCAATACCTTGTCGGCACTCGCAGCCCCCGAGGTATTCCAGAAGAAAGCGGCGCTGTTCAATGCCCCCTTCATGGTGTTTCTCGAATGGCTGCTGGCGCTGCCGGTTATTTTTCATTGTGTCAACGGCGGCCGCGTGATCATCTATGAACTGTTCGATACCCGCTGGGATCCCCGACTGTCGCGGATTGTGTTTGGCACCTGCAGCGGATTCATGGTGCTGCTCGGTTATTTCATGATCATCGGTGACCAGCAGGTTTCGGCACACTTCTACTGGCTCAACACCATGCTCGCCAGTGCTTTTATCGCCTATCTCACGATCGCTCGAATCCGCAGCACCCGAACCTCAATGGTCTGGAAGCTGCAGCGCATCACCGGTTCGTTTCTGTTTTTGATCGTCCCGGCGCACATGCTGTTCATGCACCTGAATGTGCAGACAGGTAAGGACGTGGCATTCATCACCGCGCGGCTCGACCAGCCGTTCATCGTTTGTGTCGACATTCTGCTGCTGCTCAGCGTGCTTTTTCACGGCGGCTACGGGGTTGTCTCGATCTGCAACGACTATCTCACCTCCGTGCAGGTACGCAGAAGCTGCATGCTTGGCGTAATCGTTATCCTGACGATGTTTGCGCTGCAGGGAATCAGACTCATCGTAACGGCATAATTAGACGGCCAGGAAGTGACAGAATGAAGATTGGAATCGATTCGACCATCCGCTGCGACGCGCTGATCATCGGAGCCGGAGGGGCTGCCCTGAGATGTGCAGCCGAGATACTGGAGAAGCGCCCCGCATCGAAGGTCATCGCCCTGACCAAGGTTACCCATCCCCAGAAGTCACATACCTCGACCGCTCAGGGAGGACTCGCCGCCGTGGATCCGAAGGATCCTCTCGACGCAACCATCTATCACATGTTCGACACCTGGAAAGGGTCAGACTGCACCGCCGACCAGAAGGTCGTAAAGCGCATTTGCGAGTCGGCATGGGAACAGATCCTGTGGCTCGAGAACCGTGGAATGCATTTTTCCAGAAACCGCGACGGGCGGCTTTCCAAGCGGACCTTCGGAGGTCATACCAGAAACTTTGGCGAGGCCTCGGTGTACCGGGCGGTTTTCGAGGCGGACCGGACCGGCAAGGGGATCATGGACACCAGCTGGGGGGAAACGCTGAAGAAGGGCATCACGTTCATGAACCAGACCATCGGGGTCGAACTGCTGATCGACAGCGGACAGTGTTTCGGGGCCGTCGCCTTCCGCCAGAAGGACGGGACGTTTATCAGAATTCTGGCAAAGGCCACCATCCTTGCCACCGGCGGCTCCGGCCAGGTCTTCAGGGTTACCACAAACTGCCGTCAGAATACCGGCGACGGACTCGCTCTCGTACTGCAGAGCGCCCTGCCGGTGATGGATCCGGAAGCAGTACAGTTCCATCCGACCGGCATCGTCGGTCCGGGGATCCTGGCCAGTGAAACCCTCAGGTCGGTGGGGGGCATCCTCAGAAATCGCGACCATGAGCCATTCATGGTCAATTATGCCCCGAAGATGAAGGAACTCGCCCCCCGTGATCTGGTAGCCCGAGCGATTGAATCGGAGATCAGGGAGGGCAGGGGTGTTATCAATCCCGATCACAACATTCCCCACGTCTGGATCGATTTGCGGCATCTTTCCGCTGACGTGCATGAAAAGCAGATCCCCGAAGTATCGAGTTTCTTCAAACGTTATGTGAATCTCGACACGAAAACCGACCTCTGTCCGGTGCGGCCGAGCAACCACTATCATATGGGCGGCATACCGACCAGCGAATTCGGAGAGGTGCAGGGCAGCGACGGCAACCTGATAAACGGACTTTATGCAGCCGGGGAATGCGCCGCCGCAAGCTTTCACGGTTTCAACCGGCTCGGCACCAATTCGATCCTGGAGTTGATCACCATGGGGCAGCTGATCGGAGAAATGGCATGTTCTCACATGGAAAGCGAGCCGGATGCAGCACCTGACCCCCAACCGAGGCTGTTTGATGAGCAATTTTCCCGTTACTTCAACGGTACCGGTACGGAAAGCATCGGCCGCCTGCGCAACCGACTGCGTTCGACGATGACCGAAAAAGTCAGTGTGTTTAGAACCGAAGCCTCGATGAACGAGGCGCTTTCGGTGATCGATGAGATCAAGCAGAGGCGGCAGCACACCAGACTGACCAACTCCAGTCTGATGATGAACCAGGAACTGCTGCAGCGCTGGGAACTCGACAACCTGCTGCTGGTGGCCGAATCGATCACGATCGCCGCACAGTATCGCAAGGAGTCCAGGGGCGCCCATTTCCGGGACGATTACCCGCAGCGCAGTGACGAGTTCAATCACCACACCCTGGTGTCAATTGGTCCTGACGGCACATACCTCGTCGGCAAACGTGAAATCGATCTGAGCATCTTCAAGGGCGGCGGAGAATACGGCGACAAGTTTGGTTTCATTGAACGCACCTACTGAAAGATATGGAAAAAGAAGCCACAAGTAACACCATGACACCTGTTTACGACCTGACCCTGCATATACACAGATCCTCCCCGGACCGCGAAAAGCCGTGGTTTCAGACCTATCAGGTCGAGGCTGGGCCGATCATGCGCTTTGTCGATGTACTGCGCAAGATAAACGATGAGATCGATCCCGGTCTGACGTGGAATTCCTCGTGCGAGCATGGCCAGTGCGGTACCTGCTCGATGAGGATAAACTCCAAGCCGATGCTCGCCTGCGACCTGCTTGTGGAAAATGCGGTATCCTATTTCCAGACCCATGAATTTACCATCGAGCCGCTGCAGATCGCACCGGTGGTGAGAGACCTGGTGATCGACACCGACCGCGCCTACGAAAAGGTGGATCGTGTCAAACCCTATATCATCAAGCCGCTGGAACCCGCCCCGGATGGAGAAGAGCACCCGATCAACCCCGATGACCTCGAGATGTACGTAGAAGCGACCAGGTGCATCAACTGTTTCTGCTGCGTATCCGCATGTATTTCCAGCCATCACCGGTTCCTCGGACCCAACGCGCTGCTCGCCACCATCGTCCGGGTGCTCGATCCCCGCGAGCAGGAAAAGAATCAGCGCCTCGCGGATTTATACAGCGAGGAAGGGGTGTACCGGTGCCACACTTCGCGGGCGTGTTCACACGTATGCCCGAAGGAGATCGATGTGGCCCATTTTAT